>NZ_CP108086.1:303505-607011 GCF_036186745.1 Microbispora hainanensis | reverse complement strand
GCCTCGATCGTGTTCTCGAAGGTAGGCGGCTCCGGGTTCTCGGCGATCGCCTCGACCTCCGCGAGCTGCTCGGCCATGCCCTGCTCGAACGCCGGCGCGTAGTGCTCCTCCCTGATCTCCTGGAAGGGGGGCAGCCCATAGGGCAGGGTGCTCGGGCTGAGGAAGGGGTTCGCGGCCGAGGTCATGGCTGGCGGCTCCTCACGTGGTGCTGACGGTTTCCCCCAGCCTCGCACAGGAGGATCCGGCCCCGCGCGCAGGAGGACCGCCGTTCTCCACCAGCGAAGATCCGGCCTTCCTCCGGGGGATCGGCCCTGCGTACGGGGCATCGGATCACGAGATCGCGAGGCGCGCCGCAATCGTTTTGGTAGTGGGTCGCAAGCTGGGCTATTCTTTCGGAGTCGCAAGCGAGAGCCGCGAGGCCCCCGCGAGCAGATGGGGTATGGGGTAATTGGCAGCCCGACGGATTCTGGCTCCGTTAGTCTAGGTTCGAGTCCTGGTACCCCAGCTGGATCCCCCCAAGGGATTCTGCTGGAAACAGCGCAGTGTGCAAGGTCCCGTCGTCTAGTGGCCTAGGACGCCGCCCTCTCAAGGCGGTAACGGCGGTTCGAATCCGCTCGGGACTACTTCACTGCACTCGGCTCCGTCGTCTAGTGGCCTAGGACGCCGCCCTCTCAAGGCGGTAGCGCCGGTTCGAATCCGGTCGGGGCTACATCCACCGGGAACCTCGGCACTTGCCCGTGCCGGGGTTTTCGCCGTTACGGACGCCGCGCTCCGCTCATGGCCCGCTGCGCGGGCGCGAATCCGGTGGGGGCTACATCCACCGAGAACCTCGGCACTTGCCCGTGCCGGGGTTTTCGCCGTTACGGACGCCGCGCCCCGCTCATGGCCCGCTGCGCCGGGTTACCCTCCGAGACCCGCCGCTTACGCTGGAAGCGACGGGGCGGGGGGTGATGGACGGTGACATCGGCGCGGGAGATCTTGGACCGGCTGGTGCGCGCCTTGGACGCTCATGACGTCGAAGGCGCGGCCCTGCTGTTTCATCCACGGGGCGCCATCGTGGGCCCGGAGGGCACGGCGGACGGGCGCATGGAGGTCGCGTCATACCTGGAGAGGTTCTTCGTCGCCTTTCCGGATTGTCACCACCTGATCTGGCGTCAGCTGGACGTCGGCGACTGCGCGGTCAACGAGTCGACGCTGACCGGCACGCACAAGGGTCCGCTGCTGTTGCCGACCGGTGAGGAGATCGAGGCGACGGAGCGGCGATTCCACCTGCGTGCCTGCCAGATCGCCACGGTCGAGGACGGGCTGGTGATCGGCTACCAGTTCTACTGCGACCAACTGGAGCTGCTCGCACAGCTCGGGCTCTATCCGCCGCCACCGGACTAGCCACCGGACCGGCCACCTGGCTGGAAGCGAGCTAGAAGTGCTGGGCGTTGGCGTCCTCACAGGCGACGGCGACCACGCCCTCTATCTCGGCCAGTTTGCTCGTGAGGTCCGCGATCGAGCCCGGGCCGCGGATCAGCAGGGTGACCGTTACCGTGCCGGCGTCGTGGCTCCTGCCGGGCTGCTCCAGCGACAGCTCGTCGACCACGAAACGCAGGCCCGTGCACTCGGCGAGGGCCTGGCGCAGCACGCCCCGTCCGTCCGCGTACGACAGGCGCAGCCGTGACTGGGCGTGCTTGGAGCGGGGGAGCCGGGCGGCCAGCGGGGTGAGCCCCAGCATCACGACGAAGTTCCCCACCGTGGCGAGGACGGCGAGCCACCAGAGGCCGGCCCCCGCGGCCATGCCGACCGCGGCGGTGAGCCACACGGCGGCGGCGGTGGTCAGTCCCTTGACCACGTCGCGGCGTACGAAGATCAGCCCGCCGCCGATGAAGCCGATGCCGGAGACGATCTGGGCCGCGACCCGGGACGGATCGAGCACCACCGACTCGCCGAGGATGTCGGAGAAGCCGTACTTCGACACGAGCATGAACAGCGCGGCGCCGAACCCCACGAGCGTGTGCGTGCGCAACCCGGCGCTCTTCTGCCGGATCTCCCGCTCCAGCCCGATCGCCGCCGACAACACGAGCGCGAGGGCGAGATCGACGCCCTGTTGCCAGCCGGGGGCGCCACCCGCGCTCAGTGATGCCGTTATCACACGACAAGACTAGGTTTCCTCGCCTCGGGATGTGCGCGATTTGCGTTACGGGAACCCTGAGTTCGAAAATTAGACTCATGACGACGACAGCGAACACGCGTACGCATACGTGGGCTCCGACGACCACGCCTCCGGCCGACATGAGCGGGATCGACTTCCTGCGGGCGCTGCTCGCCGGGCGGTTCCCGCCGCCCCCGATCGCCGGCACGCTGGGCTTCACCCTCGTCCGTGTGGAGCCGGGGGTCGCGGTCTTCGAGGGGGAGACGGGCGAGCACCAGTACAACCCGCTGGGCTCGATTCACGGCGGCTACTTCGCGACGCTGCTCGACTCGGCGCTGGGCTGCGCGGTCATGAGCCGCCTGCCCGCCGGGCGGGGCTACACCACCACCCAGCTCAACGTCCACATGGTGCGTCCCGCCTTCGCGCACACGGGAACGCTGAGGTGCGAGGCGACCGCCCTGCACGTCGGCAGGACGGTCGCGACCGCGGAGGCGCGGCTGACGGCCGTGGGCGACGGCAAGCTGTACGCCCACGGCACGACGACCTGCGCTATCTTCCCGACCGCGCCTTGAACAGCGCCCGCTTGGCGGCCTTGACCACCTGCTTGTCCGGGTGGGTCTCGCCGATGAGGTCCAGCAGCTCCTCGACGTGAGGGTGGTGGACCTTCCAGATCACGTCGAGCAGCCCGATGAGCGTCTGCGCGGGGCCGATGTCGTGCAGGCTGGACACGAACTCCGGCCTGCCGAGCCCGGCGGAGATCGTCCACATGTCGAGGATCAGCCAGTGGGTGTCCGCCTGGGTCGGCTCCGGGGCGTCCTCGACGTCCATCTGGGTCAGGTGCGTCGCGGCGTACGGCCGCAGCGAGGGCTCCTTGAGCGCCTCCTGCCAGGCGGGGATGGCGGCCTCGCCCAGGGAGCCCACCAGGCTGGCGGCCTGGACTCGCACGAGGGCGTCGGCCTCCTCCTCGGCGGCGGCCTGGAGCAGCTCGGAGGCGGCCCGCTCCGGGTCGCGCAGGGCGAGCCAGGCGGCGAACTCCTCGTCGGCCTCCTCCTCGGACATGTCGGCGCTGAACGACAGCAGGTCGAGCGCGGTCATGGCGTCGATGGCGGGCCGGGCGTCGATCTCGATGTCCTCGTCGTCCAGCATGTGGACGAGGCCCTCGGTGCCGAGCGGCGTGAGGGTCACCGCGTCGCCTTCGACGGTGACCATGCCGTAGCCGGTCAGCCAGGCGAGCACGGAGGCGAGCGGGTCGCCGGCCGCGGCCCAGGCGTCGGCGCCCAGGTCGTCGTACTCCGCCGCGGCCTCGGCCAGCTCCTCGCGCAGCGAGGACACCGGCCGCGTGCCGTCGGCCAGCAGCACGCGGATCAGCAGCGCGCGGGTCAGGCCCGACAGGGCCAGCGTGAGATCGTCGTCGTCCAGCTCGGGGTCGCCGTAGTCGAGAGAGTGGAGGCCGAGCATCCAGGCGTCCAGGACGTCGTCGTCGTCCTCGAAGGGCCAGGCGGCGGTGTCGGAGTCGACGCTGACCGTGTCGTCGCCGTCGGGGGCGAGGAACTCCAGGTCGATCGCGAGGTTCCACAGGTTCCAGATGTTGCGCGCGTCGGGCAGGCCGAGCGTGCGCACCGCCTCGTCCACCTCGGACTCGGTGAGCAGCGTCTCCTCGCCCACCTTGCGCCCGGTGCCGACCCACAGCGCCAGGTCGCGGGCCTGTGCGATGAGCGTCACCCCGCGGGCCGCCTCGGCCAGCTCGGTGTCGGGACGCAGCCTGATCGTGGGCAGGGCGCCGATCTCGTCGGCGAACGGCTCGAAGTCGCCGAGGCCCTCGTCGGCCTCGTCCTCGTCGAGCTCGTCCTCCTCCTCGTCCCAGTCGCGCTCGGCGATGGTGTCCTCCATCGCGTCCACGAAGTCGTCCTCGACCTCGTCCAGCTCCGCGAGCAGGGTCTCCAGGGACGCCGAGCCCGGCGAGAGCCGTCCGGTGGACGACAGGAACGTCAGATAGGACCGGACGGCGGTGATCATGCCGTCCGCGGCGGCGTCGGGGTCCTCGACGACCTGGGGCATGCGCTCCAGCAGGACCGTGCGCAGGTCTCCACGCTTCCACAGCCCGACGTCGTTGCGGGCGATCAGCCGATGCCACAGGGCGACGGGGCCCACGAGATCGGGGTCGCTGCCGGGTGCGTTGTCCGGCGCCCAGAGGATGAATTCTTGGAGCAGGGGACGCAGTTCAGCGGCGGCTGCCTCGATGCGGTCTGTCACCCCGCCAGCCTAGTGCCGCGACCGCCAGGATTTGCCCGGAAGGAGCGGTGTCCAGGGCGGGTGGGGCGACCAATGCGGCGAGGCGCCGCTCCGGGTGACGCGACGGGGTCAAGACCGGCGGGAGGGGGCGCCGGGGGCTGCCCGGACCGCTCTCCGATCAGTTCGCGCGGCGCATGGCTTCGGTGATCCGCTCGGCGGCCGCGACGACGGGGGCGGCGTGCATCCGGCCGGGCGTACGGGTCAGCCGCTCGATGGGGCCGGACACGGAAACCGCGGCGATCACCTTGCCGCCGGCGCCGCGGATGGGCGCGGAGACGCTCGCCACGCCCTGCTCGCGCTCGCCGACGCTGTGGGCCCAGCCCCTCCTGCGTACGCTCGCGAGCGTGGCGGCGGTGAACTTGGCCCCTCGAAGGCCGCGGTGCAGCCGGTCGGGCTCCTCCCAGGCGAGCAGGATCTGCGCGGCGGAACCCGCGGTCATGGGCAGGGCGGAGCCGACCGGCACCGTGTCGCGCAGCCCGCTGGCGCGCTCGGCGGCGGCCACGCAGACCCGCTCGTCGCCCTGACGCCGGTAAAGTTGAGCACTCTCCCCGGTCAGGTCGCGAAGCTGGGTGAGCACCGGGCCGGCGACGGCGAGCAGCCGGTCCTCGCCCGCGGCTGTGGACAGTTCCGACAGGCGGGGGCCGAGGATGAACCGGCCCTGCGTGTCGCGGGAGACGATGCGGTGGTGCTCCAGCGCGACGGCCAGCCGGTGGGCCGTCGGCCTTGCCAGGCCGGTCGCCTGGACGAGCTGTGCCAGGGAAGCCGGGCCCGCCTCCAGGGCGTTGAGTACGAGAACCGCCTTGTCGAGTACTCCGACCCCGCTAGAGTTGTCCATACCCCGATACTGCCGTCTCGCCATACGAGATGCAAACGCAATGTTGGGAAACAACAGATACAGTGTCCATATCCCGATATTTCCGTCTCATCATGAGAGACACGACCGCGGGGGTCTGAACGCGAGGAGGCGTCACAACCATGGGTCGCACACTGGCTGAGAAAGTCTGGGAGCAGCACGTCGTACGGCGTGCCGAGGGCGAACCCGACCTGCTCTACATCGACCTGCACCTCATCCACGAGGTGACCAGCCCGCAGGCGTTCGACGGCCTCCGCATGGCCGGCCGCACCGTGCGTCGCCCCGAGCTCACGATCGCCACCGAGGACCACAACGTGCCGACCGTGCTCGGGCCGATCTCCGACCCGGTGTCGCGCACGCAGGTCGAGACGCTGCGCAAGAACGCCGCGGAGTTCGGCATCCGCCTGCACCCGATGGGCGACGCAGGTCAGGGCGTGGTGCACATCATCGGCCCGCAGTTCGGACTGACCCAGCCCGGCATGACGATCGTCTGCGGCGACTCCCACACCTCGACCCACGGGGCGTTCGGCGCCATCGCGTTCGGCATCGGCACCTCCGAGGTCGAGCACGTGCTGGCCACCCAGACGCTGCCCGCCTACCGGCCCAAGACGATGGCCATCGAGGTCAAGGGCGAGCTGCCGGTCGGCGTGACCGCCAAGGACCTGATCCTCGCGATCATCGCGAAGATCGGCACCGGCGGCGGCCAGGGCCACATCGTCGAGTATCGCGGCGAGGCCGTGCGCAAGCTCTCCATGGAGGGCCGCATGACCGTCTGCAACATGTCGATCGAGGCAGGCGCGCGGGCGGGCCTGATCGCCCCCGACGAGACCACGTTCGAATACCTGCGCGGCCGTCCGCACGCGCCCTCCGGCGAGGACTGGGACCGGGCCGTCGAATACTGGAAGACGCTGCGCACCGACGACGACGCCGAGTTCGACAAGGTCGTGGAGATCGACGCCGCGACCCTCACGCCGTTCGTCACGTGGGGCACCAACCCGGGCCAGGGCGCGCCGCTCGGCTCCACGGTGCCGTCGCCCGAGCAGTTCGCCGACCCGGTCGAGCGGTCCGCCGCCGAGCGGGCGCTGGAGTACATGGGCCTGACCGCGGGCACGCCGCTGCGCGACATCCAGGTGGACACCGTCTTCGTCGGCTCCTGCACCAACGGCCGCATCGAGGACCTGCGCGCCGCCGCCGAGATCCTGCGGGGCCGCAAGGTCGTCACCCGTACGCTGATCGTCCCGGGCTCCATGGGCGTCAAGAAGGCCGCCGAGGAGGAGGGCCTCCACGAGGTCTTCAAGGCGGCCGGGGCCGAGTGGCGCGAGGCCGGCTGCTCGATGTGCCTGGGCATGAACCCCGACACCCTGAAGCCGGGCGAGCGCAGCGCCTCGACCTCCAACCGCAACTTCGAGGGCCGCCAGGGCAAGGGCGGGCGCACCCACCTGGTCTCGCCGCAGGTCGCGGCCGCGACCGCGGTGACCGGCCGGCTGACCGCCCCCGCCGACCTCTAGCCCGCCCGCCCCAGTCCCAGGAAGAGATCATCATGGATGCCTTCACCACCCACACCGGCCGGGCCGTGCCGCTGCGCCGCAGCAACGTGGACACCGACCAGATCATCCCGGCGGTCTGGCTGAAGCAGGTCAGCCGTACGGGCTTCGAGAAGGGCCTGTTCGCCGCCTGGCGCGAGGACCCGTCCTTCGTGCTGAACGACCCGGCGTACGAGGGCGCGTCGATCCTGGTGTCCGGGCCCGACTTCGGCACCGGTTCCTCGCGCGAGCACGCCGTCTGGGCCCTCCAGCAGTACGGCTTCCGCGTCGTGATCGCCTCGCGGTTCGGCGACATCTTCCGCAACAACTCCACGAAGATGGGCCTGCTGCCGGTCGTCCTGCCCGAGGACGTCGTCAAGCGGCTGCAGGACGCGGCCGAGGCCGACCCGAAGACGGAGATCACCGTCGACCTGGTGGAACGCCAGGTGCGCTCGGGCGACATCGTGGCCTCGTTCGAGATCGACGACTACACCCGCTGGCGGCTGATGGAGGGCCTCGACGACATCGGGCTGACCCTGCGTCACGCGGACGCCATCGAGGAGTACGAGAATGGACGGCAGCCATGGCTGCCGACGACCGTCTGAACGATCCTCAGACCGTAGATGAGCTGCTGGCGCGGCGACTGCGTGATGCGCATCGCCGCGTCAGAGCGTTAGCCTTACCACAGGAGGAGCAGGCCCGCCTGGCGCGACGGCTGCTTGCTATCTGTGACGTGGCAAAGCGGGACATAGCCCATGCGGCCGCCCGGCTGGACGCCTTCATCGCCTATCTGGACGGCACATTCGACACGCCGAGCAGGCGAAACATGCCCCATGGTGATTGAAGTCCCGCGACCTCGTCCCCTAATTTCAAGCGCGTAAGGGGGAGGAAACCGAAATGAACAAGAAAGAACTCGTCGACGCGATCACGGATCGTGTCGGCGACAAGAAGACGGCTACCGAGGCCGTCAACGCCGTCCTCGACGCCATCCAGAGCGCTGTCGCGAGCGGGGACAAGGTCTCGATCACCGGCTTCGGCGCCTTCGAGATGGTGCACAAGCCGGCTCGTACCGCCCGCAACCCCTCCACCGGGGATCCGATCAAGGTGGAGGAGAGCTGGGCACCCAGGTTCCGGCCCGGAGCAGATTTCAAGGAGCAGGTCAACGCGGGCGGCAAGGCTGCGAAGAAGAAGTAGCCGGCCCCACCCCGCACCAGTGGACGGCGCTCGGAGCCCCCGGGCGCCGTTCGTCGTTTCCGGGGCCCGCCGACGATGCCGCCGCCGCGTGAGGGCCCCGTGGCGCGGGGGCACTGCGGCGCGGGGGCGCTGTGGCGCGGCTTTTCGTACTGCAGCACAGGTGCCCTGAGGCGCCTGCCGCTTAGGCTGCCGCATGAGGGCCCTGTGGCGCCGGTGGCACGAGGACCCTTCCTTCTTCCCTCTCTGACCTGGGAAAACGTGTGTAATCTCAGGTAGGCGAGTCGTAGGGCGGGTATACGGGGTGCCCTCGATCGCGTGCACACGGTCGGACCGGGGGAAGAAGCAGTGCAAGTCGGTCAAAAGTCTGAGACGGCGGCAGCGCGAAAACGCCAGTCAAACTGGGTGCCGCTGGACGTGTTCGACCGGGCGCCGGTCGCGGTGCTGGTGACCGGTGGGGTCGAGCATCGGCTGCGCTATACGAACAACGCCTTCCGGGCGATGTTCGGGCACCGGCCGATCGGGGCGCCGGTGTCGGAGGCTCTCGACGACCTCGTGGGGCACGACACCCTCGCCGCGTTCGACAAGGCGCTGGCGACGGGGCGTACGGTGCGCCTCGACGACGTCTCCACGACCGCGGACGGCGGCGACGGACGGCACGACCGTCTCTTCCGGGTGAGCCTCTCCCGAGTGCCCCTCCAGCATGGCGGGTGGGGACTTCTGGCGCTGGTCCAGGAGGTCACGGCACAGGCCGCCACCGCGCGGCGGCTGCACGCCATGGAGAAGGAGTTGCGCCGCCTCCGGCGCCGCTACCAGAGCATCATCTGGGCGGGCGCGCACGGGGTGTGGGTGACCGGCCCGCACGGCGAGTCCAGAGAGAGCCATGGCTGGCAGCGGCTGACAGGACAGAGACCGGAGGAGAGTTTCGGCCACGGCTGGATGGAGGCCCTGCACCCCGAAGACCGCGTGTACGCCGAGGAATGGTGGGGCAAGGCCTCCGAGCAGGAGGTCCCGCTCCAAGAGGCGACCTACCGCGTCCGCCCCCGCGACGGCGTCTACCGGCACATCCGGTTCCGGGCCGTTCCGGTGCGCGAGAACGGCGCGGTGGTGGAGTGGGTGGGCACCTCAACCGACGTCGAGCAGGAGTGGCAGGAGGAGCGCCGCCGCCGGCTGCTGGAGCGCGCCGCGGCCGCCGCGAGCGACATCACCAACCTGGAGGAGATGTGCCAGGCGCTCGCCGACGTGGTCGTGCCCGAGCTCGCCGACACCTGCGACGTCCATCTGCTTCGCGAGCCGAACGGCGGTCTTCCGTACACGGACGTCATCGTCGCCGAGCGCCTCGGCTGCGCCGTAAGTGAGGGAATACCGACGCTGCCGATGCTGCAGGAGCACTACTCCGCCGAGGTGCTGCGGCGAGCGGTGAGGCAGCGCCGCCCCGCCCAGATGTCCTTCCCCCGTGGACGTCCTCCGTTCCTCTACCCGGAGGCGATCAGCAGGTGGCTCGCCGAGATCGAGGCGCACAACGTTGTCATCCTCCCGATCGTGGTCGAAGGCGAGGTCGCGGCCGTGGTCACGGCCTGCGTCCGCGGGGACCGGCCTCCGATCGGCCAGACCGACATCGACCTGATGGGGCAGATCCTCGATCACACGCACGACGCCATCAGCAATGCTCTGCGCTTCCGGCGCACCCAGCGGGTGGCGCTGGCCCTGCAGCACAGTCTGCTGGCCGAGCCGCCGCATATCCCCGGTCTGGAGCTCGCCGCGCGCTACCAGCCGAGCCCGACCGCCGCCGAGATCGGCGGAGACTGGTACGACGCGTTCGTGCTGCCCGGTGGCGCGGTCAAGCTGGTGATCGGCGACGTGGCCGGGCACGACCTCGCCGCCGCAGTCTGCATGAGCCAGGTGCGCAACATGCTGCGGGCGCTCGCCGTCGATCGTGACGAGTGCCCCGGTGAGGTCCTGCAGCGGCTGAACAGCGCCATGGAGGCCCTGAACGGCGAGACCACGGTCACCTGCGCCCTGACCCGCGTGGAACGGGATGCGGAGGGCCTCTGGGGGCTGGCCTACTCCGCGGCCGGCCACCCGCCGCCGTTGCTGGTGACCGGCGAGGGGGAGGCCCGCTTCCTCCGGGAAGCGGGCAACCCGCTTCTCGGCCTCTGCTACGAGCAGCCGTGGATCAGCGCCGTCGAACCGTTGCCACCGCGCAGCACGCTGCTGCTCTACACCGACGGCCTCGTCGAGCGGCGCGGTGAGGACATCGGCGACGGGCTCGAACGGCTGCGGCGGTGCGCGGAGCCGCTCGCCCGCGAACCGCTGGACCGGTTCTGCGACCAGGTGCTCACCGGGATGCCGGTGACGGGGGAGGACGACGTCGCCATGATCGCGTTACGGGTGCCGATGGAAGGCGGCTACGAGGGAGTCACCTCATAACCGGCCTCACGACCGGCCTCGTGACCGGCCTTATGACCGGGGACCGGAGCCGTGGCGGTCCGGGTCGCCGGACGCATCGCCAGGACCAGCATGGCCAGCCCGGCGAAGACGACCGCGGCTGTCAGGCCGGTGACGTGCAGGCCGGCCGTGAACGCCTCCCGTGCGGCGTGCAGCAGGTGCGCGCCCTCGGCGGCGGGAAGGTGCCGGCTCGCGGCGACCGCGCCGGCCAGCGAGTCGGACGTGCCGTCCATCCTGCCGCGGTAGACCACCGAGGCCACCACGCCGAGCAGCGCGAGGCCGAGCGAACCGCCGAAGTAGTTGCCGGTCTCCGACATCGACGCCGCCGAGCCGGCGCGCTCCGGCGGCACGGACCCGACGACCAGCCCGGTGCCCAGCGCGAACAGCGGGCCCGTGCCCAGCGCCAGCACGGTGATGCCGATCACCACCGGCGGCAGGGCACCCGCGCCGCCGACACCGGCGCCGATCAGCAGCAGGCCGCCCACCGCCGACACCGCCAGTCCGCCGGCGATGGCGGTCGTCCGCCTCACCCGGCGGGCCAGCGCCGGCGCCGCCATGGTGCCGGCCGCCGTGCCCAGGCCCATCGGCGCGAACAGCAACGCCGACACGGCCGGGGAGAGGCCCAGCACGCCCTGCAGATACTGGGTCACCATCAGGCCCGTGCCGGCCATGGCCACGCCGGCGAAGACCAGCGCGACGAGCACGGCCGTGAAGGGGCGGTTGCGGAGCAGCCGCAGATCGAGCAGCGGCGCCTCCACCCGCAACTGCCGCCGTACGAACAGGAAGCCCAAGCCCGCGCCCGCGACGAGGGCGCCCGCCGGGACGGCCGGGCCGCTCGCGACGGTCAGTTGCTTGATCCCGAAGACCGTCAGGAGCACCGCCGCGAGCGACAGCACGACGCCGGCCGGGTCGAGCCGTCCGGCCTGGTCGCTGCGGAACTCCGGCAGCAGCACCGGCCCGGCGAGCAGCAGCAACGCCATCGCCGGCACGGCGACCAGGAACACCGATCCCCACCAGAAGTGCTGGAGCAGGAACCCGGCGAGCACGGGCCCGAGCGCGCCGCCGGTGAACTGGCAGGCCGCCCAGATCGCGATGGCCTTGCCCCGCTGCCGTTCGTCGCGGAACATGCTGGTGATCAGGGCGAGCGTGGACGGTGCCAGGGTCGCCCCGGCGACGCCCAGCAGGGCACGCGCGACGATCAGCATCAGCGGATCGGCCGCGAAGGCCGCCGCGACCGACAGCACCAGGAACGCCGCTCCGCCGATCAGCAGCAGCCGCCGGCGGCCGATCCGGTCGCCGAGCGTGCCCATCGTGATGACCAGACCGGCCACCATGAACCCGTAGCTGTCGCTGATCCACAACTGCTCGACGCTGGTGGCTCCCAGGTCGGCGCTCAGCTGCGGCAGCGCGAGGAGCAGCGCCGTCGCGTCGATCGCGACGAGCAGCGCCGGCAGCGCCAGGACGACCAGTCCCAGCCACGCCCGGTTGACTCGCATGTCGAAACTCCCTGTTCTCTCGACGTCTCGCCGATCGGTCGGAGCGGCCGGGAGTTTTTTGACGCGAGTACATGTCAAGACGGCGGAGCCGGCTCCGACCACCCGGTGGAAGGGCCCCGAGGGGGCTCGCGAACCACGAGGAGAACGAGATGAAGTTCCTGATCAGCCTGCACATCAACCCGGCCGTGCTCGACGCGCTGACCGACGAGGAGCGGGCGGCGATCGGCGAGGGGCACGGCAGGTTCATCGAGGGACTGAAGCGGTCCGGGGAGCTGATCACCACGCAGGCGCTGGTCGACCCGTCGCAGGCCGCGGTGGTGTCCGTACGCGACGGCCAGCCGGTGGTCACCGACGGCCCCTTCCTGGAGGCCAAGGAATATCTGGGCGGCTTCTACCTGATCGACTGCGAGAGCAAGGAGCGGGCGATCGAGCTGGCCGCGCAGATCCCGGACACCGCGATCGAGGGTCTCGGCGTCGAGGTGCGGCAGGTCATGTTCGCCGACGGACAATTGGAGGCATGACAGCACCGGTCATCGAGGACCTGTTACGTGAGCTCACGCCGCAGGTCCTCGGCGCGCTGGTACGGCGGTACGGCCGGTTCGAGGGGTGCGAGGACGCCGTGCAGGAGGCCGTTCTCGCCGCCGCCGTGCAGTGGCCGGCCGAGGGGGTGCCGGACAACCCCCGCGGCTGGCTGTCGACCGTCGCGTCCCGGCGGCTGATCGACCAGATGCGCAGCGACCACGCGCGCCGTGAGCGGGAGTCGGCGACGGCGGCCGTCGAGGTGACACCGGAGGACGTGCCGGACACCGACGACACGCTCGTCCTGCTCTTCCTGTGCTGCCATCCCACGCTGACCGCGGCCTCCCAGGTCGCCCTGACGCTGCGGGCGGTCGGCGGCCTGACCACGGCCGAGATCGCCCGCGCGTTCCTGGTGCCGGAGGCCACGATGGCGGCCAGGATCAGCCGGGCCAAGCAGCGCATCAAGGCCGCCGGCAGCACGTTCGCCATGCCGGGCGGCGCGGAGCTCCACGAGCGGCTCCGCGTCGTCCTGCACGTGCTCTATCTGATCTTCAACGAGGGCTACACCGCCTCATCGGGCAGTGAACTGCACCGCGCCGACCTCGCGCACGAGGCGATCCGGCTGACCCGGATGGTGCACGCCCAGTTGCCCGAGGACGGCGAGGTGACCGGGCTGCTCGCGCTGATGCTGCTGACCCACGCCCGCCGGGAGGCCCGTACGACCCCGTCCGGCGACCTGGTGCCGCTGGACGAGCAGGACCGCGCGAAATGGGATCGCGGGCTGATCGACGAGGGCATCGAGCTGATCAAGGCTGCGCTGGCCGGCCCCGAGCTGGGGCCCTACAAACTGCAGGCCGCCATCGCCGCCACGCACGCCGACGCGGCCACGGCCGAGGAGACCGACTGGCCGCAGGTGCACGCCCTCTATCTGATCCTGGAGCGGATCGCACCCAACCCGATGGTCACCCTCAACCGGGCGATCGCGCTCGCCGAGATCGAGGGCCCGAAGGCCGGGCTGGCCCTGCTGTCCACGCTGGACGGGGACGAGCGGATGGCCGGGCACCACCGGCTGCTGTCCGTGCGCGCGCATCTGCTGGAGAAGACCGGCGACACGGCCGGGGCGTACGAGCACTACCGGCGCGCCGCGAAGGCCACGGCCAGCATGGCCGAGCAGCGCTACCTGGAGTCCCGGGCCAGGCGGGTGCGGCCGTAGCCGCCGCCCCGCCCGCTCAGACCCCCAGGAGGTGCCGGAGGACCAGCAGCCCGATCTCCAGCCCCAGGTGCATGCCGACGCCGGCCTCGGCGGAGCCCGCCAGGGCGAGGGCGAGAGGCATCAGGACGGGGAACAGGACACGAGCCGTCCGGTGCAGGATCTGCGGCAGCGTGAACGGAACGGAAATCGTGATCGTCATGACGGACCTCCTGTCCCGTGCCGGGAGTGCGGCACGGATGAGAACCCGTCACCTCGCGTGACAGCGGGCGGCGACCGCCTCGACGACGCCGGGGCTTCGCGTCGCGGGGAAGGCGACGGGATGGGATGGTTCTGGGCTACTGCCGGATGTCATCCCGATCACCTCCTCGGTGTCGTACGGCGGCGCGTAGAGCCTCTCCAGTAGAACCCCGGCCGGGTGATCGGGTCAAACCCGCCCCAGGCCAGGGCCCAGGTCAGGGCCCAGGTCAGGGTCAGGGCTCAGTTCAGGAGGGTGAAAGCGGGGAGAGCGTCTCGCGGGCGACAGGTCCGCGGCCCAGGCGTCGGGGGTGCTCGCTCATCGGCGGCCACCGGAGACCGGGTCTGCCTGATCAGACCGACTCGGAAGCTCCCATCAGGCGATGACCGGCGCGCTGGGGGAGCCGAACCCGCGCAGCAGGGTGTCCACGACCCGGGTCGCGAGGGCCTCGGCGTCCCGGCTTTGGGAGTCGCCGTCGGATGTGCTCCCGGACGTGCCTCCAGACCTGTCCCCGGCCCTGCCCTGAACCCCGCTCTCAGACCCGTCCTCGGACACGCCTCCGGATGTGCCCCAGGCCCCGTCCCCGGACCCGTTTTCGGACGTGCCCTCGGCCCCGCCCTGAGACCCGCCCTCGGACATGCCTCCGGATGTGCTCCCGGCCCCGCCCTGAGACCCGCCCTCGGACACGCCTCCGGACGTGTCTCTGGACGTGTCTCTGGCCGCGCTCTCGGCGGCGGCCTCGTGGATGAGGGCGTAGTAGACGCGGCGGGTCCAGTCGATGTCGGCGTCGGGACGCAGCACACCCGCTTCACGGGCCCGGCGGAGCAGCCGCTCGCAATCGTCGCGGACCTTCGCGTGCACGCGGGCGGCCTCGGGGTGGGCGTCGTCGGCCGTACGGTTCATGGCGAACCACCAGTCCGTCTTCACCCGCAGGACGTTGGCGGTCACCTGGTAGAGCGCGACGAGGGGCGGCGTGCTGTCCGCGTGGGCCGACTCGACGGCCTCGGCGAACCGGCGGGCGGCCCAGCCGGTGAGCTCCTCCACCAGGGCCTCGCGGGTGGCGAAACGGCGGTGGACGGTCGTGCGGGCGACCCCGGCCGCCTGGGCGACCTGCTCCATGGTCGCCGCCGGATTGGCGGCGAACACCCGCTCGGCCGCCTCCAGGATCGTCCGCACGGTCCGCTCGGAGTCGGCCCGGAGCGGGCGCTTTCCGAGCTGCGAAGGCTGCTGGGCTTTCGGCACCGTCACATGCTACCGGCAGGATTCAGCTCGCTCATGACTTGCAACATTTATGTAGCAAGTTATAGCTTCATTGCGTCATTCAAGTTGCGAAAAGCGCGGAGGGGTGCGCCATGGACATGGGACTCAAGGGACGTACGGCGCTGGTCACCGGTGCCAGCCGGGGCATCGGGCTGGCGGTCGTCGCGGCGCTCGCCGCGGAGGGCGTCCGCGTGGTGGCGGCGGCGCGGAACGTCAGCGCGGAGCTGAAGGAGACCGGCGCGATCGCCGTTCCGGTGGACCTCTCGACGCCCGAGGGCCCGGCGCACCTGGTCGAGCTTGCGGTGGCAGAGCTGGAGGAGGGTCTCGATCTGCTCGTCAACAATGTGGGCGGCGGGGACCCCGGCGTGAACGGCGTGCGGGGATTCCTCGGCTTCGCGGATGACGAGTGGCTCTCGTGGTTCGACCTCAACTTCTTCGCCGCCGTACGGACGACTCGCGCCGCGCTGCCCGCCGTCGTGCGCCGCCGCGGTGTGATCGTGAACATCTCCTCGAACGGCGCCCGCATGCCGCACGTGGGCCCGCTGCCGTACACCACGGCGAAGGCGGCGCTCACGGCGTTCGGCAAGGCCCTGGCGGAGGAGTTCGGGCCGCAGGGGGTGCGGGTGAACACGGTCTCGCCCGGCGCGGTCCGCACCGCAATGTGGGAGGCGCCCGACGGCTACGGCGCCGAGCTGGCTGCGGCGCTCGGAGTGTCGCACGAGCAGTTTCTGGCCGGGCTGCCGGCCCGGGCGGGCATGACCACGGGACGGCTGGTCGAACCGGCGGAGGTGGCGGCCCTCGTGACCTACCTCGCCTCACCGCGCGCGGCGAGCGTCAACGGCGCGGACCTGGTGATCGACGGAGGAGCGCTCAAGACCGTCTGACGCGCCAACGCCCGAAACGCGGGAGACTCCGGGGGCCCGAGACGCGGCGCCGGACACGTGGCGCGCCGGGACTGAGCGCCGGGACTGAGGGGGCGGGAGACCCAGGGCGTCGCAAGCTCGGCGGGCCGCGGACTCAGGGCGCCGGCGACTCCGGGGGCCCGAGACGCGGCGCCGGACACGTGGCGCGCCGGGACTGAGCGCCGGGACTGAGGGGGCGGGAGACCCAGTGCGCCGGAGACCCGGAGGACAGGAGACGGAGCGCCGGAGACTCAGGGCGTCGGGAACGTGGAGAGCGTCACGTAGGTGACGCGGTCGTCCGCCATGACGAGGGCGACCCGCTGGCCGGGGCGCAGGTGGCGCAGCGGCCCGGCGTCGAACGCCTCGCCGTCGAACGGGATCCGGGTGCCGTCGTCGAGGAAGACCCAGCCCGAGCGGGTCGCGGGGTCGAAGCTCTGCACCGTCGCCTGCACGCCGCAAGCCTACCGCTGTGCGTGGAAAATCCTTTGACCAGCGAATCCTCCGGCTGCCAGCATGGCCCGCCATGACCGAGGCAGTGGCGAGGAGCCTGTGGCGCGTGCGTGACTTCCGGCGATACGCCGGGGCCGACGCGATCAGCAAGCTCGGCAGCGAGGTATCCCTGGTCGCCCTGCCGCTCACGGCGGCGCTCACCCTGCACGCGAGCCCGTTCGAGGTGGGGCTGCTCACCGCCGCAGAGATGGTGGCGTTCCTGCTCGTCGGCCTGCCCGCCGGAGCGTGGGTGGACCGCATGCGGCGCCGTCCGGTGCTGGTCGCCGCCGACGTGGTCCGCGCCCTGGCGCTGCTGTCGATCCCGGCCGCGGCCCTGCTCGGAGTGCTCGGCCTGCCGCAGATGTACGCCGTGGCCTTGGTGAACGGGCTGTGCACGGTCTTCTTCGATGTCGCCCACCAGAGCTATCTCCCGTCCATCGTCGGCCGGGAGGACCTCGCCCGCGGGCACGGCACGCTCGCCGCGAACCAGTCGCTCGCCCAGCTCTCCGGCCCGGGGATCGGCGGCTGGCTGGTGCAGGCGCTCACCGCCCCGATCGCGGTGGTCGCCGACGCCCTCAGCTACGCGGGGTCCGCGCTGCTGCTCCTCGGCGTACGCGCGGACGAGCAGCCCGGTGAGAAAGCCCTGAGAGACAGAGACGTCAGGGGCGGCGCCCGGCTGTGGCCGGAGATCGCCGAGGGCCTGCTGTTCGTCGCCGGGCAGCCCGTCCTGCGCCGGGTGGCCGCCGTCGGGGCGTTGATGATGCTGACGTTCGGCCTGTGGTCGGCCACGGTGCCGCTCTACATGGTCCGCGAGGTCGGCGTCAGCCCCGGCACGTACGGCATGCTGCTGTCGGCCGGAGCGGTGGGCGGGGTGGCCGGGGCCTGGCTCGCCCCGCGGATCACGGCCCGCGTCGGCACGGGCCGGGCCATGTACGGCTCGGCCTGGGCGGCCACGGTCTGCATAGCCCCGCTCGCGCTGACGGCGGCGGGCCCGCGCCTGCTGATCCTGCCGGCGGCCCTGGCGGCCAGTGGGGTGGCGACCACCGTGTTCAGCGTGGCGCAGGGGGCCTACCGCCAGTCGATCTGCCCGCCGCACCTGCTCGGCAGGCTGAGCGCCACGATGCGGTTCCTGATGTGGGGTCCGATGCCGCTCGGCGGCCTGCTGGCGGGCACGCTGGGGCAGCTCGCCGGGGTGCGCGTCGCGTTCTGGACCGCCTGCGGGGCCTACACGCTCGCCCATCTGCCGGTCCTGCTCGCGCCGCGGATCCGCGCGGTCTCCTAACCCTCCTCGCGCTCCTCGCCGGGCTCCGGCTCACCGATGTAGGAGGCGAGCCCGCGCAGGATGATCTCCAGGCCGAGCTCGAACCGGTAGTCGTTCGACTCGTCCATCATGATGTCGGCGAGCGCCACCAGGTTCGGGAACCGGTCGGGCGGCAGCGAGGCGAAGTAGCCGTTGATCTCCTCGCGCAGCTTGTCCCACGAGCCCTGCGACTCGCGGTAACGCTCCTGCCAGACGGTCTCCTCCAGCGCGAACCCGTTGATGTAGGTGGACAGCAGGTCGCCGGAGATGGCCAGCACGTGCCGCGGAATCCCGGCGGCGGCGAAGACCGCCAGCAGCCGCTCGACGTAGGGGAGCAGCTCCGGGGTGAACGGCACGTGGCCCATGGCGAGCTTCGGCAGGTCGCGATGGCTCAGCATCCGCTCACGCGCCTGGCGGGCGAAGTCCTTGACCTGCTCCCGCCAGTGCTCGGGGTCGGGCTCGGGAACGTCGTAGCCCTCGAACATGCGGGTGTACATGAGCTGCAACAGTTCGTCCTTGTCGCGTACGTGGACGTACAGCGCCGAGACGGCGACCCCGAGTTCGGCGGCGACCTGCCGCATGCTCAGCCGGTCGTATCCATCACGGTCGAGAACCGTGTAGGCGGCGTCGACGATCCGCTCGCGGGTGAGTGGCACCCTGGCGGGCGTACGTCGCCTGGGCGGACGCTCCCACGGCGGTGTGGGCATGTCCGGCTGTGTCATGAAGGACCTCCCGCTGTTCCGCCCATGCTAATGAACACCGCTCCGCTTCCACGAACACCGCTCTCTCAACGAGATATATCTTGTGTGGCGCCAAAACGAGATATATCGTGGTGAACATCGAACTTGGCGCTGAACACTGATCGGTGATAGAACAGCGCTCACTTTACTATGAACACTGTTCAGTTTCAGGGAGGGATGATGTCGGAACCCATCACGGCGACCGCGCCGGCGTCGCCGGTGGCGGGGGCGCCGTACCGCTGGCGCTGGGCGGCGCTCTTCGTGATCCTCGCCGGAGAGGTCATGGACCTTCTCGACGCGATGGTCACCAACATCGCGGCGCCCGAGATGCGCGCCGACCTGGGCGGCTCCGAGGCCGTCATCCAGTGGCTCGGCGCCGCCTACACGCTTTCGATGGCCGTGGGGCTGATCACCGGCGGGCGGCTCGGTGACATCTTCGGCCGCAGGCGCATGTTCTTGATCGGAGCCGCCGGGTTCACCGTGGGATCCCTGCTGTGCGCCGTCGCGCAGTCGCCCGAGGTGCTGATCGGCGCCCGGGTGATCCAGGGCCTGTTCGGCTCGATCATGCTGCCCCAGGGCCTCGGAATGATCAAGGAGATGTTCCCGCCCGCCGAGATGGGCAAGGCGTTCGGGATGTTCGGGCCGGTCATGGGGTTGTCGGCCGTCGGCGGCCCGATCCTTGCCGGCTGGCTCGTGACGGCCGACTTCTGGGGCACGAGCTGGCGGATGATCTTCCTGATCAACCTGCCGCTCGGCCTGGCCGCGCTGCTCGCCGGAATGCGCTTCCTGCCCGAGTCGCGATCGCCGCAGCCGCCGCGGCTCGACCTGGCCGGGGTCGCGCTCGCGTCCGTGGGCGCCTTCCTGGTGATCTACCCGCTGGTGCAGGGCCGCGAGAACGACTGGCCCGCGTGGGCGTTCGTCATGCTCGCCGCGTCGGTGCTCGTGTTCGCCGTCTTCGGCTGGTTCCAGTCCCGCCGCAGCCGCGCGGGCGGCGACCCCCTGATCGTGCCGAGCCTGTTCCGCAAGCGCGCGTTCACCGGGGGCCTGTTCACCGGCATGGTGTTCTTCTCCGGCATGGCCGGGTTCATGCTGGCCTTCAACCTCTACTGCCAGCTGGGGCTCGGCTACTCGCCGCTCAAGGCGGGGCTCGCGATGGTGCCCTGGTCGGGCGGCATGATCCTCGGGTTCGGGCTCGCGCAGGGGCTGCAGAAGTTCGGGCGCAAGCTGCTCCAGGGCGGCACCCTGCTCATGACGCTGGGCGTGCTCGGCGTCGTGCTCACGCTGAACCTCGCGGGCATGCACGTCAGCCCCTGGCAGCTCGCCCCCGCGCTGATCGTCAGCGGCATCGGCATGGGCCTGCTGATGTCGCCCTTCTTCGACATCGTGCTCGCCGGCGTGGAGGAGCACGAGACGGGCTCGGCGTCCGGCACGCTGACGGCGGTGCAGCAGCTCGGCAACGCGTTCGGCGTGGCCCTGCTCGGCACGGTCTTCTTCGACCTGCTCGGCGACGTCCCCACCGCCGGGAGCTTCGACCAGGCCATGAAGATCACCCTGTGGGTGGTGGCCGGAATGCTCCTGCTCACCTTCGTCGTGGCCTTCCTCCTGCCCAAGCAGGCCCGCGAGAACGCGGAGGCGGCCCACTGACACGACGTCACGGGCGGCCACGCCGGAGCGGGGGCTCGGCGCGGCCGCCCTTCTGACGTCAGGGCCGCACGGCCATTAGAACCGCCGGGCCATCCGGGCCGCACGGCCATCAGGGCCATCCGGGCCGTACGGCCGTCAGGGGCGTGGTGTCCGAAGGGTCAGGGTTCCGGAGTCGTGCCGAGCATCAGGGCCGCGACCTCGGCGGTCGCGGGGCCGACGCCAAGGGCGAGGGCGTCGCGCAGGTCCTCCACGGTGTCCACGTCCCTGCGTACGGACGTGATCCCCGGCGGGGTCAGCTCCTTGGCCCCCCGCGACAGGTGCCTGGCCCGCGACTCGCCGCCGAACCCCGGCCGGAAGGTCACGCCCGGCCGCACGCCGTAGAAGGTCGTCCCCACCTCGGCGGCGTCGGGGACGAATGCCTGGTCGAACTCCAGTGCCGCCGCGAGCACCGTCTCCAGCTCCGCGGGCCGCAGGGCGGGCAGGTCGGCCTGCAGCGCGCCGACGGCGTCGCCGGGCGCGAGCCGTACGGCCTCCTCCGCCCCGGTGCGCAGGGCGGTGTTCAGCCCCCGGTCGGGATCGGCCACCACGTGGGCCCCGAGCGCGGCCAGCCGCCGCGCGGGCAGCGGGTCGGCCGTCACGACCACCACGCGCGCCACCAGCGGGCACCGCAGCGCCGCCGCCACGGTGTCGGAGGCCACCGCGACGGCCAGATCGGCCCGGTGCGGCCCGGCGGCCGCCGCCAGCCGTGTCTTGGCCCGGATCAGGGTCTTCACCGGGACCACTATTGACCATCGCGCGAGGTGCATGCCTGTAGCATCCCGCCTCGACATCGCCCATGGCCAACCGGGAGACTTGTCCCGGATCCCGGTGATTTTGGAGACCCTGTGAGCCACCCCAGCGAACCCTCGTCCGACCCGACCACACCCGCGCCCACACCCGCGGCGCCCGCCGCCGCCACGGTGAACCGCCGCGCGGGCCGTCCGCCGCGCTTCTGGGAGACGCTCGCGGTCGTCGTCGTCAAGCCGATCTCACGGCTGTTCGTACGGCGGAGGTGGCGGGGCGGGGAGAACATCCCCCGCACCGGCGGGCTGATCATCGCCGCCAACCATCTGTCGTGGTCCGACCCCGTGCTGCTCTCGCACTACCTCTACAACAACGGGCGGTGGCCCACGATCCTGGCCAAGGCGGGTCTCTTCCGGATCCGCGGGCTCGGTCACGCCATCGCCCAGCTCCAGGCCATCCCGGTCGAACGCAACAGCACCGAGGCCACCAAGTCGCTGAAGATCGCCGAGGAGCGGCTGCGGAACGGCGCCTGCATCCTGTTCTATCCCGAGGGTACGATCACCCGCGATCCCGACCTGTGGCCCATGGTCGGCAAGACCGGTGTCGCCCGGCTGGCCCTCGCTACCGGCGTGCCGGTCATCCCGATCGCCCACTGGGGCGCCCAGGAGCTGCTGCCGTACGGGGCGACGAAGCCGCGCCTGCTGCCGCGCAAGACCTTCCACGTGCTCGCCGGGCCGCCGGTCGACCTGTCCAAGTACGCCGGGAAGCCCATGCGCGGCTCGGTGCTGCGCGACGCGACCGCCGACATCACCGCCGCCATCACCGAGCTGCTGGCCGAGATCCGGGACGAGAAGGCGCCAGAGGTCCCCTATGACCCCAAGAATGCGGCCGAGGGCTGAGCGGAGCGTACGGTGAGGGGGGAGCGCGCGGAGCAAGAGGAGTGGTGCGGCCAGTGAGCAGGGCGGCTGTTTTCGGAACGGGCTCGTGGGGCACCACGTTCGCGATGATCCTCGCCGAGGCCGGCACCTCCACGACCCTGTGGGGCAGGCGGGCGGAGATCGTCGACGCGATCAACGAGACCCGGGAGAACCCCGAGTATCTGCCGGGGACGCGGCTGCCCGACACGATCCGCGCCACGACCGACCCCGCCGAGGCCATGGCGGGCGCCGACTTCGTGGTCCTCGCGGTGCCGTCCCAGACGCTGCGCGCCAACCTCCGGACATGGAAGCCGCACATCCCGCCGGACGCCGTGCTCGTCAGCCTGATGAAGGGTGTCGAGCTCGGCACCTGCAAGCGGATGAGCGAGGTCATCTGCGAGGTGGCCGAGGTGCCGGAGCGCCGGGTGGCCGTGGTCTCCGGGCCCAACCTGGTGCCCGAGCTGGCCCGGCGGCAGCCCGCCGCGGCCGTCGTCGCCTGCTCCGACGAGGAGGTGGCCGCCCGGCTCCAGGAGGCGTGCCATCTGCCGTGGTTCCGGACCTACACCAATCCGGACGTGGTGGGCGTCGAGCTCGGCGGCGCGGTCAAGAACGTCATCGCGCTGGCCGTCGGCGTCGCGGCCGGCATGGGCCTGGGCGACAACGTGCGGGCGACGCTCATGACGCGGGGGCTGGCCGAGATCGCCCGCCTGGGCGCGGTGCTCGGGGCGGACCAGCACACCTTCGCCGGCCTCGCCGGGATGGGCGACCTCGTCGCCACCTGCACCTCGCCGCTGTCGCGCAACCGCACCTTCGGCGAGAACCTGGGCCGGGGCATGACGATGGCCGAGGTCGTCGCCGCCACGAAGCAGACGGCCGAGGGGGTCAAGTCGTGCGAGTCGGTGCTCGAACTCGCCAAGAAGCACGACGTGGAGATGCCCATCACCGAGGTGGTCGTCGGCGTCGTCCACGACGGCATGACCCCCGGTGAGGCCGCCGTCCTGCTGATGTCGCGCACGCCGAAGCCGGAGCGCTACGGCGTCTGATCACCGTCCGATCGGGATCTCGCCGGGTTCTGATCACGGTCTCAGCGGGGATAACGGACTCCCACGACGGGCGTGGCTGACAAGCCGTTTTGCGTCTCGAACACGGTAGATTCGGGCATCATGAATGAGGAGCGCGAGTCCCCGTCACGCGTACGCGTGGCAGTCGTCTTCGGTGGCCGCAACTCCGAGCACGCCGTCTCCCTGATGGGCGCGGGCAGTGTGCTGGAGGCCATCGACCGGACGAAGTACGAGGTCATCCCCATCGGCATCGCCCAGGACGGGCGCTGGGTGCTGGCGTCGGACGGCCAGTCCTACGCGATCGAGTCCGGTCGCCTGCCCGTCGTGGACGACTCCGGCACCGCGCTCGCACTCCCCGGCGACTCCGGCACCCTTGTGGCTCTCGATTCGGGCGACATCCCGCGTGCGCTCGGCCGCGTGGACGTCGTGTTCCCCATGCTGCACGGGCCGTTCGGGGAGGACGGGACGATCCAGGGCCTGCTGGAGATGGCCGGGGTCCGCTACGTGGGCTCGGGCGTGCTGGCCAGCGCGGTCGGCATGGACAAGGCGTACATGAAGCTCGTGCTGCGCGCCGCCGGGCTGCCGGTCGGCCCGTTCGTGGTCGTACGCGACCGCGACTGGCGGCTCGACCGCGGCCGGGTGCTCAAGGAGATCGAGGAACTGGGCTGGCCGGTGTTCGTGAAGCCGTCCAGGGCCGGGTCGTCGCAAGGCATCACCAAGGCGCACGACCCCGAGTCGCTGGAGGCGGCGATCGAGCTCGCCCGGGAGCACGACCCGAAGGTGCTGGTCGAGGCCGCGATCGTCGGCCGGGAGGTCGAGTGCGCGGTGCTGGAGTCGCTCGGCGACGCCGCCCCCGAGGCGAGCGTCCCCGGCGAGGTGCTCGTGCGGGGCGAGCGCGAGTTCTTCGACTTCGAGGCCAAGTACTACCCCGACCAGATGGAGCTCCGGGCGCCGGCCGACATCCCCGGCGAGGTGGCCGAGACGCTGCGGTCCCTGGCCGTGCGCGCGTTCGAGGCGCTCGGCTGCGAGGGCCTGTCGCGGGTCGACTTCTTCTACACGCCGTCCGGCGAGCTGATCGTCAACGAGATCAACACGATGCCGGGCTTCACGTCGCTGTCGGTCGCGCCGCAGCTGTGGGCCGCCACCGGCCTGCCGTACGCCGACCTGGTCGAGCGGCTGATCCAGCTCGCGCTGCGCCGGCCCGCGGGCCTGCGGTAGTCACTCCGGGATGCTCGACTTGATCGGCTCGGCGAGGTCGACCAGCACGGCCCCGGCCTGGATCCCCTGCCCGATCGTCACCTCGACGTACGCCACCCGGTTGGTGGACGTGAACAGCGTCGGCCGCCGCGGGTCCTGGAACCAGCCGACGCCGTTGATGTCGGCGACCTCGGCCGTGGGCTCCATCGCGGCGGGCCGGGGCACGCCGCAGCGCAGCGCGATCTGGCCGTCACCCCAGACGGCGACGTACGGCGAGGGCGGCTCGGAGGGGGTCCGGTCGAGCCCTTCGAGCGTCTTCGGCAGCGCGGCTTCGAGCTTGCGGCAGGCCGCGGCCGCCTCGCCGGTCGGCGTGGGCGGCTCTACGTGGACGGTGGACGAGCAGGCGGCGAGCAGGGCGAGCGCCGCCAGGACCAGGCCTGCCGGTGTGGCGCGCAGGGGCCTCCTCGCCTCTCGCATCGTCTCCTCGGCTCGCGCTCCGCTCAGATGTGGACGATCGGACACGTCAGTGTACGGGTGATGCCGTGGACGGCCTGGATCTGGGCCACCACGAGCTTGCCGAGCTCGTCCACGTTGTTGGCCTGGGCGCGGACGATCACGTCGTAGGGCCCGGTGACATCCTCGGCCTGCGTCACCCCGGGAATGGAGGAGATCTCCTCGGCCACGTTGGCGGCCCTGCCGACCTCGGTCTGGATAAGGATGTAGGCCTGCACCATGACGCCCTCCGGGTAGAGATCAGTGCCGGAGCGTAACCGTACCTCGAATGCACAAGGGGTGTGCCATCACAGTCGGAGATCTCGGCGAATTCGGAGTAATCCAGCGGATATCGGGACGCCTTCCGCGGACTGCGGCCGTACTGCTGGGCCCCGGCGACGACGCCGCGGTCCTGAAGGCGCCCGATGGGCGGGTCGTCGTCAGCACGGACCTCCTGATCGAGGGTAGGCACTTCCGCCGCGACTGGTCGAGTGGCTACGACATAGGCCGGAAGGCGGCGGCACAGAACCTTTCCGACATTGTTGCCATGGGGGCCGATCCGACCGCTCTCGTGGTCGGCCTGGGGCTGCCCGCCGACGTCGGCACCGACTGGGTGGACGCCCTGACCGACGGCTTCCGCGACGAGTGCGACCTGGTGGGGGCGACGGTGGCGGGGGGCGACATCGCCCGCTCGGAGACCGTCGTGCTCGGCGTGACCGCGCTGGGCGATCTCGGCGGCAGGGCCCCGGTGACCCGGTCGGGCGCGCGTCCGGGCGACGTGGTCGCGGTGGCGGGCCGTCTCGGCCACGCCGCGGCCGGCCTGGCCCTGTTCGAAGCGGGGGTGACCGGCGGCTCCCCGGACCTCGTGACCCTGCTGGAGGCGCACCGCCGTCCCCGGCCGCCGTACGCCTGCGGTCCTGCGGCGGCGCTGCTCGGCGCGACGGCGATGCTCGACGTCAGCGACGGCCTGCTGCAGGACCTCGGTCACGTCGCCGACGCGAGCGGCGTGGCCGTGGGACTGGACGCCGCCGCCTTACCCGTGCCGGAGTCACTGTCCGCGGCGGCACGCGAGCTCGGCGCGGACCCCCTGGAGTGGGTGCTCACGGGAGGTGACGACCACGCGCTGGCCGCGACGTTCCCTCCCGGCGTACGGCTGCCGCCCGAATGGACGCGTGTGGGAGCCGTCACGGAGGGACACGGAGTGCAGGTCAACGGACAGACCTGGACCAAAGGGGGATGGGATCACTTCCGTGCGTGATGTGAAATTTGTGACATAGGCGTATTAGATCTGTTATTAAGTATGGCGGTCAGGCAACAGGAAGGACCGTCATGGGCCGCCACACGGCAGGACGCAAGGCACGAGAGGGTCAGCCCTCCCCGGGTCAGGACGACCTCGCAGAGAGGGGTGGCGTTCAGGACCACCTGGCCTACCGTCCGCCGGTGACGCCGGACGAGCAGTCCCTCGCCGGGCCCGGCCAGTCCGCGCAGTGGCCGGGCGGCGGTGCCGTGCCGTGGCCGGTGCCGCCTTCGGAGGCCGCCGGTGGCCCCGCGACCGGCCCGATGACCGGCCCTGTGACGGGTCCGGTGACGAGCAGTGGCCCGGCGACAAACAGCGGTGCCATGCCGTGGCCCGCGCCGCCCTCGGAGGCCGCCGGTGGCCCCGCGACCGGCCCTGTGACGAGCAGTGGCCTGGCGACAAACAGCGGTGCCGTGCCGTGGCCGGTGCCGCCCTCGGAGTCGACGAGCCGGATGTTCGCGGCCCTGTCGCCCGAGCGGCTGGAGTCCGAGAGTCCGTCGTCGCCGTCGATGTCGTCATCGCCTTCGGAACGGACGGCCTCGTCCGCCCTCCTGACGGCGTCCTTGGGCGCCGGGGACCCCGGGCAGGACGGGGACGACCATGCGAAGCCGCCGAGACGCATGCGGCGGCTGGCGCTCGTGTCGGGGCTGTCGGTGCTGCTGGCCGTGGGCGTCACGGCCGGCGGCGCTCGGCTGCTCGCCGGGCGGACCTCCCTGGCCCTGGATCAGCCGACGACGGCCTGCCCGACGTCGGAGAACTGCGCAGCCGACGGCGGGCCGTACGGAGCCGGGTCCGGCCAGTCCCTCGACGCGACCCCCGCGTCCGGCGACCCGGCCGGGAACGGTCAGGACCAACAGGGCAAGAAGGACTCCGGCGCGTCCGGTTCCGGCCAGGAGGACACCGCACAGAAGGACACCGCACAGGAGGACGCCGCGCAGAACGACGCCGGGGAGGGCACCCCCGCGGCTCCCCGCGCCACACCGGTCGCGACGGCGACCTCGAAGGGCCGGGACCACGACCACACGTCCGCCCGTACGCGTGCCTCGTCCACCGCTGCCCCGCGTGCGTCGGCCCACCCGACCGGGCAGGTGGACGATGCTCCCGCCGCCGTCACGGCCGACCCGGACGACACGACGGGCGCCGGGTCCACCGACGGCGCGACGCCCGGTGAGACCCCGCTGAACGACTCCGGGAGCGGCGAAGACGCCGGTGACGCGGACGACTCCGCTGACGAGTCCGACGCCGATGCGAACCGCAGGACCGGCGCGCACCCGGTGCGGACCACGTCCGCTCTCGTCGCCGGAGGCCCGGCGGTGCGGGTGGGGTTCACGGTGACGAACCGTCACGCGGGCGGCTACACGGCCCGGCTCGCCGTACGGAACGAGGGCCCGGACCTGCCCGCATGGACCATCCGGCTGGCCGTCGGCGGGCGGGTGACCTCGGTCGAGGGGGCAGGCTGGCGGCAGCAGGGGGACACCCTGACCCTGACCTCGCAGGCCGCGCTGGACCAGGGCGGCACGCTGACGCTGACCATCCACGCCGAGGGCGCGTCGGCCGCACCCGCCGACTGCGTGCTCTCCGAGGGACGTTGTGAGGTCACCGGCGCGTCCCAGCGCGGCTGAGGCGTCCCCGGCGGCCCGGCGGCGTCGGCGGCGTCGGCGGCTCGGCGGAACGCCTCGGGACGGCCGGGCGCCGCGTACGCCAACGCTTCACGGGTGTGCGGCATGAGTCTCGGCGCGGCCGCGACCCGCTGACCCGGTCCCCCAGCCCCCAGCCCCCCAGCCCCCCAGCCTCCAGCCCCCGGCTCCCGGCTCCCGGCCACAGCCGGAGACGGGGCGTTTTCCAGGGAACGGCGGGGGTTTTGGTTGGATGGTCGCATGACCACCCCACCACGTGTCCTGACCATCGCGGGCTCGGACTCCGGCGGCGGCGCCGGCATCCAGGCCGACCTGAAGACCATGCTGGCCCTCGGCGTCCACGGCATGAGCGTCATCGCGGCCGTGACGGCGCAGAACTCACTGGGTGTGCAGGGCTACTGGGAACTGCCCCCCGAGGCGGTGCGGGCACAGCTCGACTCGGTCCTCGGCGACATCGGAGCCCAGGCGATCAAGACGGGCATGCTGGCGTCGTCCGTGCTGGTGAAGACCGTCGCGGAGGTCCTCGCGGGCGTGACCGTGCCCGTCGTGGTGGACCCGGTCGGCGTGTCCAAGCACGGCGACAGCCTGCTCGCGCCGGAGGCCGTGGAGACCGTCAAGAGCGTGCTGCTGCCGACCGCGACCGTGGTCACCCCCAACCTGTGGGAGGTCGAGCAGCTCACGGGCGTCAAGGTCGAGGACACCGGCGACATGCCCCGCGCCGCCGAGGCGGTGCTGGCGCTCGGCCCGAAATGGGCGCTGATCAAGGGCGGCCACCTTCCCGGGGAGCCGGTGGACCTGCTCACCGACGGGTCGAGCGAGCACCGCTTCACCGCCGAGCGGCACGACAACCGGCACACCCACGGCACCGGCTGCACGCTCGCCTCCGCGATCGCGTCGTACCTCGCCCTCGGCGAGGACGTGCCCGGCGCCGTACGGCGGGCCAAGGAGTACGTCACGGGCGCCATCGCGCACGGGTTCCCCCTGGGCGCGGGCATCGGGCCCGTGGACCACGCCTGGCGGATGCGGACGGACGCCTGAGCCGGGGCGTCCGGGTCGCGGGAGGCCCCGGCGCGATGCCCTGGCGCGATGCCTCAGCGGAAGGCGTCGGCGTGGTCGGCGGCCCACTGGCGGAACGTCCGCGCGGGTCTGCCGGTGATCTGTTCCACCGTCGAGGTCACCAGGTCGGAGCGGGGACGCCGGGTGCTCGCCAGCAGTGCCTCGACCAGCGCGGGCGGCCTTCCGTCCGCGAGCATCCGCTCCCGTGCCGCCTCCACGGGAACCTCCTCGAAGCGCAGCGGACGGCCGATCACCTCGCCGATCAGGCGGACCTGGTCGGCCCTGCTCACCACGTGCGGTCCGGTCAGCACGTGCGTGGCCCCCGCGTGCCCGTCGCCGGTCGGCACGCGGGCCGCCACGGCCGCGACGTCGGCCTGGTGCACCACCGCCGTGGGGGCGATGCCGGGGCCGCGTACGACACCGTCCTGCCGGATCTGCCCGGCCCATCCCAGCGCGTTGGAGGCGATCGTGTCGGCGCGCAGGATGGTCCACTCCAGGCCCGACGCCTTGATGAGGCTCTCCATCTCGGCGTGGAGCCGGTAGATCGGGTCGGTCCGCCACCCGGCGTCCTCGTTCACGCCTGACGACGACAGGTAGACGAGGCGGCGGGCGGAGCCCGCGATCGTGGCGAGGACGTCCTGCGCGCCCTCGGACGTGAGGAAGGGCCAGACCAGGAACACCGTCGTGATCCCGCTCAGCGCCCTTTCCAGGGCGGTCGAGGTCGTCTCCAGTCAAGGTTGTCCCGGTCCAGGTCGTCCCGGGCCGAGACCATCTCCGGTCGAGGTCGTCTCTGCCGAGGCCGTCTCTGGTCGAGACAGCGCGAGAGCCCGCCACCGGTTCAGGTGGCGGGCTCTCGCGGATGTCAGACGGTCAGCGCGTGACCTTGCCCGCCTTGATGCAGGAGGTGCAGACGTTCATCCGCTTCGGCGTCCCGTTGACCACCGCGCGCACGGTCTGGATGTTGGGGTTCCAGCGGCGGCGGGTGCGGCGGTGCGAGTGGGAGATGTTGTTGCCGAAAATCGGCTTCTTGGCGCAGACGTCGCAGACGGAAGCCACGGTAATCGCTCCTTTGAATCAGTCGATCGGCCCGGCGCCGGTGCAGCGGCTCGTCCGAGCAATGCCGGGACAACCGGCTGGCCACACGAGGATATCCGATGTTCACCGTTGCACGCCAAACGGGACTCCGGCGAACGGGGGATAGTCTCGTACCCGCCAACGGTAGCGCATCGGGGGGCCGGATCGCGCGGAAGGAAGGTCTGCCGGATGCTCAAGGTGCTCGATCCCCCCGCCGTGCGCCGCTGGTCGCGCCACTGCGCGGCGGCCCTCGGCCGGGCCAGGGCGGAGATCGACGCGCTCAACGTGTTCCCCGTGCCCGACGGGGACACCGGCACGAACCTGCACCTCACGATCCTGTCGGCGGCCGAGGCGGTGGACGCGCTGCCCGGCGGCGCGGACGCGAACGCCACCTGGCAGGCCCTGACGCGCGGGGCCCTGCTCGGCGCGCGGGGCAACTCCGGGGTGATCGTCAGCCAGGCCGTCAGGGGCCTGGGTGAGGTGCTCGGGCGCGCGCCGGGAGGCGGCGCCGACCTGCGCGACGGCCTGACGAGGGCGGCCGAGATGGCCAGGGCGGCGGTGGTCCGCCCGGTGGAGGGCACGGTGCTGAGCGTGTTGTCGGCGGCGGCGCAGGCCGTGCGCGACGCGCCCGACGACCTGGCCGAGGTGGCCCGCCGGGCGGCCGACGAGGCGCGGCGGGCCCTGCGCCGTACGACCGGTCAGCTCGGCGTGCTGTCCCGCAACGGCGTGGTGGACGCGGGCGCGGCCGGGCTGGTGATCATGCTGGAGAGCCTGGCCGAGGTGGTGACCGAGGCGTACAGCGAGCGCCACGAGGTGCCCGCCCCGGCCGCGCGGATCGCGCCCGAGCAGGCGCAGGACACCGGCGGCCCCGGTTACGAGGTCATGTACCTCCTCGATGCGGGCGCGCAGGAGGTGGACCGGCTGCGGGGCGAGCTCGACGCGCTGGGGGACAGCCTGGTGATCGTCGGCGGGGAGGACCTGTGGAACGTCCACGTCCACGTGGACGACGCGGGCGCGGCGATCGAGGCAGGGCTGCGCGCGGGACGGCCCCACCGGATCAAGGTGACCTACCTCGGGGGACGGCCGCACGAGCCGGGCCCGGCGCGGGGCGTCGTCGCGGTCGCCGCGGGGGACGGCCTGGCGGCCCTGTTCCGGGAGGCGGGGGCGGTGGTCGTGCGGCGCGAGCCGGGCTCCGCTCCGACGGCGGCGGCCCTGCTGCGGGCCGTCCGGGAGGCCGGCACCGAGGTCGCGGTGCTGCCCAACGACGCCGCCACACATGACGTCGCCGTGGCCGCCGCGGAGATCGCCAGGGAGGAGGGCGTGACGGTCAGCGTCCTGCCCACCCGGGCGTCGGTGCAGGGCCTGGCCGCGCTGGCCGTGCACGACCCGCTGCGCCGCTTCGACGACGACATCGTGGCGATGACCGACGCGGCAGGGCACACCCGCCACGGGCACGTGTGGGTGGCCGACCGCGAGGCGATGACCAGCGCCGGGATCTGCCGCCCCGGCGACGTGCTCGGGGTGGTGGACGGCGACGTCGCGCTGATCGGCGCGGACCTGACCGAGACCGCGGTCGAGGTCGTCCGGCGCCTGGTCTCCGGCGGCAGCGAAATGGTCACGCTCGTCGCCGGCGCGTGCGCGCCCGAGCCGCTCCTGCCCGCCGTACGCGTCCATCTGGAGCAGGTCCGCCCCGACCTGGAGATCGTCGTGTACGAGGGCGGACAGGGCGGTTATCCCCTCCTGATCGGCGTCGAGTAGCCGGATTGTCGGCCCGTACGGGTAGTAATTGGTGTCGTGACGAGCTTCGACGAGCCGCTCAAGAAGGTGGTCGGCAGGTCGGCCGCCTCGCTGGAGAGCGCCCTGGGCATCAGCACGGTCGGTGAGCTGCTGCGCCACTATCCGCGGCGATACGCGCAGCGCGGGGAGCTGACGCCCATCGCGTCGCTGGAGCACGACGAGCACGTCACCGTGGTCGCGAAGGTGTCGTCGGCCGTGCGCAGGCCGATGAAGAACCGGCAGGGCACCTGGCTCGACATCGAGGTGACCGACGGCAAGGAGAAGCTCCACCTGGCGTTCTTCGGCAAGGGCGCCTACGTGGCCGAGCAGCGGCTCACGCCGGGCACCGAGGCGATGTTCTCCGGCAAGGTCGGCGTCTTCGTCGGCGGGAGGACCAGGCGCGTCTCGCTCACTCATCCCGAATACGAGTCGTTCGACGAGACGGAGGAGACGGCCGAGGAGTTCGCCTCCGCACTGGTGCCGATCTATCCCTCCGCCCAGGGGCTGCCGAGCTGGAAGATCCGGCGGGCCGTGCGCACGGTGCTCGACGTGCTCAGCCTGGACGACCCGGTGCCCGCCGAGATCCGGGAGCGGCTGGGGCTGCTGCCGATCGAGGATGCGCTGCGGCGGGTCCACCGGCCCCGCAGCCAGGCGGACGTCGCCCGGTCGCACGACCGGCTGAAGTTCGACGAGGCGTTCGTGTTGCAGGCCGTGCTGGTGCGGCGGCGCATGGCCGCGTCCGCCTGGCTCGCCCGGGCCCGTCCCGGGCGCGACGACGGGCTGCTGCGCGAGTTCGACAAGCGGCTGCCGTTCCAGCTCACCGAGGGGCAGCGGCAGGTCGGCGAGGAGATCGCCGCCGACCTCGCCCGCGAACACCCCATGCACCGGCTCCTGCAGGGCGAGGTCGGCGCGGGCAAGACCGTGGTCGCGCTGCGCGCGATGCTTCAGGTGGTCGACTCCGGCGGGCAGGCCGTGCTGCTCGCCCCCACCGAGGTCCTCGCCCAGCAGCACCACCGGTCGATCGTGAACATGCTGGGCGACCTCGCGGCGGGCGGCATGTTCGGCGGGACGGCGGTCGCGCTGCTCACCGGCTCGATGGGGGCCGCCGCGCGGCGGAGCGCGCTGCTCGACGCGGCCTCCGGCGCGGCCGGCATCGTGATCGGCACTCATGCCGTGCTGCAGGAGCACGTGCAGTTCGCCGACCTCGGCCTGGTCGTGGTGGACGAGCAGCACAGGTTCGGCGTCGAACAGCGCGACGCGCTGCGCGAGAAGGGCGGCGGCGGACGCCCCCACGTGCTGGTCATGACGGCGACGCCGATCCCGCGCACGGTCGCGATGACCGTGTTCGGCGACCTGGAGGTCTCCACGCTGTCCCAGCTCCCCTCGGGGCGGGCCCCGATCACCACCCATGTGGTGCCCGCCGCGGAGAAGCCTCACTACCTCGACCGCGCCTGGCAGCGGGTGCGCGAGGAGGTCGGCCTGGGCCGCCAGGCCTACGTGGTGTGCCCGCGCATCGGCGACCAGGAGGGCGACGAGGGCGACCTGGCGAAGGACGACGAGGAGCGCAGGCCGCCCCTGGCGGTGCTCGACGTCGCGCGCATGCTCGCCGAGGGCCCCCTGTCGGGCCTGCGGATCGAGGCGCTGCACGGCAAGCTCGCGCCCGAGGACAAGGACGCCACGATGCGGGCCTTCGCCCGGGGCGAGATCGACGTGCTGGTCGCGACCACGGTCATCGAGGTCGGCGTCGACGTCCCCAACTCGTCGGTGATGGTCATCATGGACGCCGACCGCTTCGGGGTCTCCCAGCTCCACCAGTTGCGCGGCCGGGTGGGCCGGGGCGGGCTGCCCGGGCTGTGCCTGCTCGTGAGCGAGGCCCCGGAGGGCACCCAGGCGCGCCGCAGGCTCGACGCGGTGGCGGCGACCCTGGACGGGTTCGAGCTGTCCCGTGTCGACCTGGAGCAGCGCAGAGAGGGCGACGTGCTCGGCGCCGCCCAGTCGGGGCGCAAGTCCTCGCTCAAGCTGCTGCAACTGCTGCGCGACGAGGACGTGATCGAGACCGCCCGGGCCGAGGCGACCGCCCTGCTGTCCGCCGATTCCGAGCTGTCGGCCCACCCGGCCCTGCGCGCCGAGATCGACACCATGGTCGCCGGCGAACGCGCCGAATACCTCGAGAAGGCGTGAGGGGGGAAATGAAACGGGCGCCGTGTGAACACGACGCCCGTTAAACGACCCAGGGCCCAGCCTTGGGACGGCCTCCCCCCGAATGCCGTCCCCGGCTGGGCCCGCCCTCGGGTCAGGTGCCGAGGGCGCCGGCGTGCGGAAGGGCTCACGACCACGCCGGCCGGCCTCCCCCTGGGTCACCGCGAAGGCCGCAGAACTCATGATGCGCAAGTGACCGACCCCGCGATACGGCTCTTACTCATTCGTCGCCGCGGCTTGCCCACTCTTGACTCCGTGCCCCTCCGCTGTGCCGGGACGGCCGCCGGGGGCGGGACAATGAAGGTGTGACGCGGGTGATCGCAGGGACGGCGGGGGGACGCAGGCTGGCCGTCCCACCGGGGAGATCGACCAGGCCGACGAGCGACCGCACCCGGGAGGGCCTGTTCGCCACCGTCGGCTCCGCGCTCGGCCCGCTGGACGGGGTCCGGGTGCTCGACCTGTACGCCGGGTCGGGCGCCGTCGGGCTGGAGGCGCTGAGCCGGGGGGCCGCCCACGCGCTGCTGGTGGAGTCGGACGCCAGGGCCGCGCGCACGATCAGGGAGAACATCGCGTCCCTCGGGCTGCCGGGCGCGGCGCTGCGGGCCGAGAAGGTCGAGCGGGTGGTGGCCCGGCCGTGCGAGGAGCCGTACGACTTCGTCTTCGCCGATCCGCCCTACGCCGTCTCCGACGAGGCGGTCACGCGGGTGCTGACGGCGCTGCGCGACAACGGCTGGCTGGCCGAGGGCGCGCTCGTGGCCGTGGAACGGGAGTCGAGGGGTAAGGACCTGGTGTGGCCCGCGGGCTTCACGGAAGACAGGGTCCGTCGATACGGCGAAGCGGCCGTTTGGTACGGTCACGCAGCCGGGAACCCGTGAATCTATGGGGGTGCGCCTTGCGTCGTGTCGTCTGCCCGGGGTCGTTCGATCCCGTGACCAACGGTCATCTGGACATCATCGGCCGGACGTCACGGCTGTATGACGAGGTCGTCGTGGCCGTGCTCATCAACATCGAGAAGCGCAGCCTGTTCACCGTCGACGAGCGCATCGAGATGCTCCAGGCGGTGACGAAGGAGTACGGCAACGTCCGCGTGGAGAAGTTCCACGGCCTGCTGGTCGACTTCTGCAGGCAGCAGGGCATCCCGTCCATCGTGAAGGGCCTGCGCGCGGTCAGCGACTTCGACTACGAGCTGCAGATGGCGCAGCTCAACTATCGGATGTCGGGCGTCGAGACGCTGTTCATGTCCACCAACCCGGAATACTCCTTCCTGTCGTCGAGCAGGCTCAAGGAGATCGCCCGGTACGGAGGGGACGTGTCCGGCCTGGTCCCCGACCTCGTCCACCAGCTGCTGGTGGAGCGGCTCAGAGGCTGAACCGGGGCTGGTATTCTTGCCTTTCAGCCTTGCACGACGGCGGTGATTCGCCATGCCTAACGAGAGCAGGATGAGTCTGCACAGCCTCGATCCCCGAGCCCCCTGGGTGATCTCCACCCATGACCTGGGGCGCCGACCGGGATCGATGCGCACACTCAGCCCGGTTCTCCCGGCACCGGTGGATCTCGCCGTCGGAATGATCGGCGTTCCCAAGGACGCCGACGTCGAGCTGGACATCCGGCTCGAGGCGGTGATGGAGGGCGTGCTCGTGACGGGCACGGCGCAGGCTCCCCTGACGGGGGAGTGCTCGCGCTGCCTGGACCCGTTGACCTCGGAGATCGAGGTCGACTTCCAGGAGCTCTACTTCTACTCGGCGGAGGACGCCGGAGAGGACGATCTGCTCCTCGACGGCGAACTGCTCGATCTCGAGCCGGTATTCCGTGACGCGGTGGTGCTCGCACTGCCGCTGAGCCCGGTGTGCGGTGATGACTGCCCCGGTCTCTGTGCGGAGTGCGGGATCAGGCTGGCGGAGGCCGGCCCTGACCACCGGCACGAAGCGATCGACGCCCGCTGGGCGGCGCTGCAGGGTTTGGTTGTGGAACAGGAAGACGATCAGGAGGGTTGACGTGGCCGTCCCCAAGCGGAAGATGTCGCGGAGCAACACCCGCGCCCGCAGGTCCCAGTGGAAGGCGGCGGCGGTCGCACTCGTGAGCTGCCCGCAGTGCCGCTCGCCCAAGCGCCCGCACGTGGCGTGCCCGAGCTGCGGCACCTACAACCGTCGTCAGGTCGTCGAGCCGTCGGCCTGATCGCGCGTGCGGTAAGGGACGTCGGGACGCCGGCCGGATCGTCAAAGCGAGCCGGTCGGCGTTACCGTGCTTCAAAGAGTTACCGTGCTCCATAGGAACGTGCGGTGGCGGTTGGACGGTACGCACCGACATGCACGCCCGCGGCCGTGGTGGACGCCGGGGCCATCGGCTCCCGGCGGACCGGCGTCCACCACGCCTTCGGGCCTTCGGCCGGCCCGCCTGCCTCCCGTGCACGGCCCTGCCTGCACCTAGGAGTTGGGAGGATTTCATGGCCGCGCCGTCTGTAAAGCCCGTGCCCGTCGAGGTCGCGAGAGACGAGCTGTTCCAGATCCTGGATGTCCGGCTCAGCACCGGCATCCTCGAGCGGGCGCTGACGCACCGCTCGTACGCGTACGAGAACGGCGGACTGCCGACGAACGAGCGCCTGGAGTTCCTGGGCGACTCGGTGCTGGGTCTCGTGGTGACGGACACGCTGTTCCGCAACCACCCGGACCTGCCGGAGGGCCAGCTCGCCAAGCTGCGCGCCGCCGTGGTCAACATGCGCGCGCTCGCCGACGTCGCCAGGACGCTCGACCTCGGCAAATACCTGCGGCTCGGCCGTGGCGAGGAGGGCACCGGCGGCCGCGACAAGTCGTCGATCCTGGCCGACACGCTGGAGGCCCTGATCGGCACGGTCTACGTCGACAAGGGCCTCGACGAGGCGTTCCGCGTCGTCCACCTGCTGTTCGACCCGCTCATCACGCGGTCGGCGTCGCTCGGCGCCGGGCTCGACTGGAAGACGTCCCTGCAGGAGCTCACCGCCGCCGAGATGCTCGGCGTGCCGGAGTATCACGTGGACGAGAGCGGGCCCGACCACGCCAAGTCGTTCTCCGCGGTCGTGCGCGTGGGCGGCAAGGAGTACGGCAAGGGCTCGGGCCGCAGCAAGAAGGAGGCCGAGCAGCAGGCGGCCGAGGCGGCCTGGACCGCGATCCGCGCGGTGCGCGACGCCCGCGAGGGCGCCGGTCCCGTACACGCCTGAGCACGGGAGACGGCGCATGCCCGAACTGCCCGAGGTCGAGGTCGTCCGCAGGGGCCTGGAGAGCTGGGTCGCGGGCCGGACGGTGGCCGCGGCCGAGGTCCTGCACCCCCGGGCGGTCCGGCGCAACGTCGGCGATCTGCCCGCCCAGCTCAAGGGCCGCACGCTGGCGTCGGCCGAGCGGCGCGGCAAATACCTGTGGCTGCCCCTGCGCGACGACGCCACCGGCGAGGAGGAGCCCGGCGAGGCGCTGATCGCCCATCTCGGCATGAGCGGTCAGCTTCTCGTCGTGGACCCGCTGTCGCCGATAGAGAAGCACCTGCGCGTGCGCATGGGCTTCGCCGACGGCGGCCTGGAGTTACGCTTCGTCGACCAGCGCACTTTCGGGCACCTGCTGGTGGCGCCCATGACCTCCGGTCTCGGCCGGCCGGTGCCGGAGCCGATCGCGCACATCGCCGCCGACCCGCTCGAGGACGCCTTCGACGACGCCGAGTTCGCCGTACGGCTGCGGCTGCGCCGTACGGGGATCAAGCGGGCGCTGCTCGACCAGTCGCTGATCAGCGGGGTCGGCAACATCTACGCGGACGAGGCGCTGTGGCGCGCGCGCCTGCACTGGGCGCGGCCGACGGAGACGCTGACCCGGCCGAAGATCGCCGAACTGCTCGCGGCGGTCCGCGAGGTCATGACCGAGGCGCTGGGGCAGGGCGGCACCTCCTTCGACAGCCTCTACGTCAACGTGAACGGCGAGAGCGGCTACTTCGACCGCTCGCTCGCGGTGTACGGCAGGCGGGACGAGCCGTGCCGCCGCTGCGGAACGCCCATCAGGCGGGAGGCGTTCATGAACAGGTCCTCCTACAGCTGCCCGAAGTGCCAGCCCCGCCCGAGGAGCGCCCGCCCTTAGACCACCCCCCGCTGCGCCGGCCGGAGTCGATCTGGATACTTGTAGGCGTGGTTCGGTTGACGGCATGGGTCCGTGGACGGGTGCAGGGTGTGGGGTTCCGCTGGTGGACCCGCGCCCGCGCACTGGAGCTCGGGCTCGTCGGGTGGGCCTCGAACCTGGCCGACGGGAGGGTCGAGGTCGTCGCCGAGGGCCCGAGGGAGTCATGCGAGAAACTCCTGTCGTTGTTACGCACCGGAGACACGCCCGGCCACGTCGAGGGGGTGGTCGAGCGCTGGAGCGATGCGAAGAGAGGTATCGCCGGGTTTGTCGAGAGGTAGGGCTTCCCTCAAACCTCCTAAATCCGGTATATTTATCTAGCGAGAGTGCCCACCGGTGCGTCTGTGCGGAGCGTTCAACTTGACCGCCTCCATTGCCGGTGCGACTCTTGAGAGGAACCACGCGCACCCCTCCCGCGGCATGAAGTGCGCGAACCAGTCTGGTCACTCAGCGTGGAGGACCCTTTACTATGGCGAAGGCTCTACTCGGCCACGTCGGCGGTCCTGATCCTCGGATGATCTCGGAAATGCGCCGTCTCCAGCAGCGCATCCGCGACCTCGAGGCAGAACTCACCCGGCTCCAGGCCCAGAACGACGCGCTCGCGGCGCAAACTCGTGACGAGGCCCTGGTCCGGCTGCAGGATCGCGAGCCGGCTCTCACCTGAGGCCCGGCGGGAACGGGAAAGGATTGTAGGGACGCCCCGCAAAGGCGTCCCTTGCCATTTGCGCCGTCGTTCCCCGGCAATTTGATTCGACGGTTAACTGATCATAAAAACGGTTGACTGATCATAAGTAACGGGCCACGGGCGGGATGGGCGAACCGCCCGTCTTGCCTTACCCGAATTCATTTCCCAATCGGCCACGGGCGCCTATCACCACATCCCCGGCCGCCGGGCGCTGTAGTCTTCCCCCCAAACGCCAGGCGGCACCGAGGGGGGCGGACGTGTATCTGAAGACGCTCACCTTACGCGGCTTCAAGTCCTTCGCCTCGGCCACCACCCTCCGCTTCGAGCCGGGCATCACCGCCGTGGTGGGCCCCAACGGCTCCGGCAAGTCCAACGTCGTGGACGCCCTCGCGTGGGTGATGGGCGAGCACAGCGCCAAGTCGCTGCGCGGCGGCAAGATGGAGGACGTCATCTTCGCGGGCACCTCGAGCCGCCCGCCGCTCGGCCGCGCCGAGGTCACCCTCACGATCGACAACAGCGACGGCGCGCTCCCGATCGACTACACCGAGGTGACGATCAGCCGGCTGATGTTCCGTTCCGGCCAGAGCGAGTACGCCATCAACGGCGACACCTGCCGCCTGCTCGACATCCAGGAACTGCTGTCCGACTCCGGCATCGGCCGGGAGATGCACGTGATCGTCGGCCAGGGCCAGCTCGACCAGGTGCTGCACGCGGGGCCGGAGGAGCGCCGGGCGTTCATCGAGGAGGCCGCGGGCGTACTCAAGCACCGCAAGCGCAAGGAGAAGGCCCTCCGCAAGCTCGACGCGATGCAGGCCAACCTGACCCGCGTCCAGGACCTCGTGGCCGAGCTGCGCCGCCAGCTCAAACCGCTGGGCCGGCAGGCCGAGATCGCCCGCAAGGCGGCAGTCATCCAGGCCGACCTGCGCGACGCCCGGCTGCGCCTGCTCGCCGACGACGTGATCACCCTCCGCGACACGCTGCAGCGTGAGGAGGCCGACGAGGCGGCCGTACAGGCGCGGCGCGCCCACGTGGAGGCCGAGCTGGCCGAGGGCCAGCGGCGGGAGGCCGAGCTGGAGGCGGCCGAGAACGAGGCCCAGCCCCGCCTCAAGGCCGCCCAGGAGACCTACTATCGCCTTTCCGGCCTGCGGGAGCGGCTGCGCGGCGTGGAGAGCCTCGCGGCCGAACGACGGCGGCACGCCGCGGACGCCGCCTCCATCGAGCGGCGCGGGCGCGACCCGGAGGACCTGGAACGCGAGGCCGCCGAGGTGCGCGAGCAGGAACGGGTGCTGGCGGAGGAGCTGGACGAGGCGCGTGAGCGGCTCGACGCCGCCGTCGAGGCCCGCGCCGAGGCCGAGGAGGCGCTGGCCGCCGAGGAGCGGCGCCTGACCGCCGCCTCCCGTGCCGCGGCCGACCGCCGGGAGGCCCTCGCCCGCCTCCGCGGCCAGGTCGAGTCGGCCAGAAGCCGGGCCAGGGCCGCCGGAGACGAGATCGGCAGGCTCACCAAGGCCGTCGAGGACGCCACCCGGCGCGCGGAGCAGGCCCAGGACGAGCTCGACGCGCAGGCGGTCGACGAGGCGCCGGCCGACCCCGGGCTCGCGGCCGAGCTGGAGGCCGCGCAGGAGAGCGTCGATCTCGCTCGCGCCGCGGTGGAGGAGGCCAGGGCCGTGGCCGAGGAGGCCGAGGCCGTCGTGGAGCGGGTGCGGGCCGACCTGGCCGCGCCCAGGGACGCGCTGGCCGCCGCCAAGGCCGCGGTGAGCACGGCCAGGGCCGCCGACGCCGAGTCGCAGCGTGCGGTCGCCGCTCTCCAGGCGCGGTGCGAGGCCCTGGAGATGAGCCTGGCCGGGGGCGCGGACGGGGCCGCCGCGCTGCTCGGCGCCGGGCTGCCCGGCCTGCTCGGCCCGATCGCCACGCTGCTCGCCGTACGCCCGGGGGCTGAGGCCGCCATCGCGGCCGTGCTGGCCGTGGACGGCGTCGCCGTGGCCTCGCTCACCGCCGCCGTCGCGGCCGTGGAACACCTTCGTGAGGCCGGTGCCGGACGCGCCGCCCTGCTGATCGCGGGCGACCGTCAGAGTGACGGCGACCAGAGCGCGCGGCCGGAGACGCCGGTCGCGGGCGCCGAGTGGGCCGCCGACCTGGTGACCGTGCCCGACGAGCTGCGCCCCGCCGTGGAGGCGCTGCTGTCCGACGTGGTCGTGGTGCCCGACCTGCTCACCGCGCGCAAGGTCGTGGACGCCCATCCGGAGCTGCGGGCCGTCACGATGTCCGGCGACCTGCTCGGCGTCAACGCCGCGCACGGCGGCTCGGGCGGCGGCTCCTCGCTGCTGCAGATGCGTACGGCGCTCGACGAGGCCGCCGCCGATCTCGCCACCGCCGGGGCCGAGGCCGAACGGCACGCGGAGGCGCTGGCCGAGGCCGTGGCCGCCGAGCGGGAGTGCCAGCTTGCGCTGGAGGCGGCGCAGGCGCGGGTCGCGGAGGCGCAGAACGGCGTGAGCGCCGCCCAGAGCGGTGTTAACTCGGCTCAGAACGGGCTGAACGCGGCGCAGGCCGGGCTCGACCGCCTGCGCGGCAGGCAGCGGGAGGCCGACCAGCGGGCCGCGGCGGCGGCCAAGCAGCTCGCCCGGCTGGAGGCCGCCGTCAAGGCCGCCCAGGACGAGGCGGCCCGGCTGAGCCGGTCGGTGGTGGACGCCCAGGAGGCGCGCGAGCAGGCCCAGGCCGCGGTCGTGGAGCTGGAGGAGCAGCTCGCCGAGGCGGAGTACGCCGCCGAGCTGGAGGCGGAGCCGACCACCGACACCCGAGACGAGCTGGCCGCCGCCTGCGGCGTCACCCGGCAGGCCGAGATGGAGGCCCGGCTGACCGTCCGTACGGCCGAGGAGCGGGTGCGGGGCATCGCGGGCCGGGCCGACGCGCTGCTGCGCGCGGCGCAGCGCGAGCGGCAGGACCGGGCCAGGGCCGCGGCCGACCGCGAACGCCGCCGCAGGCAGGCGGAGATCGCCACGGCCGTGGCCGAAGGTGCGCGTGCCGCCCTGAACGCCCTGGAGGGCTCGCTCGCGCGGGCCGCAGAGGAGCGCGACGAGGCCGAGCGGGCCCGCGGGCAGATCGACGCCGAGCTCAAGCAGGTGCGCCTGCGTGTGCGGGAGCTCAGCTCCGAGCTGGACGCCCTGGTCAACCGGGTCCACGGCAGCGAGATGGCCAGGACCGAGCGGCGGCTGCGCCTGGAGCAGATGGAGCAACGTGCCCTGGAGGAGTACGGCATCGAGCTCGAACCGCTGATCGCGGAGTACGGGCCGAGCGTGCCGGTGCCGGGCGACCCGCCCGTGCCGTACGTCAGGGAGGAGCAGGAGAAGCGGGCCAGGACGGCCGAACGGCAGATGACCCAGCTCGGCAAGGTCAACCCGCTGGCGCTGGAGGAGTTCGCCGCCCTTGAGGAGCGGCACGCCTTCCTCACCTCCCAGCTCGAAGACCTCAAGAAGACCCGGCGCGACCTGCTGCTCGTGGTCAAGGAGGTCGACGACCGGGTCGAGCAGGTCTTCGCGGCGGCGTACGAGGACGTGGCCCGCGAGTTCCAGGGGATCTTCCAGCGGGTCTTCCCCGGTGGCGAGGGCCGCCTGCTGCTGACCGACCCGGAGGACATGCTGACGACCGGGGTCGAGGTCGAGGCCCGGCCGCCCGGCAAGAAGGTCAAGCGCCTGTCGCTGCTGTCCGGCGGCGAGCGGTCGCTGACCGCGGTCGCGTTCCTCATCTCGATCTTCAAGGCCCGCCCGTCGCCGTTCTACGTCATGGACGAGGTCGAGGCGGCCCTCGACGACACCAACACGCAGCGGCTGCTCACGCTGTTCGAGGAACTGAGACAGACCTCACAGCTCATCGTGATCACGCACCAGAAGCGCACGATGGAGATCGCCGACGCGCTGTACGGCGTGTCGATGCGTGGCGACGGCGTCACCCAGGTCGTCAGCCAGCGCCTCCGCGAGAAGGTCTAGCACTTCACCACCCCCGCCGCTCGCATCCGCTCTAGTCGTGCCGGAGGCGCGCGCGGGGAGTGCGGTCGTGCTGGAGGCGCGCGCGGGGAGTGCGGTCGTGCTGGAGGCGCGCGCGGGGAGTGCGGTCGTGCCGGAGGCGCGCAGGGAATGTGGTGTGCCGGAGGCGCGCAGGGAATGTGGTGTGCCGGAGGCGCGCGGGGGGGGGAGGCCGTGCCGTAGGCGCCCCGGGGAGGGCTGCCTCGCTCGCGGCCGGTCCGTGGCGCGACGGCGCGCCCCTCTATATCGCCCGATCGAGTCGCCCTGTCCGGAGTAATGCGGGCGATCTGGGAAACTGCATGGTGTGGACGGTTACCTCGGCATCATCGTGATCGTGGCCATCGTCGCCATATTGGCGGTGGGTGGCCTGTGGCTGCTGTTCCGGCCGAAGGCGAAGGACCTGCCGCCCGCGCCGCCGGCCCCGCCCGAGCCGAAGGCTCCCGTCGCGGAGGAGCCCGCGAAGACGGGGCTGGGCGAAGAGGACGGCGGCACGACGACCACGCTGCCGCCGCCCGCGCCCCCGATCGAAGAGCTGATCAAGGCTCCCGAGATCGAGGTCCCGCCGCCGTCGGCCGGCCGGATGGTGCGGCTGCGCGGCAGGCTCGCCCGTTCCCAGAACGTCCTCGGCCGGGGCCTGCTCGAACTGCTGTCGCGTGACCGGCTCGACGACGAGGTCTGGGACGAGATCGAGGAGACTCTGATCACCGCCGACGTCGGCGTGGCCCCCACCCGCGCGATGGTGGAGGAACTGCGGACGAAGGTGAAGGTGCTCGGCACGCGCACCCCCGAGGAGGTGCGCAAGCTGCTGCGGGAGGAACTGCTCACGCAGATCGCGCCGGACCTCGACCGCACCCTGCACACCCAGCCGCACGGCGAGCGGCCGGCCGTCGTCCTCGTCGTCGGGGTCAACGGCACCGGCAAGACCACGACCTCGGGCAAGCTCGCCCGGGTCCTGGTCGGCGACGGCAGGAAGGTCGTGCTCGGCGCCGCCGACACCTTCCGCGCGGCGGCCACCGACCAGCTCCAGACGTGGGGCGACCGCGTCGGCGCGGGCGTGGTGCGCGGCCCGGAGGGCGGCGACCCGGCGTCCGTGGCGTTCGACGCCGTGGCCAAGGGCATCGAGGACAAGGCGGACACCGTCATCATCGACACGGCGGGACGGCTGCACACCAAGACCGGCCTCATGGACGAGCTGGGCAAGGTCAAGCGGGTCATCGAGAAGAAGGCGGCGGTGGACGAGGTGCTCCTCGTCCTCGACGCGACCACCGGGCAGAACGGCATGCGCCAGGCGCAGGTCTTCGCCGAGGTGGTCAACGTCACCGGCATCGCGCTGACCAAGCTGGACGGCACGGCCAAGGGCGGCATCGTGATCTCGGTCCAGCGTGAGCTGGGCGTGCCGGTGAAGCTGGTGGGCCTCGGCGAGGGGCCGGACGACCTCGCGCCGTTCGACCCCGAGGTCTTCGTCGACGCCCTGCTCGGCGACTGACACGGAGGCGGCGACCGACGCACGCGAGGCGGCGACTGACACACGAGGAGAAGCGCGGGCCGGGGATCCCCCGGCCCGCACTCATGTCGGCTCGGTCAGCTCCGCAGGAAGGCGCGTAGTTCTTCGATGTGGGGGGTGATGTCGATGCCCCGCTCCGACAGCCAGTGCGGGTCGCCGTACGTGTCGCGGTAACGCTCGGCGCCGTCGCAGATCAGCGTGACCACGCTGCCGCGCTCGCCCCGTTCCCGCATCTCCCTGATGATCTGCACCGCCGCCGCGATGTTGGTGCCGGTCGAGCCGCCGACCTCCCTGCGGGTGACCTCCCTGACCCAGTGCATGGCCGCGATCGACAGGGCGTCCGGCACCTGGGTCATCCGGTCGATGACCGTCGGCAGGAACGACGGCTCGACCCGCGGCCGGCCGATGCCCTCGATGCGCGAACCGGCGCCGCCGTGCTCCTCACCCGAGACCCAGGACGGATAGAACGCCGAGCCCTCCGGGTCGGCCACGCACAGCCGCGTCTGGTGGCGGCGGTAGCGGATGTAGCGGCCGATCGTGGCGGAGGTGCCGCCGGTGCCCGCGCCGACCACGATCCACGCGGGCTCCGGGTGCCGTTCGAGCTCCATCTGCTGGAAGATGCTCTCGGCGATGTTGTTGTTGCCCCGCCAGTCCGTCGCCCGTTCGGCGTAGGTGAACTGGTCCATGTAGTGCCCGCCGGTCTCGGCGGCGAGCCGGTGCGACTCGTCGTAGATCGCTCTCGGGTCGTCCACCAGGTGGCACTTGCCGCCGTAGAACTCGATGATCTCCCGCTTCTCCGGCGAGGTGCTCGCCGGGATCACCGCGATGAACGGCAGGCCGAGCAGCCGGGCGAAGTACGCCTCGCTCACGGCCGTGGACCCGCTCGACGCCTCGATGATCGTGGTGGTGGGCCCGATCCAGCCGTTCGCCAGGCCGTACAGGAAAAGGGATCGGGCGAGACGATGCTTCAGTGAACCGGTGGGGTGCACCGACTCGTCTTTCAGATAGAGGTCGACACCCCAGTGCGAGGGGAGCGGGAACACATGCAGATGCGTGTCGCAGCTTCGGTTGGCGTCGGCCTCGACGGCCTGGATGGCGTCGGCCACCCATGCCCTCGTGACCGGATCGTGCCGATCCAGGTGGTTCATGCCCGCAACTCTGACATGTCGCGTGGCATGAACACCAAAGACGCCTATCGGGCTCCACTGGTCCGCATCCCGGGGTGGCCAGTGAGATCTGCCACATTTTACTCTGGATTGAAGCTGCGATGTTACGCTAATGAGACTTGTTCGGCTTGCGCGTGACCTGGCCGCGCGGGCCTGGTCTCCACAGCGATGACGCTGATCAGGCGGAACGACATTAACACCGTGCTTAGGCCCCAAGCGGCACGATGTTCCTTGGCACAACGATGAACGAGTGACCTCGCATGTGTTCCGGCCGGACGGGTAACGGGGGAGAAGTTCCGTAGGGGGAAGAGATGATCTCGACCGACGAGCAGCGGCAGGCATGGTTCGAGCGTGAGGTCGTGCCGGTCACGAGCCAGCTCTACGCGTCCGCCATGCGTCTGACGCGCAACCCCGCCGACGCCGAGGACCTGGTCCAGGAGACCGTCGCGAAGGCGTACACGTCATATCACCAGTTCCGTGAGGGCACGAACCTCAAGGCCTGGCTGCACCGCATCCTCACCAACAACTTCATCAACGACTACCGGAAGAAGCAGCGCTCGCCCAAGCTGTCGGCCGCCGAGGAGATCGAGGACTGGCAGCTCGCCGCGGCCGAGTCGCACATGTCGACCGGGCTGCGCTCGGCCGAGAGCGAGGCGCTCGACCAGATTCCGGACAACGTCGTGATGAACGCCCTGCGGGCCCTTCCGGAGGACTTCCGGGTGGCCGTCTATCTGGCCGACGTCGAGGGCTTCGCATACAAGGAGATCGCCGACCGGATGGGCACCCCGATCGGCACCGTCATGTCCAGGCTGCACCGGGGCCGCCGCCAGCTCCGGGGGATGCTGGAGGACTACGCCCGCGAGGAGGGCGTCGTACGCGTCCCCGAGCAGGCGTGCGCGGCCTGACCCCTGCCTGAGGCACCTGACGGGCCCCTGACCGGGCGCGGGAACATGGTCCCTCGCCCGCGTCATCGGCCCCCAGGGTTCAGACGGCGGTTAAGGCGGGGGGCCAAGGCGGCGGGGGTTCAGGCGGCGGCGATCAGCGCGATCGCGCCGAGCGCGAACCCGACCCCGGTGATCTGTACGGCACTCAGCCGCTCGCCGAGGACGTACCGCGCGAGCAGCAGCGTGCTCGCCGGATAGAGCGACACCAGAACGGCCACCAGGGTGAGCATCCCCCGCTGCGCCGCGAAGAGATAGAGCACGTTGGCGGCCATGTCGAGCACCCCGGCCGCGATCGTCACCGTGAGACTGCCGGGCACCGGGCGCAGGCTCCTGCGCGTCACGAGGGCCAGCAGCGCGACCAGCGCGATCGACGCGATCCTCGCGCCGAGCAGCGGCCACGTGCCGGAGTCGGCCGGGGCCAGCTTGAGCAGCACGAAGAACCCGCCGAAACCCGCCCCCGACACCAGGGCGGCGAGGATCGGCCCGGCCTTCGGGCCGCGGGCCCCGCCGTTGTCCGGCTCGCGGCTGACCAGCAGGACGGCGAACAGTCCGAGCACGACGCCCACGAGCGCCAGAGGGGAGGGCCGGTCGCCGGTGAGAAGCCCGAACACCACGGGGACCGCCATCGCGGTCGTGGCCGTGGTCGGGGCGATCACGGACATCATGCCGGTGGCCAGGCCGCGGTAGAACAGCACGATGCCGAAGGCGCCGGCGACTCCGGAGGCCATTCCCCAGGCCAGCGCGGCCGTGCTCGGGTGGCCCGGCAGCGCCGGCAGGAGGGCGGCGACCAGCAGCAGGCCGCCGAGCTGGGAGAGCACGACGACGGCCAGCACCTTCGACCGCCTGGTGGCGAGCCCTCCGAAGAAGTCTGCCGTGCCGAAGATCACCGCGCATGCCGTCGCGAGGGCCACCGCCGTCACAGATCCCCCAAGAGATTGCCTTGATAGTGCAATGGATTGTAGTAGCAGATCACTAGGCTGTACTCATGGCTGATCCTGCGACCATCACCGCGGCCATCGCCGCGAACGTACGCGGCCAGCGGGCCCATCGGGGGCTGACCCTCGACGAGCTCGCGGCCAGGTCGAACGTGAGCCGCGGCATGCTCATCCAGATCGAGCAGGGCCGCACCAACCCGAGCGTCAACACGCTCACCCGGATCGCCGACGCGCTGGGCGTGACCCTCGCGCGGCTGGTGGAGGTCGCCGACACCCCGGTCGTCCGGGTCGTGCACGAGTCGGAGGTGGTGACCTTCCGGCATCCCGGGGGAGGATCGGCGCGCCTGCTCGTGGGGACGGACGCGCCCGCGATCCTGGAGCTGTGGGACTGGCGGCTGGAGCCGGGCGAGCATCACGACGGCGACGCGCACCCCGCCGGCACCCGCGAGATGCTCACCGTGCTTGAGGGACGGCTCACGCTGACCGTGTACGGCAGGAGCCACGTCATGGGCCCCGGCGACGCCGTCGTGTTCAGCGCCGACCGGCCGCACCGCTACGCCAACGAGCACGGCGAACCGCTGCGGTTCGTGATGGTGGTCACCGAGCCACCCGTACCTCCGGACGGCGCAGCACCTCCGGACGGGGCCGGGGTCGCCGAGGACGCCCGTGAGCCCTCCTGATCTCGGAGAACCCGTACATGACTGACGAGTAAGGGCTGCGTGGTGACGCTTAGTAGCCGATGATTACAGAATGAATCCGCAAGCGCCGCTCCAAGGTTGGGTACATCCCTTTTTGTGCGTGTCTGCTGTGCAGGGGGCGGTGGCCGGTGAGTGAGTCGCGAGTCGCGGTGGAAAAACTTCGCGCGGAACTCGCCGCGCTCGGGGTGGCCGACGCCTACGAGATCGGCGACGAGGCTACTCTCTCCGTCTGGATAGGCCTGGTCGTGACCTTCCGTGAGGGCTTTTACCGTTGGCGCGAGGGTGCCGTGAAGTGCCGGCACCTGGGTACGGACCCAGCAGGATGCGCCATCCGGGTGGCTCGCAGATATGCCGAGCTCAAGGCGGATGTGCCGCCCTGGTGGGAGGAGCTGGAAAAGGTTCTGCGGGGGGGAGCGGCCGGAGGCTATCCGTAGCGTTCGTGGCCCCCCGCCTGCTCCGGGGGGTCGTATGCGGATCGGATCCGTGCTGCTGTCGTTGCTGTTGCTCGGCGGGTGTGGGCAGGTCAGGACCGTGCCGGTCTCGGGGGAACGGCACGGGGCCGCGGCACCGCATCCGCGCTTCGGCACACAGCGGCATCTCGACCCCGATCTGCTGCGCTTCCGGCTCGCGGGGACACAACGGGGAGCACCGGGGCCGCGCCTGCCCGCGGTGCCGCCGCCCCGGCACGTCGACTGCAAGCGGCACAAGTGCGTGGCGCTGACGTTCGACGACGGGCCGGGCGAACAGACCGGGCACGTCCTCGACCTGCTCGCGGCCCACCACGCCCGGGCCACGTTCTTCCTGCTCGGGCAGATGATCACCGATAAGACGCGGGACCTCGTGCGGCGGATGGCCGCCGAGGGCCACGAGATCGGCAACCACTCCTGGGACCACGCCTCACTGCCCGGATTGTCGTCCGACGCCCTGCGCCGGGAGCTCGACCGTACGCAGGAGGCCGTGCGGAAGGCGACCGGCGTGACGATGCGGCTCATGCGCCCGCCGTACGGCGCGACGAGCCAGGCGGTGGACCACGAGACCAAGCAGAGCGGGCTCGCGCAGATCCTGTGGGCAGTCGACACCCTCGACTGGCTCAACCGCAACCCCAAGGTGATCGCGCAGCGCAGCGTCGCGGCCAAACCGGGCGACATCGTGCTCATGCACGACATCCACCCGACAACCGTGGAGGCAGTGCCCCGGCTGCTCGACGAGCTCGACCGCAAGGGCTTCACGTACGTGACCGTCTCGGAGCTGCTCGGCGGCACCACGCCCGGGAAGAAGTACACGAACCGATGAAGGGCTACGACTTCGAGGGACCGGCCCTGGAGCTGGGCGCGCTCGTTCGCGAGGACGGGACCGCCGACGCCTCCGAGCGCATCCGCATCCCGGTGTGCATGATGAACCGGCACGGCCTGGTGGCCGGGGCGACCGGCACGGGGAAGACCAAGACGCTGCAGCTCATGGCCGAGCAGCTCGCCGGTCACGGCGTGCCGGTGTTCCTCGCGGACATCAAGGGCGACCTGTCCGGTCTGGCCTCGCCCGGCAAGCCGGGCGACCGCATCGCCCGCCGGGCCGCCGAGGTGGGCCAGGACTGGACACCCCAGGGCTGCGTGACGGAGTTCTTCTCCCTCGGCGGCGTGGGGGAAGGCATCCCGCTGCGCGCCACCATGAGCGCGTTCGGGCCGACGCTGCTGTCGCGGGTGCTCGAACTCAACGAGACCCAGGAGTCGTCGCTCGGGCTGATCTTCTACTTCGCCGACAAGCACGGGCTGCCGCTGCTGGACCTCAAGGACCTGATCGCGGTCATCCGCTATCTGACCGAGACGCCGGAGGCGTTGAGCGGCATCGGCGGGCTGTCGGCGTCCACCGCGGGCGTCATCCTCCGCGCCCTGGTGAACTTCCAGGCCCAGGGGGCGGAGGCGTTCTTCGGCGAACCCGAGTTCGACGTACGCGACCTGCTGCGGACCACGCCGGACGGCCGCGGCGTGATCTCCATCCTGGAGCTGCCGGCGGTGCAGGAGCGGCCGCAGCTGTTCTCCACGTTCCTGATGTGGCTGCTCGCGGACCTGTTCGAGACGCTGCCCGAGGTGGGCGACCCCGACAAGCCGTCGCTCGTGTTCTTCTTCGACGAGGCGCACCTGCTGTTCGAGGGCGCGTCCAAGGCGTTCCTCCGATCGATCACCCAGACCGTGCGGCTGATCCGGTCGAAGGGAGTCGGGGTCTTCTTCGTCACCCAGACGCCCAAGGACGTGCCGGCCGACGTCCTCGCCCAGCTCGGCTCGCGCGTGCAGCACGCCCTGCGCGCCTTCACCCCGCAGGACGCCAAGGCGCTGAAGGCGACCGTCTCGACGTTCCCCGAGTCCTCCTACGACCTCGAACGGCTGCTCACCGAGCTCGGCATCGGGGAGGCGGTCGTCACGGTCCTGTCCGAGACGGGTGCCCCGACGCCGGTCGCCTGGACCCGGCTGCGGGCGCCGCAGTCGCTCATGGCGCCGTCCGACCCGGCGGTCGTCCAACGGGTGATCGCCGCGTCCCCGCTCCTGGCCAAGTACGGCACCGCCGTGGACCGGCAGTCGGCGTACGAGATCCTCACCGCGCGACTGGCCTCCCAGCGGGAGCCCGAGCGGGAGGCGCCGGCCGAGAGACCGGCGGACCGGTCGGCGGACCGGCCGGTTGACAGGCCCTCCGAGGCGCGCCGGCAGTCGGTGCTCGAAGGGATGCTCGCCTCGAAGGAGTTCCGGTCGCTGGCCCGCACCGCCGCGACCGCGCTCGGCCGGGAGATCACCAGGACGATCTTCGGCACCGCGAGACGGCGGCGCTGAACGCGTCCGCGCTGTACGGGTCCTGATCCCCGACTCGGTCGTGGTCGTGGCCCCGGTCATGGCCGTGGTCCCGGTCATGGCCGTGGTCCCGGTGCTTGTGCTGGTCGCGGTCCCTGTCCCGGTCCCTGTCCCGGTCCCTGTCCCGGTCATGGCCGTGGTCCCGGTGCTTGTGCTGGTCGCTCTCTCGGTGCTTGCCCCGGTGCCGGTCTCGATCGTGATCCCGGCCCCGGCCCCGGTGCCTGTGCCGGTCCCGGTCCCGGTCCCGGGACTGTCGGTGGGGCGTGCGAAGGTGGGTGGCATGGGTTTCAGCGGGTTCCCTGACGAGGCGCTCATCTTCTACGAGGGCCTCGTCGCCGACAATTCGAAGGCGTACTGGACGGCCCACAAGGGGTTCTACGAGACGGGTGTGCGCGGGCCGATGCTCGCGCTCATGGACGAGCTGGAGCCGGAGTTCGGACCGGCCCACCTGTTCCGGCCGTACCGCGACGTCCGGTTCTCCAAGGACAAGTCGCCATACAAGACGCATCAGGGGGCCTACTGCGGCGTGGGCGTGGAGGGCGTGGGCTACTACGTCCAGGTGGACGCCGACGGTCTCTACGTGGCGGCGGGCTGGTGGGGGTCGGGCGACCAGGTCGCACGTTTCCGCGAGGCCGTGGACGACGACACCGCCGGGCCCCTGCTGGAGGAGATCCTCGGGGCCCTGCCCGGCGATATCGAGGTCGGCGGCGACCGGCTCAAGACCCGTCCCCGCGGCGCGCCGGAGGACCATCCCCGGCTCGACCTTCTCCGGCACAAGACGCTGCACGCCGGGCGGCGGTTCGAGCCGGAGCCATGGCTGCACACCCCCGAGACCCTCGACCGGGTCCGTTCGACCTGGCGAGCGCTGGTCCCGCTGGTCGACTGGCTGCGCCGCCACATCTCCTGAGGCTGCCCGCGAGTGAGGCTGCCCGCGAGTGAGGCTGCCCGCGAGGCGGCGGACCCGGATCAGGCGTGGACCTTGACGACGCCGCAGCCGATCCGGGCACCGGCGTCGCCGGTCTTGCGCGTGGTCGCGTCCGGGCCCACGGCGCCGCCGGCATCGGGGCGGTGGAAGTACCGGTCCGGGATGTGCGCGAAGTTGTCCGGCGCGGCGTGCACCACGAACGCGCTGCCGTTGGCGTCGCCCAGCTGCTCCAGGGTGAACCGGTCGGTCACGAACGACGCGGAGGCGGTGCCGTCCGCGGCCGCCAGCAGCGGGGGCATGTCGCCGGCTCCGCCGCCGTGCTGCCCCGGGCCGAGGTGGCTTCCGGCGCTGGAGAAGGCGCTGCCCGTCGCCCGGTCGACGGAGTGCGCGTCGCACACCCCGGTGGAGTGGACGTGGAAGCCGTGGAACCCGGGAGTGAGCCCCCGCACGCTGACGCTGACCCGCGACTTCTTCGCGTCGTATCGCTCGACCCGGACGGTGCCGAGGGTCCGCCCGGTGACGTTCTTGATGACGGCGGTCGCGGACCCGCCCGCCGACTCGACCACCGGCTCGTTCGCCGACGCGCCCGCCGAGTCACCGGGGCCGGCCTGCGGGGCCGAGGCCGCCGTCATCCCGGCGGCCAGCACCGGTACGGCAGGGGCGGCAGCGGCGGTGAGTCCCAGGGCGAGCCCGGCGGCCAGGGCTATACGGGTTGTGCGGGGCATGGTCGCTCCTCCTCAGACACTCGTTGCCTGCGACAGCAGAGCACGCCCCGGCTGATCGGGGAGCGGCACACGACGTCATCCGTACCGGCCGTTTACCCGCTCTTGCCGTCAGAGCCCCGTGCCCCGTCGCCCGCCTCGAGGGCGCGCCGTCGCCGAAAGGGCGACGGGCCTGTGAGCCGTGCGGGCACAAGCGCTGCGGCACGTCCGGAATAGGCAAGCGGCGATGTCCGAGACAGGAAAGACGACCGACGCCGCGAAGGGTTCACTCTCCAACAACACACGTAAGGAGAGGGAAACATGCCCGAAACCCCCACGTCGGAGTTCTGGAAGAACCTCAAGCCGATCGAGAACTCGCAGAAGCCGGACGCGCTGCCGGAGGTCTACCTTTCCAAGGTCGCCACCGATGACGACCGTTACTACGTGCCGTTCAGCGAGACCGTCGGGTCGCGTCCTCTCTGGATCAACGTCAAGGACAACAGCTGGGCCGACATCCTCCGGGCGAAGGAGGCGGGGCTGGTCAACCGGCACTACCACCCGCACGAGGTGTTCGCCTACACCATCTCCGGAAAGTGGGGCTATCTGGAGCGCCCCTGGACCGCCACGGCGGGCGATTTCGTCTACGAGGCTCCGGGCGAGGGCCACACGCTGGTGGCCTACGACAGCGGCGAGCCGATGAAGACGTTCTTCATCGTCAAGGGGCCCCTCGTGTGGCTCGACGAGAACGGCGAAGCCCAGGGCATCTTCGACGTCCACGACTACATCGCGATGTGCCGTGAGCACTACGAGAAGGTGGGCATCGGCGCCGACTACGTCAACTCGCTGTTCCGCTGATCACCGGCCTGCCCCCCAACGAGGAACGCGATGACCCACATCACGACGTCCACCCCCCACGGAGTGGAACGCGAAGCGAGGCGGTACGAGAACCGCCTTCTCCTCCTTCTCTTCCTGGCCTTCGGGTTCGTCTTCTTCGACCGGCAGGCCCTGTCCTTCCTCGCCCCGTACATGGACGCGGACTTCGGGCTGTCCAACGGCGAGCTGGGCACGTTGTCCGGCGTGCTGGCACTCACCTGGGCGCTGGCCGGGATGGTGGCCGGCCGGTTGTCCGACAGGCTCGGCCGGCGCAAGCCGATCCTCATCGCCGCTGTGGTGCTCTTCTCGCTCTTCTCGTCGGCGTCGGGTCTGATGGCGGGCTTCGCCGGGTTGCTCGCCGCGCGTGCCCTCATGGGGACGGCCGAGGGGGCGGTGCTCCCGATGGCGCAGTCCCTGATGGTGGAGGCGTCCCGGGAAAGCCGGCGCGGGTTGAACATGGGCCTGCTGCAGGGCTCGTCCGCCGGTCTGCTCGGTGGGATCGTGGCCCCGGGCGTCGTGGTGTGGATCGCCGAGTCCTACGGCTGGCGCATCGCGTTCTACGTCACCATCATCCCCGGGTTGGTGATCGCCGCGCTGATCGCCAGGTTCGTCCGGGAGCGGCCGCCGCTCATCAGGACCGCGTCGGAGACCGCACGGGACGGCGCCGCCGGACAGTCCAAGCTTGCGCTGAAGGACGTGCTGAGGCTGCGCAACGTGGTGATCTGCATGCTGATCGCCTGCTGCTACCTGACGTGGTTCGTCACCCTCATCACGTTCACCCCCACGTACCTGACGGAGGTCAAGGGGTTCACGCCGGGCACCATGAGCGGCGTCATGACCTGCCTGGGCGTGGCCTGGGTGCTCTGGGGCTTCGCCACTCCCGGCATCTCCGACCGGATCGGCCGCAAGCCGGCACTCATCGGCTTCACCGCCCTCGCGGTGCTCTGCCCCATCGCGATCGTCTACGTCTCCAGCCCGGCGCTGCTCGGCCTGATCATGATCTTCACCTACACCGGGCTGGGGTGCTTCACACTGTTCATGGCCACGATCCCGGCAGAGACCGTGCCGCCCGGCACGCTGGCCACGGCCCTCGGCCTGATCATGGGCGTGGGCGAGCTGGCCGGTGGGTTCCTCGGCCCGATGATCTCCGGGTGGGCCTCCGACCTGTGGGGCCTGCAGACCGCGATGTTCATCGCGGCAGGCGGCGCGCTGATCGTCGTCCTGCTCTCGTTCGCCCTGCGGGAGACGGCTCCGGCCGTGCTGCGCCGCAGGCGGCGGAGGTGACCCGGTGAACGGCCCGGTGAACGGCCCGCTGGACGGCCTCGTGCGGGCTGCCGTCTGGTATGGGGCGCGGGACGTCCGGGTCGTCGACGTCGCCGTCCGCGCCCCCGGCACCGGGGAGGTCACCCTCGCGGTCGCCTACTGCGGCATCTGCGGTAGTGACCTGCACGAGTACGCCGACGGGCCGCACGCCATCCCGGTGACCCACCCCCATCCCGAGTCGGGGGTGACCGCGCCGCTCGTCCTCGGCCACGAGTTCTGCGGCACGATCACCGAGGTCGGCCCGGAAGTGCGGGGCCTGGCGCCCGGCGACCGGGTCGCGGTGGAGCCGCACTACCGCTGCGGCACCTGCCCTCGCTGCCGGAACGGCGAGTACAACATCTGCCGCCACTTCGGCTTCGCCGGGCTCATGGGCCACGGCGGAATGGCGGAGCGGGCGACCGTACCCGCCTACATGCTGCACCGCCTGCCCGACACGGTCCCTCTGGAGCAGGCGGCCGTGTTCGAACCGGCGGCCGTCGCCCTGCACGCGCTGCGCCGGTCGGGACTGCGGGCGGGCGAGACGGTCGCGGTGGTCGGCCTCGGCCCGATCGGCCTGCTCATCGTGATGCTGGCGGTGCGGGAGGGCGCCGGCCGGGTGATCGTCGCCGATCTCTCCCCCGCGCGGCTCGACCTGGCCCGCCGGCTCGGCGCGACCGACCTGGTGCGAGTGGCCGACCGCGATGCCCTGCCCGGCCTGATGCGGCGGGCGGCCGGAGGCGAGGGCGCGGACGTGGCGTTCGAGGTGGTCGGCTCCGAAGGCACCCTGCGCACCTGCCTGGAGGCGACCAGGAGCGGTGGCAGGGTCGTGCTGGCCGGGCTCGCCGGGACGGTGAGCATCGACGCGTTCGCGCTGGTCAACAGGGAGCAGTCGATCATCGCCACGGTCGGTTATCGGGACGTCTATCCCGACCTGATCCGGTTGGTCGAGGAGGGCGTGGACCTCACGGCGATCGTCACCTCCACCATCCCCCTCCGAGACGTCGTCAGTGACGGGTTCGAGGCCCTGCTGGGCGGCGGCGATCAGATCAAGGTTCTGGTGCGGCCAGGCGAAGGGAGCGCACGCACATGACCGATCAGTCCACGTCCAGCGGATTCCGCGGTGACCTGTTCGCCGGCCGTACGGCGTTCGTCACCGGCGGGACGTCGGGGATCGGGGCGGCGACGGCCACCCTGCTCGCCGAGCTCGGCGCCGACGTCGTGGCCCTCGGCCTGGCGCCCGAGGTCGCCGGCGAGCGGCCGGCCCATCCGCGCGTCCGCGTGATCGAGCACGACGTCCTCGACCGGGATGGTCTGGCCCGGCTCGTCCGTGCGGAGCCGGAGATCGGAATGCTGGTGAACTGCGCGGGCGTCAGCCACGACCGCGGGGAGTATGACCTGGACCGGTGGCGGCGCGTGATCGACGTCAACCTGACCGCCACCATGGTCGCCTGCGAGGCCGCCCGGCCGCACCTGGCGAAGACGGGCGGTTGTGTCGTGAACGTCTCCTCCATGTTCGCCTTCTTCGGCAGCAGGGACAGGCCGGCGTACAGCGCGAGCAAGGGAGGCGTCTCCCAGCTCACCCGGTCGCTCGCGGCGGAGTACGCGGCCGAGGGCGTCCGCGTGAACGCGGTCGCGCCGGGGTTCGTGGAGACCCCGCTCGCCCGGGGCCTGCTCGACGACCCGCGGGCCGCGGCGGAGGTCCTGGCCCGCATCCCTCTGGGACGGTACGGCAGGCCGGGCGACGTCGCCCAGGTGATCGCGTTCCTGTGCTCGCCCGCCGCGTCGTACATCACAGGGGCGGTGCTTCCGGTGGACGGGGGTTACCTTTGCGTCTGATTCCGGACATACTGCTGCGCTAAGGAAGGCGGGCCCGGCAAATGCCGACGCCAGCCGGGCCACGTGCAGCAGGGCTTGGTCTGTCAGGCAATCCAGGGCATGAAGCGGTGAGGAGATCTGTGATGCCCGCGAACGCGGTCTCCGTGATCTCCCGGGCGACGACGGAGAACGTCGCGCCCGCGGAGCGGATCGACTACTGGGAAGAGTACAACCGCAAGACGCTGGTGGGCCTTTCCTGCCGGTCCTACTCCGACCGGGGCCTGCTGGCCAGGCAGATCAACATGCGGCTCGGCGACGTACGGCTCGCGGACATCGCGGGCAACGCGCACGTGATCGAGCGGACCCCGCAGATGGCGAGGTCCACGCCGAAGGACTCGGTCTTCGCCAGCCTGCTGCTCAGGGGCGAGGCGGTCTTCCTGCACGAGAACGGCTGCGTGTCCGCGTCGGCCGGCGACCTACTGGTCTACGACACGCGCAAGCCGTACCTCTTCGGCTTCTCCTCGTCGATGCGGCAGATCCTGGTGGACATCCCGCACGACCTGTTCGCCGAGGCATGCCGGCCCGACGGCGTTCCGGTGCCGATGCTCTTCGGCCGGGGCGGCGCGCACGAGGGCGCGCTCGTGTCGAGCCTGCGCTCGCTGCTCGGCGAGCTCGTCGGGATGCGCGGCGGCGACGGCCCGGAGGAGACGCAGCGCGCCGTGCTCGGGCTGATCCGCCTGCTCACGCTGGAGCGTTCCGGTGGATCGACTCCCTCCGCGGCCCAGCTCGTCATCGCCAAGGAGCACATCGAGCGACACCTGCACGACCCGCGGCTGAACGCCGCGGAGGTCGCTCGCGTCCTCGGGATCTCGGTGCGGCAGCTCGCCCGGATCTTCGATGCGGCCGGCACGACCCCGGCCCGTTACATCCTGGAACGTCGGCTGCAGCGGGCCAGTGTCGAGCTCGGAGAGCCCCGGGCGGGGGAGACGCGGATCGCCGACGTCGCCTACCGGTGGGGGTTCTCCAGCCAGGCCCACTTCGCCCGGGTCTTCCGCAACCGTTTCGGGCGCACTCCGAGCGAGGTGCGGGAGGCCGCCCGGGAGCGTCTCGCCGGCTGACCGAGTCGGTGCACGAGGCCATCCTCACCGGCCGTTCACGCCTCTTGCCGGTGCCGCCCCGCCGGTCAGGCGGTGACGGGCGCGTCCCAGTCGATGTGGTGCCGGTGGACGGGGGCGAACATCTGCTCGGGGGTCGGCATGGCGGGCCTGTCGCCGGCCTGCCCGGCCTTGGCCTTGTTCTTGGCCGCGGCGTCGCCGCCGATCATCTCCACCCGGGGGCGCCGGAGGCGCTCGAACGCCGCGAACGCCTCGGCCGGCGGCAGGTCGCGCAGGCAGCGGGCCAGTTCGACGGCGCTCTCCGCAGCCAGCGAGGCGCCCTGGCCTGAGCTGGACGACGGGGCGTGGGCCGCGTCGCCGACGAGGACCATGCGGCCGCGGTGCCAGCGCGGCAGTGACGGCATGCGCTCCATCGGGCCGGTGATCATGAGGTCCGCCGGGTCGGTGCCCGCCAGCAGCTTCTCGCCCGGGACGTGACCGGCGTAGAGGTCGCGCAGGCGGGCCAGCCAGTCCGCGGCGGGCGTGCGGACGACCTCGGCGTAGGTGAGGGGCTCGGTGCGGGGCAGGCTCGCGAACCAGCAGATGCGGCCGTCGGGCAGCCGCCAGTAGCCGATGAAGGTGCGGCCGAAGGCGAAGTGCATGACGCCCTCATCGGCCCGGACACCGCCGTCACCGGCGTAGCCGCCGAAGCTGAGGACCCCGCCATACTCGGGGCCGGGAGCGCCGGGGTCGATCAGCGTGCGGACCGTGGACCGGATGCCGTCGGCGCCGATCAGCACGTCGGCGGTGGCGGTGGTGCCGTCCGCGAACATGGCGGTCACCCCCTCAGGGGTCTCCTCGGCGGAGACGAGCGGCTTGCCGTACTCGATCCGCACGCCCGCCGTCACCGCGTGATCGGCCAGGGCGCGGAAGAGGGCGGCGCGCGGCATCGCCAGCGTGGGCGGCAGGCCGGGGAACCCGCCGAACTCGGCGAGCCGGTTCCCGGCGCCGTCGGCCATCACGACGCCGGGGACCGGCTGTCCCACGGCCCGTACGGCCTCGTCCGCTCCCACGATCCGCAGCGCGTCGATCCCGTTCGGGGCCAGGCTGAGCATCGCCCCGACGCCGTCCGCTGCGCTGTCGTGGGCTTCGTACACCGTCGCCCGGATGCCCGCCTTGGCCAGAGCGAGCGCCGTCACCGGCCCGGCGATGCCGCCGCCGATCACCAACGCGCTGGTCACCTTGCTCATGCTCACCACTCCTCGTCCTTAGCGAGCCGTTGATCGCTCGCAAGGAGATAGTTGCATTGAAACTAGTTACTCGTCAACTAGTTCGTTTGAAGCTAGTATGTGGGTCATGAGCGCTTCCCTTCGCAGTTCCCCGCTCGCCCTGACCGTGCTGGCGCTGCTGCACCACGAGCCGATGCACCCGTACGCCGTGCAGCGGCTGATCAAGCAGTGGGGCAAGGACCAGGTCGTCAACGTGAGCCAGCGGGCCGGGCTCTACCGCACGATCGAGCGGTTGCACGCCGAGGGGCTGATCGCGGTCCGCGAGACCACCCGTGACCCGGCCTATCCGGAGCGGACCGTCTATGAACTCACCGATGCGGGACGGCGCGTCGCCCGCGAGTGGCTGGACCAGATGCTGGCCGTGCCGAAGCAGGAGTTCCCGCAGTTCCCCGCGGCACTGTCACACCTGATGATGATCCCGCCCGCGGACGCGCTGCGGCTGCTGGAACGCCGTGCCGAGCGGCTGGCGGAGACGAGGGCGGGCCTGGAGGCCGCCCTGGCGGCGCAGACGGACGACCTGCCCAGGGTGACCGCCATCGAGAGCGAGTATCTGCTCGCGGTCACCGAGGCGGAGGAGCGCTGGCTGCGGTCGATCGTGGACGACCTGCGCGCGGGCCGGCTGACCTGGCCCACCGGAGACTCCTGACCGCTCGTCCCGGCAGGTCCCGTGAGCCGGCCGCGAGCGGGGCCCGGACGCGCCGGGCCAGGCCGGTGCGGGGCGGCGTGAGATAGGCCAGGCCGGGCGTGGGGCGGCGCGGGTGCGGGTGGGGGCGGGCGGGAAAGCCGAAGCCCCCGCCGATCGGGCCGGCGGGGGCTTCGGATGGTGGAGCTCAGTTGCCGCGCTTGGCGCGGGCGGCGGCGCGGCCACGGCTGGCCGCGTCGAGGACGACCTTGCGGATGCGCACGGTCTCCGAGGTGATCTCGACGCACTCGTCGTCGCGGATGAACTCCAGGGCCTGCTCCAGGGACAGGACGCGCGGCGGGATCACCTTCTCGGTCTCCTCACTGGTGGAGGAGCGCATGTTGGTGAGCTTCTTCTCCTTGGTGATGTTCACGTCCATGTCGTCGGAGCGGGAGTTCTCCCCGATGATCATGCCCTCGTACACCTCGGTGCCGGGGGAGACGAACAGCGTGCCGCGCTCCTGCAGGTTGATCATGGCGAAGGCGGTGACCTGGCCCGCGCGGTCGGCCACCAGCGAGCCGTTGTTGCGGGTGCGCAGCTCGCCGAACCACGGCTCGTACGTCTCGAACACGTGGTGCACGAGACCGGTGCCGCGGGTCTCGGTGAGGAACTCGGTGCGGAAGCCGATCAGGCCGCGCGCCGGCACCAGGAACTCCATGCGGATCCAGCCGGTGCCGTGGTTGGTCATGTGCTCCATGCGGCCCTTGCGTACGGCCAGGAGCTGGGTGACGGCGCCCAGGTATTCCTCCGGGCAGTCGACCGTGAGGCGCTCGACCGGCTCGTGCACCTTGCCGTCGATGACCTTGGTCACGACCTGCGGCTTGCCGACCGTCAGTTCGTAGCCCTCGCGGCGCATCTGCTCCACGAGGATCGCCAGGGCCAGCTCGCCGCGGCCCTGCACCTCCCAGGAGTCCGGGCTCTCGGTGGGCAGGACGCGTAGCGAGACGTTGCCGACCAGCTCCTTGTCGAGGCGGTCCTTCACGAGGCGGGCGGTGACCTTTGCGCCCTTGACCTTGCCGACCAGCGGGCTGGTGTTGGTGCCGATCGTCATGGAGATCGCCGGCTCGTCGACCGTGATCAGCGGCAGCGGGCGGGGGTCGTCGGGGTCGGCCAGCGTCTCGCCGATCATGATGTCCGGGATGCCGGCGATCGCGATGATGTCGCCGGGCCCGGCCTCCTCGGCGGGCTTGCGCTCCAGCGCCTCGGTCATCAGCAGCTCGGAGATCTTGACGCGCTGCACGCTGCCGTCGGTGCGGCACCACGCGACCTGCTGGCCCTTGCGGATCGTGCCCTGGTGGACGCGGCACAGCGCGATCCGGCCCAGGTAACTGGAGGCGTCGAGGTTGGTGACGTGGGCCTGGAGCGGCGCGGACGGGTCGTAGACCGGCGCCGGGATCGTGTTCTTGATCGTCTCGAACAGCGGCTCCAGGTCGGGGGAGTCGGGCATCCCGCCGTCGGCGGGGCGCTCCAGCGAGGCGCGCCCGGCCTTGGCCGAGGCGTACACGATCGGGAAGTCGATCTGCTCCTCGGTCGCGTCGAGGTCGATGAACAGCTCGTAGACCTCGTCGACGACCTCGGCGATGCGGGCGTCCGGCCGGTCGACCTTGTTGATGCACAGGATCACCGGCATCTTCGCGGCGAGCGCCTTGCGCAGCACGAAGCGGGTCTGCGGCAGCGGGCCCTCGGAGGCGTCCACCAGCAGGACCACGCCGTCCACCATCGACAGGCCGCGCTCGACCTCGCCGCCGAAGTCGGCGTGGCCGGGCGTGTCGATGATGTTCAGGGTCATGCCGCCGTGCCTGACCGCGGTGTTCTTCGCGAGAATGGTGATCCCCTTCTCGCGCTCCAGGTCGTTGGAGTCCATGACCCGCTCGTCGACGTCCTGGTTGGCCCGGAACGCTCCGGACTGCCACAGCATCGCGTCGACCAGCGTGGTCTTGCCGTGGTCGACGTGCGCGATGATCGCGATGTTCCGCAGGTCGTCGCGGGTGTTCATAGGCATAGTGAAGTTCTCGCTCTGGTTCGTCGGGGTGTCGTCCGCGTCCCGGGACCGAAGCGAGACGCACATCCGCCGCATACACGGCCTACCCATTTTAGTTGATCCCCGTCGCCGCCACACGCCGCCGCCGTACGGGACCCTGGATGGCAACACCGCCGCCGCGAGCCGCATTCCATCGGCAACGCCCTGGGAACTTTCTAGATGGTGCTGTTCCTCAGCGTGGCTGGACGAGATCCCCGTCGCACAGGGGGTGAAGTGGTGGGAAATAAGGTCGGGGGCATGGCTCTCGCTGCTGCTTTCGGAGCGATGCTGCGCACGGCGGACGGTGTCCGCATCGACGCGGCGCACACGCCCAACAGTTCACTCGATCTCGGCATCGTCGTCGCGCACGGCTTCACCGGCACCTGGAGGGGGCCGGACACCCGGCGCATCGTGCACGTGCTGTCGCGGTTCGGCGGCGTGGTGTCGTTCGACTTCCGGGGGCACGGCCGCTCCGGCGGCCAGTCGACCGTGGGTGACCTGGAGGTCCTCGACGTGGACGCGGCGGTCAAGCACGCCCGCGCGATCGGCTACAAGCGCGTCGCGACCGTCGGCTTCTCCATGGGCGCCGCCGTGGTCGTACGGCATGCCGCGCTGCACGGCGGCGTGGACGGGGTGGTGTCGGTGAGCGGCCCGGCCCGCTGGTACTACCGCGGCACCAAGCCCATGCGGCAGGTCCACTGGGCGATCGAACGCTGGCACGGCCGGCTGGCGGCCCGGCTGGTCAAGCGCACCAGGATCGCCGGCGGCGGGTGGGACCCCGTGCCGCTTCCGCCGTACGAGGCGGCGGCCCTCATCGCGCCCACGCCGCTGCTGATCGTGCACGGCGACAGCGACCCGTTCTTCCCCACCGAGCACGCCTACCAGCTGTACGAGCACGCGGCCGAGCCGAAGGAGCTGTGGATCGAGCCCGGCTACGGCCACGCGGAGGCCGCGGCCACCCCTGACCTCGTACGGAAAATTGGTCAGTGGATTTCTAGAACCAAATCCCCATAAGGGGCGTCTATAGGGGGTGTGCGGATCCTGGGTCGTCTCCGCCCGCACCGCCGATTGGGGGATCGGCGCACACCCTCACACGGTGTGGCCCAGCGTCGCGGGGGCGCGCTGGGCGGTTTCACCGGCCCGGTGCGGCACGCACGCCGCGCCGGGCCGGAGGGACGCGTCAGCCCAGGCGGGCGATGGACTTGGTCTCCAGGTAGGCGGCCAGGCCCTCGGGGCCGAGCTCCCGGCCGAGGCCGCTGGCCTTGAAGCCGCCGAACGGCGTGTTCGGGTCGAGCGTGTGCATCATGTTGACGCCGTAGGTGCCGGTGCGCACCCGGCGGGCGACGTCCATGCCGTGCTCGGTGTCGGCGGTCCAGACCGAGCCCGACAGGCCGTAGTCGCTGTCGTTGGCGATCCGCACGGCGTCCGCCTCGTCCTCGTACGGGATCACCGTGAGCACCGGGCCGAAGATCTCCTCGCGGGCGATGCGCATGTCGTTGGTGGCCCCGGCGAAGACGGTCGGGGCGACGTACCAGCCCCGGTCGTACGGCCGGTCGAGGCCGCCGACGACGGGCTTGGCGCCCTCCTCGATGCCCGCCCTGATGTAGCCCTCGACCCGTTCCTGCTGCCGCCTGGCCACCAGCGGACCGATCCCGGTGGCAGGGTCGGCGGGGTCGCCCACCGGCTGGCCCGTGACCATCTCGGCGACGGCCTGGACCACCTCGTCGTACCGGTTGCGGGAGGCGAGGATGCGGGTCTGCGCGACGCACGCCTGGCCGTTGTTCATGAGTGAGGCCATCGACAGGAAGCCCATGGCCGAGGGCAGGTCGCAGTCGTCCAGGATGATCGCCGCCGACTTGCCGCCGAGTTCGAGCGTGCAGCGCTTGAGCTGCTCGCCGCAGATCGACGCGATCCTGCGACCCGCGGCGGTCGAGCCGGTGAAGGCGACCTTGTCGACGCCGGGGTGGGAGACCAGGTGCTCGCCCGCCTCGCGACCGGCCGCGACGATGTTGACGACCCCGGCGGGGATGCCGGACTCCTGGATCATCTCGGCGAGCAGGTAGGAGTCGAGCGGCGTCTCGGGGGCCGGTTTGACCACCACGGTGCAGCCCGCGACGAGGGCCGGGGCCAGCTTGGTCATGAGCACGAACTGGGGGACGTTCCAGGGAACGACGGCCGCCACCACGCCGACCGGCTCGCGGCGGACGACGATCGGGCCGAACAGGCCGGGCCGCTCCTCCTCTACGGGGAACGTCGCGCCGAGACCGGCGTAATACTTGAGCATGCCCAGCGGCTGCGGGGCCTGGGCGAGCTGGGAGAACGTGATGGGGGAGCCCATCTCGGTGGTGATGATCCCGGCCATCTCGGCCTGGCGGGCCTCGTAGATCTCCGCCAGCCGGCCCACGACCGCCGCACGCTCGGCCATCGTCATCCGCGGCCAGGGCCCGTTGTCGAAGGCGTCCCTGGCGGCCGCGACGGCCCGGTCCATGTCGGCGGCGGTGCCGTCCGGGACCCGGCCGACGACTTCCTCGGTGTGGGGGGAGATCACCTCGATCGTGTCGGTGCCCGCGGGGGCCACCCAGTCGCCCCCGATGAACAGCGTGTCGTGCTGCAGCATGGCCTGCCTCCTGCTCGGGCGCGTCTTCGCGCACTCAGTGAGACCGAACCATGTTCTGCTCGGCCTTGGCAAGAGCCGCCGGGGCCCGGCCCGCGCCGGGGCCCGGCCCGCGCCGGGTGGCACGGGCCGGGCCGCGGGTTCTACCGATGCGGCTTGCCGAGCAGGTGCGTCAGGGCGCGGCGGACCAGGTCCGTCCGCATCGCCTGGGTCGTCGCACCCTCCGCGCCGAAGCCGAAGTAGACCGTGTCCTTCGTGGTCCTTCGTGGTGATGCCGGCACCGTCGTCGAGCGTGCTGTCGCTGCGCGCCCAGTCGTTCAGCGCGGGCTCCGGCCCGCCCGCGTACGCCGTCAGGCCGACCGGCCACTGCTGCCAGCCGTTTGTCGCAAAACGAGAAACTTGGCGAGTGTCCGCTTTGGGCCCAAGAGTTTCACCTGTTCCGGTAGCAGACGTAAAGATCGTCTCCTATAGTTTCAGGCCGAATCCGAGTGGAGGTCGCGTGCGGCGCTGGGCCAGGCTTGCGGTGGTCGCCACCGCGTTGCTCATCGCACCGTCCGTCTCGGGCGCCATCTCGGGTGAGCTCACCGCCGAGGCCGAGCCGGATCAGCAGGCCAAGCTCCGCAAGCTCACCCAGGAGGCCGCCGCGCTCCAGAAGGAGTATCGCGGCGAGATCCTCAGCCTGGACGACGCGAAGAGGGCCGCGCAGAAGGCGTCCAGCAACGTCAAGAAGCTGAAGTCGGACCTGCTCGCGGCCCAGCGGCAGGTGGCCGCGTTCGCCCAGACCTCGTACATGAGCGGGGGCGCGGACGCCTCCCGGATCTTCTCCCTGTCGGCCGACCCCAGCTCGCTGGCGACGCTGGCCTATCTGGGCACCGCCAGGACCGAGCGGCTCAACGGCGTCAAGGATCTCGTCGCCAAGCAGAAGAAGGCCGCCGCCGCGGCCGCCAAGGAGATCGACAAGCTGCAGGACCACATCAAGGAGCTCAAGGCGAAGCGCGGCGAGATCGAGCGGATGTTGCTGAAGTACGGCTTCCAGACGCCCGACGCCGGCACCGGCCTGACGCAGCGCATGATCTCGACGCGCAACGCGATCATGTCCCAGTTCCCGATGCCGTTCGGCGTCGGCTGCCTGCGGGCCGGCGACCCGGGAGAGCACGGCAAGGGCCGGGCCTGCGACTTCATGATGAGCAGCGGCGGCCGCATGCCCGACGCCGTGGCCAAGGAGCGCGGCGACGCCCTCGCCCAGTGGTGCATCCAGCACGCGAGCGAGTACGGGATCATGTACATCATCTGGCAGCAGCGCTACTACGACATGCGCACGCGGACCGGCTGGCGGATGATGTCCGACCGCGGCGGCATCACCGCCAACCACTACGACCACGTTCACGTGTCGGTGCTCTGAGCCTCCAGGAACTTCCGCAGCCAGTGGTAGGACGCCTTCGGGGTGCGCTCCTGGGTCTCGAAGTCGACGTGGACCAGCCCGAACCGCTGGTGATAGCCCTCGGCCCACTCGAAGTTGTCCAGCAGCGACCAGACGAAGTAGCCCCGCAGGTCCACGTCCGCCCGGCGCATGGCCGTGATGTGGCCGTCGAGGTAGGCGATCCGCTCCTGGTCGTCCAGGCCGTCGTACGAGCAGCCGTTCTCGGTGATGTAGACGGGCGGCAGCGCTTCGCCGTACCTGGCCTTGAGGGAGTCGAGCAGTTCGCGCAGGCCGTCGGGGACGACGGGCCAGCCGAACGCGGTGGTGGGAACGCCGGAGATCTCCTCGAACCGGAACGGCAGGCCGTCGCCGCCCGGACCTCCGATCCGGGTGGGGTTGTAGTAGTTGATCCCCAGCCCGTCGAGGGGCTGGCCGATCGTCTCCAGGTCGCCGGGCCGTACGGGGATCTCGACGCCGAACGCCGTCAGGTCGGGGTAGGCGCCGGTGAGGACCGGGTCGTTGAACAGCCGGTTGTGCAGGATGTCGTACGTCTCGGCGGCGGCGAGGTCCTCCGGTGAGTCCGAGGCGGGCCAGACCGGGGTGCAGTTGTTGGTGATCAGCACCTGCTCCGCCCCGGCCGCCCGCAGGGCCTGCGTGGCCAGGCCGTGCCCGAGCAACTGGTGGTGGGCCACCGGCAGCGCGTCGAACATGAGCGCCCTGCCCGGGGCGTGGATGCCCAGGCCGTATCCCTCCACCATGTGGACGAACGGCTCGTTGAGCGTGATCCACATCCGTACGCGGTCGGTCAGCCGTTCGGCCACGACGGCGGCGTAGTCGGCGAAACGGCGGGAGGTGTCACGGCTGAGCCAGCCGCCCTCGTCCTCCAGCGCCTGCGGCAGGTCCCAGTGGAAGAGCGTCGGCACGGGGGTGATGCCGCGCTCGCACAGCGCGTCGACCAGGCGGTCGTAGAAGTCGAGACCGGCCTGGTTGACCGGCCCGGCGCCGGTGGGCATCACCCGCGGCCAGGCGATGGAGAAGCGGTAGGCGTTGACGCCGAGGCCGGCCATCAGCGCCACGTCCTCGGCGTAGCGGTGATAGTGGTCGCAGGCCACGTCTCCCGTGTGCCCGTCGCGGACCTTTCCCGGCGTGTGCGAGAAGGTGTCCCAGACGGAGGGCCCTCTGCCGTCCTCGTTCACCGCGCCTTCGATCTGGTAGGACGCGGTGGCCGTGCCCCAGAGGAACATAGTGCCGCCTCTCTCAGCTAATATGAGGGAAACTCATGTTAGCTCGGTTGGTCGAAAAGCGGGAGAGAATGGCGGAATGACGACAGGGGGAGCGCTACGCCGACGGCCCGCGCAGCGCCGCAGTCAGGAGCGGGTCGAGCGCATGCTGGACGAGTGCGCCCTGCTGCTCGACGAGGTGGGGTACGCCGCCCTGACCACCAAGGAGGTCGCCCGCCGGGCCGAGGTGCCGATCGGGACCTTCTACCAGTTCTTCACCGACAAGCAGAGCCTGGTCCGCGCGCTCGCGCTGCGGAACCTTGAGGCGTACCTCGACCGGATCGCGTCCCGGCTGGCCGCCGTGCCGCTGTCCGACTGGACCGACACCGTTGACCTGGTCGTGGACGAGTTCGTCCGCATGAAGCGGACCACGCCGGGCTTCGGGGTGGTGGACTTCGGCGAGGTGCTCGCCGCTCCCGGCGGCCCCGCCCTGCCCGGCACCCAGCGGATGCTCGACGAGGCGCTGGAGAACAACGTGATCGTGGCCGACCGGCTGCGCTCCCTCATCGTCGACCGGCTCGGCGTGGCGCCGGGCGACGGCCTGTCGCGCGCCTTCGTCGTCGCCGTGGAGGCGGCCGACGCCGTGCTCAAACTGGCCTTCCGCGTCCACCCCGACGGCGACCCCGACCTCATCGCCGAGTGCAAACGCCTCGTCCGCCGCTACCTCTCCGACCACCTGGCCTGAGACGCTTCGGCCTTCGCCTGTATCGCCGGTATGCCGGTGCCCGCTGCGCGCGTCGTCCGAATGTGTGCGTCCTCCCCGCCGCAACCCGGTACGGCGGGAAGGACGCACAGGCCGGGGTGTCAGGCGGGCCGGACGGTGAAGGTGGTGCGGGTGCCGGGGCCGGTGTTCTGCTGGTGGAAGCTCATGGTGACGCGTCCGGTCCAGCCGGGCGGGGCGAGGTCGGGCAGGTTGACGGTGAAGTCGGAGAAGTCGGTGACGTGGATGACCTGGTCGGCCTGCCGCTTGGTGCCCCAGGGCATGGGAGCGGATCGGGTGCTGTTGTAGAGGCCGCCGTGCAGCAGCACCCCCTTGGTGTAGCCGGAGGCGGTCTCGAAGTCGATGCGCACGCCGTGCAGGCTGTTGGCGTCGAGGTTCTGGAAGGTGCCGGTGCTCTCCGCGCGGATGCGCAACGTGCCGGGGAGGTCGGTCGCCACGACGCCGGCGGCGGTGTCGGCCCAGGTCTCGGTGCCCATGCCGATCTCGGCGGTCCAGGTGCGGCGGTCGAAGCTCGCGTAGCTCTTCTTGCCGTGGTTCGGCATGTACTGCAGGTCGCGGATGACGGTGCCGACGTCAACCGGGTCGAGGGACGAGGTGCCGGTGCCGTCCTCGGCCTCCAGGTAGACGATGCCGTGGTCGGGGATGGTGCCCGTCCAGGTCAGGCCGGCGGTGGAGACGCCGAGCTGCTGCTCGACGGGGGTGAGGGTCTCGCTGGCGGGGTTGTCCTCGTAGCTCGCGTGGTCGGCGTCGATGCGGTAGACGCGGAAGTCGCCCTCAGCGAAGGGGATGTTGGTCAACGAGGCGGTGACGTCCTGGGTGGTGCCGGAGGTGTTCCAGAGCAGCACGCCGGACTTGTGGGAGTCGGAGGAGGCCAGGCCGTCGACGGCGCCGTCGATGGTGAGCTGCTTGCGGGCCACGGGCATGCCGGCGTACAGCTTGAAAGCGTTGTACGAGGCCCGCACGTGCCCCTCGCGGTCGAGCAGCCCGATGACGTCGCAGGTCGTGGGGCAGACCGGGTCCTGGAACTGCGCCCATTCGACGTGCGTGATCCACGGCTTGGCCAGCAGCGCCTTGAAGCTCTTCAGCAGCTCGGCGGCCCCGCGGTGGGTGATGACGTCGGTGGGCACGGTGAAGTCGTGTGACCAGTTGTACTCGTTGAGGTTGTCGTCGACGGTGGCCATCCGGTATGCGGTCAGGCCGGAGTCGGTGGCTCCCTGGTAGTTGTTCTCCAGGCTGCCGTCGGTGGCGTCGGTGTAGGCGTGGAAGGAGAAGCCGTCCAAGGGCAGGTTGTCGGCGAGGACGCGGTTGACGAACTCGGTCTTCCACCCCACGCAGCACAGCGCCGGGCCCTCGACGTAGGCGTCCGGGTCGGCGGCGCGTATGGCGCGGGAGGCGTCGCGGTACAGGTCGAGGTACTGCTGCTGGGTGCCGGTCCAGAACACGCCGGGCAGGTCGGGTTCGTTCCAGATCTCGTACGAGCCGGCGCGCCGCCCGGTCTTCTTCCAGTGGGCGACGAGGGCGGGGACGATCTTCGTAGCCCACACGGAGGGGTCCTTGGGCGGGTCGTTCCAGTTGCCGCCGGACGGTTTGAGGATGCCGGGCGTGTACGTGAGCGCGGGCACCGGCTGCGCGCCGGCGGTCTTGATGAGGTCGGCGAGCCGGTCGATCTGCGCGAAGTGGTAGCGCGGGTGGGAGGGCGAGCCGGTGACCAAGGGGGTCCAGCCGTGCTGCTCGTTGCCCCACATGGTCTCCCAGCGCACCCGCGCCGGCCGCAGCGCCGCCATCTTGGCGGCGTCGCGCTTCCAGCGGGCCGGCGACACGTACCCGCTGTTGAACAGGCCGAACTTGCTCTTGACGAGGGGGTAGTCGACGGGGGTGGCGAAGTCGGCGGTGACGGTGGCGTCGGCTGCGTGGACGGGCCGGGCGGCGAGCGCCGTGCTGATCAGCAGGGTGGTCGCGACGGTGGCGAGGGTTCTCAACGGTCTTTTCATGGGTGCGGTCACCTCCGGCCGCGGATGATGCGGGCGATGGACTCGGGGTCGGCCTTGGGTTTGCGGTCCTCGGTCAGCAGTCCGTTGCGTTCCTGTCCGGTGTCGGTGAGCTGGGTGAAGCAGAACCCCGCCAGGTCGCCGGCCTCGTGCACGGCGTCCAGCAGCGTGCCGAGCCGTTCGAGGAGCTGCTCGGGCGTGTCGGCGACGCCGTAGCCGGTCCAGGTGGTGGGGTCGTCGGGGGCGTGGGTGAAGCCGCCGAACTCGCTGAGCACCACCGGCACGGCGGGCGCGTCGCCGGTGAGGGTGAGCGCACGGCCGCCCGGCCGTCCGGTGGCGACGGTGTCCTCCAGGCGGGCGGCGTAGCGGTCGCGGATGGCCTCGGGGTCGTGGGTGTAGTCGTGGACGCCGAGCAGGTCGCCGCTGACGTACTCCCAGCCGTCGTTGCCGATCACCGGCCGGCTCGGGTCGAGCGCTTTGAGCAGGTGGTACAGGCCGCGTACGGCGTCGCGCTGCGCGGCCGAATGCGCCACCTGCGGCACGCCCCAGCTCTCGTTGAACGCGACCCAGGCCACGACGCACGGGTGGCCGGCGTCCCGTTCGACGATCTCGATCCACTCGCGCGTGATGCGGGCCAGCGAGCGCGGGCTGAACGAGTACGAGGCCGCCGCGTCGGCCCACACCAGCACGCCGAGCCGGTCGCACCAGTACAGGAAGCGCGGGTCCTCGGCCTTCTGGTGGACGCGGATGCCGTTGAAGCCGAGCTGCTTGATCAGCTCGACCTCGGTGCGCAGCGCCGCCGCGTCCGGGGCGGCCAGGTGCGACTGCGGCCAGTACCCCTGCGACAGGGCCATGCGCAGCTTGTACGGCAGGCCGTTCAGCAGGAACGACCGGGCGTCGGTGCCGACCGTCCTGAACCCGACGTAGCTGTGCACGACGTCCTCGGAGGATTCGCCGTGGACGGTGATCGTCGCCTGGCACAGGGTCGGCCGCTCAGGCGTCCACTGCAGGTGGTGCGGTTCGGCGTCGTGGTCGCCGTCCTGCACGACCAGGCGCGTACGCAGCCGGTAGCCGGTGACGGTGGACGTCTCCTCGGCCAGCACGCGGCCGTCGAGCTCCAGCCGTACCGTCACCTGGACAGGTCCGGTGGTGCGGCGGGCCAGCCGCAGATCCAGATCGACCTCGCCGGGGGTGCCGCCGGGCGTCCAGCGCAGGTGCTCGACGTGGTCGGCGGGCACCTCCTCCAGCCAGACGGGCTGCCAGATGCCGGTGGTGCGCTCGTACCAGATGACGTGCGGGCGCTCCTGCCAGTCCTGCTTGCCGCGCGGCTGCTCCAGGTCGTGCGGGTCGTCGAAGGCGCGTACGACGATCACCTGCCGGCCGTCGGCGGACAGCGCGTCGGTGATGTCGGCGCCGAACGGGGTCTGGCCGCCTTCGTGGAAGGCGACGTGCTCGCCGTTCACCCACACGTCGGCGCGGTAGTCGACCGCGCCGAAGCGCAGCATCACCCGCCGGCCCGCCTCCGGCGGCTCCACCTCGACGGTGCGGCGGTACCACAGCACCGGGTGGTAGCCGGTGTCGCCGATGCCGCTGGCCGGGGACTCCGGCGGGAAGGGCACCGTGATCGTCTGGTCGAACACGTCATCGCGGCGCTCCCAGTGTTCGGCGAGGCCGACGTCGCCGTCGTCGTAGGCGAACCGCCAGTCGCCGCCGAGGTCCTGCCAGTCGGCGCGGGCCAGCAGCGGGCGCGGATGCTGGTCGTGCAAGGGCGTGGGCACGGTACTCCTTAAGGTCCCCGATGATGCGCTGGTGAGGGTGGTCAGGTGAGGGTGACGGTGGCGAAGGCGTGCTCGGGCGCGCCGCGCAGCGCGACCGTGACGCGCGCCCGGCCGAGCTCGGCGGCGAGGCCGGTGAGGTCCACCGTCTGCGGGGCCTGCTCGTCCAGGTAGACCTCGCGGCTCTGCCCGAGGCCGCCGTCGATGCGGACGACGAGCCGTCCGCCGGTGAGGGGCGCGCCGGACGCGTCGGTGAGCCGCCCGGTGACGGTGATCGTCTCGCCGCAGCCCTCCAGGTCGGCGGTGATGACGGGCACGGCGTGCGGGTCGGTCGCGGTGCCGAGGCGGAAGGTGGTGGTGGCCTCGTCCAGGTCGGCCCACGCGCTCGTGGTGCGGGCGGTGTAGCGGTGGCGGACCCGGCGGACGGCGCCTGCGGGGGCGGGCGGGGCGGTCCGCGCGGCGGTGTCGGTCGCCTCCAGCAGGGCGACGCCGCCGCGGGGCAGCTCCAGATCCCAGAAGCGCTCGGCGGGCAGGTGCTCGGCCTCGGCGCCGTCGTTGCCGTCGTCGATCCTGCGCAGCGCGACGCTCTCGTACGTGCCCTCGCCCAGGTCGAGGCGGACCCGCACGGCGCGGGGCGAGCGGTTCCACACGGCCACGCTCAGCCGGCCGGGCTCGACGCCGGCCAGCCCGCCGACCTCGGGCGGGCCGTCGATCTCGATCACACAGCGATCGGTCGGCATGTTCTGGTAGAACTCGTACGCGCTGAGCACCGGCTTGCGCTCGCCGTCGATGGTGACCATGCCCGAGTAGTTGTCCTGGCCGCTGTCGAGGAACTGCGCCCAGTTCACCTTCGTCAGCCCCGGCGCGGCGAGGAGCGTGGCGAAGTCGGCGAGCAGGGCCGCCGCCATGTGGTGGCCGTCCTGGGTGCCGCCGCGCGGATAGTGCACCGGGTAGGAGTTGTACTCGTTGAGGTGCACCTCCACGTCCGCCAGGTCGGGGCGCTCCTCCAGGTGGCGCAGCACCTTCTCCAGGGCCACATGCACGCTGTGGGTGCCGTAGTGGTGGAAGGAGAAGAAGTCCAGCGGCAGCTTCTCCGACCGTACGGTGTCGAGGAAGGCCGGGATCCAGTGCTCGTTCGGCAGCACCATGGCCAGGGCCGGGCCGCCCACCGGGGTGTCGGGGTCGGCTTCGCGGATCGCGGGCGCGGCCGTGCGGTAGAGCTGCAGGTAGTCGTCCAGGTCGCCGCCGTAGAAGACGGCCTCGCCGGTCTTCTCGTCGCGCAGGTCGGGCTCGTTGTAGACCTCGTGGTAGCCGACCTTGACGCCGCGCTCGCGGGCGCCGGCGACGTAGGCGCGGACCATCTCCGCCCAGCCGGCGTCGTCGGCGAGGTCGCGCCAGTCGCCGCCCTCGGGCTGGTAGGGGGCCGGCACGTAGCAGTACGACCAGTAGGGGCGGATGCCGAGGCCGTTGAGGAACGTTCCGATCTCGTCCAGCTCGGAGAAGTCGTAGACGAAGCCGTCCGGCGTGGGCGTGCTGATCGGGCGCTCGTAGCCGATCCATTGGGCGCCCCAGCCGATGTCGATGCGGACCGACTCGGGATGCGCGGCGCGCAGCGCGGCCTCGTCGCGGCGGTAGGTCGGGGCGTGCACGATGCCGCTGTTGAAGACGGCGAACTTCGACTTCGACAGCGGGTGGTCGGCGCGGCGGGCCGGGTGCACTCGGACGGTCGCGGTCGTGGCGGGGATCTTCACGTACGGGGGTCCCTTTCCGGGAGAAGAGCGAGAGTCAGTTGGCCATGCCGCTGAAGGCGATGCCGCGCACCACCCAGCGCTGGACGAGGACGTAGCCGATGACGATCGGCAGGGAGACGAGGGTGACGCCGGCCATGATCTCGCCGTACTGGCTGTTGTAGCGGCCGATGAGGCTCTGCAGCGCCTGGGTGAGCACCCACTGGTTCTGGTCCTGCAGGTAGATGCTGTTGACGAAGAAGCTGTTCCAGAGCTGGACGAACGTCAGCAGCCCCATCGCCAGGTACGCCGGCCCGGCCAGCGGTGCCATCACCGAGAAGAACGTGCGCCAGCGGCCCGCGCCGTCGATCGCGGCGGCGTCCTCCAGCTCGCGCGGCAGCGTGAGGAAGAACTGCCGGAAGAAGAACGTGGGCAGCGCGCCGCCGAACAGCATCGGCACGATGATCGGCAGCGGGGTGTCGAGCCAGTTCAGGTTGCGGAAGATGACGTACTGCGGGATGAGCGTCACCTGCGGCGGCACCATCAGCGTCAGCAGGATCACCATCAGCAGCGCCCGCTGGCCCGGGAAGGTGAAGCGGGCCAGCGCGTACCCGGCGAGCGAACTCGACAGCAGCGTGCCGGCCGTGCCGACCACGGCGATCAGCACCGTGTTGCCGACGTACCGCCCGAAGTCCGGCAGGATCGTGAACAGGTTCACGTAGTGCTCGAAGGTGATCGGGTGCGGGATGAGCTGGTCGGCGTCGAACATGTGGGCGTCCGTACGCAGCGACATCGACGCCGCCCACAGCACCGGCAGGATGTAGAGCACCACCAGCACCGTCATTCCGACGTGGTAGAAGCCGGTCCTGGCCCGCTTGCGCGCCTGGTGGAAGCCGGGCGCGGGCTGCGCGGCCAGGCTCGGCGCGCCCACCTTGATCGTGTCGGTGACCGTCATCCCTGGCCGCCCTTCTTGGCGGCGCCCTCACCGGCGTAGAAGACCCACCGCTTGCTGAACGCCCACTGGACGAGCGTGAGCACGAAGGTCAGCAGGGCCAGCACCCAGGCGATCGCCGCGGCGTAACCGAGCCCGGACAGGCGCTCGTTGTAGTTGAACATCTGGTTGTACATGTAGAGCACCACCGTGCGCGTGGAGTCGTCGGGCCCGCCGGCCATGCCGATGCTGCCGCCCGAGGTGGTCATGGCGACCACCGGGTCGAACAGCTGCAGGGCGCCGATCAGCGAGGTGACCACGAGGAACAGCACCGTCGGTGAGATCATCGGCAGCATCACGTGGCGGAAGCGCTGCCAGGCGTTCGCGCCGTCGATCTTCGCCGCCTCCGGCAGGGCCTCGGGCACCCCGTGCAGGGAGGCGATGTAGAGCGTCATGCCGTAGCCGAGCCCCTGCCAGGTGGTGACCAGCGCGATGGCGGGCATCGCCGTCGCCGGGTCGAGCAGCCACTGCGGCCCGTCCACGCCGAACAGCTCGATCGCGGCGTTGATCGGCCCGGACTCGGTGTTGAACATCCAGCGCCAGACGATGCCGACCGCGATCTGCGACAGCACGTACGGCAGGAACAGCAGCGCCCGGTAGAACGCCACCCCGCGCCGCGGCCGGTAGGTGAGCAGCGCGGCCACCAGCGACATCAGCAGGAAGCTGAGGGTGCCGGTGAAGATGAACTTGATCGTGTTCCACAGCACCTTCGGCACGCGCTCGTCCTCGAGCAGGTGCGTCCAGTTCTCCAGCCCGATCCAGGTGGGCTCGGGGGCGACCAGGTCCCAGTGGGTGAACGAGTAGTACAGCGACACGCCGAGCGGGACGCCGACGAAGGCCACCAGACCGAAGATCTGGGGCAGCAGGAACAGCAGCGCGGTGCCCGCCTCACGGCGCCGCGCCCGGGAGCGCGGCGCCTGTGCGGACGATGGTGCGGTTTCGCCCATCACGGTCGTCCCGTCGTCAGGAGGCGAGGATCTTGTCGATCTTGGCGCAGGTGCCCTTGAGCGCCTCGGCCGCGGGCTTCTTGCCGGTGATGATGTCGTTCAGCGCCGGGCCGAGCCCGTCCTGACCGAGCACCGTGGCGAGCACGCCCTGCGGGTCGATGTTCGTACGGGCCAGCGGCCAGGCCGCGGGGTCGAGCTGCGCCTCCTTGAGGTGCTCGGGCTCGCCGGGCGCCTTCAGGAACGCGGGCCCCTCGGCGACCTTCTTGTACGCCGGGATCAGCCCCATCTGCTTGCCGGCGCCCTCGGTCGCCATGTACTTGATGAACTTCCAGGCGTTGTCCAGGTTCGGGGACTTGGCGTACGCGGCCCAGCTGTGCACCTGGATCATCGTCGCGTTGCCCTCGGGGCCCTTCGGCAGGGCGGCCATGTCGTACTTGAGCGACGGGTTCTGCTGCGCGGCGATCGTGACCTGCTCGTGCGAGCCCTGCTGCATCGCCACGTGCCCCTGGATCCAGCGCAGGTAGCCGGGCGTCTCCTGCTCCATCTGCGGGGTGACGGAGCTGTGGTCCTTCCACATCATGTCCTGCAGCAGCTGCATGGCCTGCGCGGTGCCGGGCTTCTCCAGGTCGCACTGGTCCCGCTTGTCGCCGCCGAGCACGCCGCCGCCGTACGCCCACAGCACCGGCCAGTAGCCCGGCTCGGACGGGATGGCGAAGCGGTTGTAGTAGCCCCACTGGACGACGTTCTTGGGATCGAAGTCCGGGCTGTCGGCGTTGTTGCCGTTGGCGTCCAGGGTGAGCTTGCGCGACCATTCGCGCAGGTCGTCGTAGGTGTAGTCGCCGTCGGCCGGCGGCTCTTTCAGCCCTGCCTTGGCGAACATCTCCTTGTTGTAGAACAGCGACTGGACGTTGTAGCCCATCGGCAGGCCGTAGAAGCGCCCGTCCTTCGCGGCCTTGTCCGACTGGATGACGACGGGGACGAAGTCCTCCTCCTTCACGCCGTCGGCGGCCATGCGGTCGGTCAGGTCGGCGAGCACGCCGTCGTTGGCCATCTGGTTGAAGTTCCAGGTGCCGGTGACGAGCACGTCCGCCATGTTGCGGCCGGCGATGAGCGTCTTGCACACGGCGTAGTCGGCGCCGCAGTCGGTCCTGTTGAACTTCAGCGTGATGCCCGGGTTGGCCTGCTCGAAGCCCTTGGCGGCGGCCTTGATGCTGTCGATGTCCTCGTTGACGCCCCACACCGCGATGGTCAGCGTGTTGGACTTCTCCCCCGAGGACGCCGCGGTGTTGGAGCAGGCGGTCACGGCGGTTATCGCCGACATGGTCAGGCAGATCGGTATCAGCCGTCGAGAGATGCGCATGGAGCCCTCCGGGAGGCCGCGATCGGGGTTTCTGAAGTGTTTCGCGGCTATTGCGAGCGTTTTTACCACGTGGCCTGCCACGTGGTAAAGGCTACACTTGTGCCGTTACGTAACATCGGAAGCGGACAGAGGCGGGGATGACGGTCACCCAAGCGGACGTGGCGGCCCGAGCGGGAGTCGCCCGCAAGACGGTCTCCAACGTGATCAACAACTACCCTCACGTCAGCGACGACGTGCGGGCCCGCGTCCTCGCCGCCATCGAGGAGCTCGACTATCGCCCCAACCACGCGGCCCGCAGCCTGCGCAGCGGACACAGCCGCATCATCGGCCTGGCCGTCCCCGAGCTCGACGTCGCCTACTTCTCCGAGCTGGCCCGTCTCGTCGTCGAGGTGGCCCAGAAACGCGGCCTCACCGTGATGATCATGCAGACGCTCGGCGACCGCGACCGCGAACTCGCCGTCGTCAACGGCACCTCCACCCAGTTCGTGGAAGGCCTCATCTACAGCCCCGTCGCCCTCGGCGGCGCCGACCTCGAAGGCCGCCGCGACCGCACCCCGATCGTGCTGCTCGGCGAACGTTCAAGCCAGGGCCTCGTCGACCACGTCGGCATCGACAACGTCGCCGCCGCCCGCACCGCCACCGAACACCTCATCGAGATCGGCCGCCGCCGCATCGCCTTCATCGGCTCCCAGCGCGCGGCCACCTCCGAAATCGCCCAGCTCCGCACCGCCGGCTACCGCCAGGCTTTGGAGGCCGCCGGCCTCAAGGTCGAATCCCGCCTCATCGTGCCCACTGCCGGATACCACCGCAAAGACGGCATGCTCGCCACCCGCAAGCTTCTGCAGCGGACCGGCCCGCTCCCGGACGCCCTCTTCTGCGCCACCGACCTCCTCGCCCAGGGCGCCATCCGGGCCCTCCTCGAACACGGGCTGCGCGTACCCGAGGATGTGGCCGTAGTCGGCTTCGACGACATCGACGAAGGCCGCTACAGCACCCCCACCCTGACCACCATCTCCCCTGACAAACGCCAGATCGCCGAGACCGCGGTGGATCGGCTGCTGGCTCGGGCGCAGAGCAAGACCGACCTGCCCGTCAACGACACTGTCACCGGGTCCACGCTGGTCGTGCGGGAGAGCACGGTCGGGCGAGCTTCGTCCGGCTGAACGCGTTCGGCGTACCGGCGGGTGTCACGACGGTGCCCGCCGGATGACCATTCGTCTTAGCTGCTCCCCATACGGAGCGCCCGGCGCTGGGTTGCCCACGGCAGACGTCACCCGTCGAGGCGAGGGTGTACGGCTGTCGCTTTGATCGACCCAAGCGCAAAGAGGCGGCACGTGCCAGGGCTCTCACTTGGCTGGTGCGGGAACTGCCGTATGAGGTTCGCTCTGTCGTGCTCGCCGAGCGCGAGGCAAACCAGGACAGGCATGATCGTCGGGTTCTGGGCGGTCTGGCGCGCCGACCGCCGCGGTTTGAATACGGACATGCCGCAGTCGCGAAGGAGCCTCTTCTCTGGGTGGCGGACGTAGTGGTGAGTGGTGTGGCGAGAGCGCTCGCGCGAGACGAGGACCCCTGGGCTGTCGGCCTGGGAGTGGTCCTCTCACATGTGGGCTGCGAGCCCGCATGACGTCTGGATACGCGAAAGCCGGGCCACCACCTGCGGAGGTTGACCCGGCTTCACTTCGTAACCCCGAGTGGATTACGCATCACTCATCGTATGCGATGTTGGCTGCCTGCCAAGTCGCGATCCGTCATTCAGGGCCAAGGCGATGTCTCACTGCAGCGGGATCAAGCCCGTGCTCCGGCCGCGGTCGCCGGATCCCCCAGCGGCGTCAGGAGATAGGTGAGCCCTTGAGGATGACCGTGACGGCAGGGATGGGCATGACTCCTAGCCGGTCAGTTTTGCGACACCGGTGCGGCGGTCAGCGGTGCTGCCAGGGCCGGGTGAACCCGCCCTGGCTCGATTGTGGTGATCGTGTGGGTCGCGACGCCGTTCTCGACGAACGGGTCCTCGGCGCTGATTCGATCGATGGTCTCGCGGTCCACGCCGTGCGCCAGGATGGCTCCGCCCTGCGAGGACGGCACCGTCGGCCCCGAGACGAGGAAGACGCCGTCCGCGTGGTGCCGTTCGAGATATGCGACGTGATCGCGAACGAAGGGAGCGGCGTCTTCCTCGGAGCCGGTGTAGGAGACGATCACCACGTGCGGCATGCCGTAATTCAAGCAGCCCGGCCGGCCAGGAGGTGGGCGGTGATGGTCGCCAGGCGCTCGCCCTGGTAGCGGGCGGCCGCGAGGGTCTCCTCCGAGGGAGCGCCCGCGCCGCCCGGGTGGGCGGTGCCGTACGGGTTGCCGCCCGCGGGGTAGACCACCGGGTCGGTGTAACCGGGCGAGACGATGATCGAACCCCAGTGGTGGAAGGTGTTGTAGAGGGCGAGGATCGTCGACTCGTTGCCGCCGTTGGCGTTGTGGGCGCTGGCGAACCCGGTGGCGGGCTTGTTGGCCATGACGCCCTGCTGCCAGATCGGGCCCGTGGTGTCGATGAACTGCTTGAGCTGCGCGGCGATGTTGCCATAACGGGTCGGCGAGCCCAAGGCGTAGGCGTCCGCCCAGACCAGGTCGTCCAGCGTGGCGACCTCCACGTGCTTGGTGGCCTCGACGTGTTCGCGCCAGGCCGGGTTGGCGTCGATGGCGGCGTCGGGGGCCAGCTCGGGGACCCGGCGCAACCGGACCTCGGCGCCGGCCTTCTCCGCACCCTCGGCGATCGCCGTGGCGAGCTGGTGGACGTTGCCGGTGGCCGAGTAGTAGATGACGGCGATCTTGACACTCATGGTGACGTATCCTTCGAAGCGACGATCAAACGGATAGCTATCCGGTTCCATGGCAGTAAATCGGATAACAATCCGGTTCGCAACCCGGGGATTGGATCTCCCGTCCGGTAGCCTCGGGACATGCCCCGCATCGAGCTTCCCGTCACCGGACAGGTCGCGCCGGAGCGCGCGGACGCCGCCCGGAACCGGCGGAAGATCCTCGACGCGACCGCTCGCCTGATCGCGGAGCAGGGTCCGGCGGCCGTCACCATGAACGCCGTGGCGCACGCCGCGGGCATGGGCGTCGGCACCGTCTATCGCCGGTTCGGCGACGTCAGCAGCCTCCTGTTCGCCGTGCTCGACGACGGCGAGCAGCGCTTCCAGCAGGCGTTCATGACCGGTCCGCCGCCTCTAGGCCCCGGCGCCCCGCCCGCCGAGCGGCTCCGCGCATTCCTCCACACGGCTGCCGACCGGATCATCGAGCAGGGCGAGATCATGGCGGCCGCGGAGAAAGCCTCACCAGGGGCCCGCTATCAGAGCGGCGCCTACCGCACCATGCACACGCACGTGTCCATGCTGCTGCGCGAGATGAAACCCGAGGCGGACCCCGCGGTCCTTGCCCATCTGCTGCTCGCGCCGTTCGCACCGAGCCTGTTCGCGCACCTCACCACGGAGCTCGGAGTGGCGAAGGAACAGATCAAGGCCGGCATCGACAGCCTGCTCGATCTGGGGCCGCAGAGGACTGCCGCCCGCGCTGTCGAGACGACCGAGGCGTGACGAACCAGAGGCCCGTGCCGTACATGGCCGGCCCGAGCACGATGAAGGCGGCGGCCACCGGATAGCGCGGCCCGGGCGGCATGTACGCGACACCGGACAGCGTGGCCCGGGCGGCATGTACGCGACACCGGACAGCGTGGCCCGGGCCGCTTGTACGCGGGCACCGGCGAAGGGCGCCTGCGGCAGGGGCCGGGTTCGGCTTCCCACCGCAGGCGCCTTCACAGGCGCCCTTCGCGGGCGCTTCGCGGGTGCCCTTCACAGGGGCGCTTCGCGGACCCTTTCGTGGGTGTGACTCGCAGGCATTCGGAGCAGGCATGCATGCCCTTCGGAGGCGCCCTTCGTGGGTGCCTCTCGCAGGCATCCGGGGGCAGGCGTACGCGGGCCCGGCGTCAGGCGGGGGCGTCGAGGCGGGCGATCTGCTCGTCGTCGAGCTTGACGTCGGCGAGCAGCTCCTCAAGCTGGGCGACCGAGCTGACGCCGACGATCGGGATGATGTCCTGCGCCCGCAGCCAGGCCAGCACGACCTGGTTGCGCGTCGCGCCGAGCTCCCCGGCCACCTCGTCCAGCACGGCCAGCCGCCGCGTGGTGCCCGGGTGGTCGTAGTGCTCGGGTAGCGGCTTGCCGGCGTACGCGCCCGCGAGCAGTGAGGTGTAGACCCACAGCGTCAGGTCGCCCTCGGAGCGCACGTAGTCGAGCAGCTCCTCGGTGACCTGGGTGTGCCCGCCCTCGGGCAGCCGCACCCCGGGCCGGGGACGGAGGTAGGAGTGGCGCAGCTGCACGTGGCTGTAACGCGTGGCCCCACGGGCCGCCGCCAGTGAGCGGGCCCGCTCCAGCCGCCACACCGCGTGGTTGCTCGCGCCCACCTCCTTGGCCTTGCCGGCGAGCACGAGCTCGTCGAAGGCGGCGATAGTCTCCTCAAGCGGCGCGGACCTGTCGTCGATGTGGGCCCAGTAAACATCGACGTGATCGATGCCGAGACGTCGCAGGCTGCCGTCGATCGCGGCCCGGATCACGCCGGCGGACAGGCCCTCGGCGGCGTCGAGCGTACGGGCGCCTGGCACGGACGGGCGGGCGCCGCACTTGGTGCTGATCACCACCTGGTCCCGGTTGCGCCGGGAGGCGAGCCACCGGCCGATGGTGGTCTCGCTCTCGTCACCGGTCGCGCCCTCAAGCCAGAACGGGTAGTTGTTGGCCGTGTCGAGGATCGTTCCGCCGCCTTCGACGAAGCGGTCGAGGATGGCGAACGACGTCGCCTCGTCCACGGTGGTCCCGAAGGGGATCGTCCCCAGAGCGATTCTCATGCCGACCACCTTGCCGCCTGGAGCGCACTCCAGCACAAGCGGCTTTCACCGGCGGCGGGTGAGGGCCTTGCGACCGCGCGCCACGATCGTCTCGACGTCCGTCAGGTCGCTCATGTCGTGGGCCCTGGCCAGCGCCTCCTTCGCGGCGTCGTAGGCGTCGAGGACCGCGTTCCAGTCCACTTCGCCGGTCCGGTCCGACACGCTGTCGATCTCCTCGCCCAGCCGGGTGACGTTCTCCTCCTGGACGCGCCTGGCCTCCTCGAACCGGACCGCTCTCTCGGCGGCCTGCTCCCTGGCCGCTCTCCTCCGCCGCACCTTCGCCGTGGTCACCCCGGCGGCGATCCAGAAGACGGTCAGTCCGGCGATGCCGAAGAAGATCAGCCAGCCGACGGACATGCGGCTGGAGGACCCTGACAGGTCGATGTCCTCGGCGAAGTCCTGGTTCAGCCCGGTGACCTCGGCGCCCTCGAAGGTGGCGCCCCGCAGCTCAGCGTCGCTGAGATCGGCGTCGGTCAACACGGCATTGCGGAAGACCGCGTCCCGATATGTGCCGTGGTGGAGGTATGCCCGGTCCATCCTGGCGCCGGTGAAGTCGGCCTGGTCGGCCGTGACGCTGGTCATCTCCGTGTCACGGAGGTCGGCGCCGGCCAGCCTGGCCTGGGTCAGGGTGGCGCTGCCGAGCGCCGCGCCCGACAGGTCGGCCCCCGACAGGTTCGCCCCCGCGAGGTCGGCGCTGCTCAGCTTGGCCCGCCACAGCCGCGCACCCCGCAGGTCCGCGCCCTTCGCGGAGCGGAGGCTCGCCCCGGCGGCGGAGACGTCACGGAGGATCGCCCGGTCGAGCGTGACCCCCGTCAGGTCGACGCCGTCGAGCTTGGCGCCGGTCAGGTCGGCGCAGCTCAGGTCGTCGGGGAAGTCCGCCACCGAGGTCAGGTCCCAGCCACGGTAGTCCTGCCCGCTGCCGGGCTTGCACGCCCGGTCCGGCGCCGGCAGGAACCGGGGGACTCCCTTGCTCCCGGTGAGCCGGGCGTCCCTGACGTCCCGCAGGTCGGCCCCGGTGAGGTCGGCCCCCCGGAAGTCCGCCCCGGTCATCACCGACTCGTACAACTGCGCGCCGCTGAGATCCGCCTGCCGCAGGACGGTCCTGATGAAGGTGGCGCCGTAGAGCCTGGCCTTCGGCGCCTTGACCCGGGTGAGGTCGGCCCGGCGCATGTCCGCGCCGTAGGCGGCGGCGTCGGTCAGATCGACGCCGACCAGCTTCGCGTCGTCGAACTGCGCGTCGTACGTCTTGGCTCGCGCCATCGTGGCCCCGCTCAGGTCGGCCCCCTCGAAGTGCGCGTAGTAGGGCGAGGAGTCGTCCATCGTCGCCCCGCGCAGGTCGCTGCCGCGCAGGTCCGCGTAGTAGAGCTCGGCCTCGGACAGGTCGGCCTTGCGCAGCCTGGCCCCGGCCATCTGCGCGTACCCGAGGTGGGCCCCCTTGAGCGAGGCACCGGTCAGATCGGCCCCGACGAGCGGGACCCGGACGGTCAGGCCGTCGAGCCTGGCGCCCCGCAGGTCCGCGCAGGACAGGTCGGCGGGCAGCGTCATCCGGGTGAGGTCCCGGCCGGCGAGATGCGGGCCGCTGCCCGGACGGCAGGGGAGGCGGTCTGCGGGCGTCGCCGCGGCGGCCGGGACCGCCGGGACCGACAGCAGAACCGCGGCGGAGAGGGACACCGAAGCGGCGATCGAGCGGGGGATGCCGGGCATTTCTCACTGGCTCCATCGGGGACGCCGCCCGGACGCTCCCCGGGGAGACGCGGGCACCGGATCGTAGGTGGCACGACCCGTTATAAATCCCCGGCTTGCGATCCACTTGCGAAGCGCCTACAGAACACGCGATGTGCCAGGATCAAAGGCGTGGCCGAGTACACACCTGGACAGGTCGTCGAGGAGACCGGTTTCAGCCTCGACACCCTTCGTTACTACGAGCGGATCGGGCTGCTGGAGCCGATCGGCCGTAACGCGGCGGGCCAGCGGCGGTTCAGCGACGACGACGTGAGCTGGCTCGGCATGGTCCGCTGTCTGCGCGACACCGGCATGCCGATCGCCGAGATGCTGCGCTTCGCCCAGCTCGTACGGCAGGGCGAGCACACCATCGCGGACCGGATCGCACTGCTGGAGGAGCACGACCGGAAGGTCGAGGCCCAGATCGCCGACCTGAGCCAGAAGCAGGGCGCGATCCAGCGGAAGATCCAGTACTACAAGGACGTGCTCACCATGCGTGACATGCTCCCCGACCGCGAACGGGCCTCCTGACGACCCCCGCGCCACCGCCCGCGCCTGCCTGGCCCGCGCGTCACCGCCCGCGCTGACCGGCCCGCGCCCGCGTGGCGCGCGTCTGCCTGGCGCGCTGACCGGCCCGCGCGTCACCGCCCGCGTCTGCCTGGCCCCCGCGCCACCGCCCGCGCCTGCCTGATGCGCGCGTGACCATCCGTGCCCGACCATCCGCGCGGACCGGCCCGCGCCCGCGCCCGCACCCGCTCGGGCCGCGTCTGCCGGGTCTGCTCGTCGTGAGCGGGCCCGGCAGAGCGGATCGAGCAGGTGACTCGGGCTGGTGGCCCGAGCCGGTGGTTCGGGCCGGTGGCTCGGGCCTGGTGGCTCAGGCCGAGCGGTAGGCCTCGGCCTGGAGGTTGTAGAGGTCGGCGTAAAGGCCGTCGAGGGCCATCAGCTCCTCATGCGTGCCGTGTTCGCGGACCTTGCCGTGGTCGAGCACGTAGATGCGGTCGGCGTAGCGGACGCTGGCGAGGCGGTGGGTGATGAGCAGCACGGTCCGGCCGTCGGCGTGCTGCCTGATCCGCTCGAACAGCGCGTGCTCCGCCCTGGCGTCGAGGGCGGCCGTCGGCTCGTCGCAGATCAGCAGGGGCGCGTCCCGGTAGAACCCGCGGGCCACCGCGATCCGCTGCCACTGCCCGCCCGACAGCTCGTGGCCGTTCTTGAACCGCCGGTCGAGCAGCGTGCGATAGCCGTACGGGAGCTCGGCGATGACCTGGTCGGCGCCGGCGACCTCGGCGGCGCGGGTCACCTCGGCCTCGCCCTTCTCCATGCCCATCGTGATGTTGTGGCGGGCGGTCAGCGGCCACCGGGTGTGGTCCTGGGCGATGACCGCGATCCTGCGGCGCAGGCTGTCGGGATCGACCTCGGCGAGGTCGACGTCGTCCCACCGGACGCGCCCGCCGTCCGGCTCGTAGAGGCCCGCGAGGATCTTGGCGAGGGTCGTCTTGCCCGAGCCGTTCTCGCCGACGAGGGCCACGACCTCCCCGCGCTCGATGCGGACCGACACCCCGCGCAGGGCGGGGGCCGGCGCGGCGGGATAGGAGAAGGTGACCTCCTCGACCGTGATGCGGCCGAAGTCTTCGGGGGCCGTTCCGTCGCGGAGCGGCCGGATGCGGCGCTCGGCGTGTGCGGCGAAGTCCAGGAAGTCGGTGAAGTAGAGGCCCTCCTCGTAGAGCCGGTTCGTCGCGTACATGAAGTTCGACAGCGAGGTCTGCCCGGACCTGATGGCCAGCACCGCCGTGCCGGCCACCGCGAGGGGCACCGCGCCCGCCGCGAGCAGCAGGCCGAGCGCGACGTAGACCAGGCCCTGCCCGAGACCGCCCAGCGCCTCCCCGAGGACGCGGGCGACGGTCTGCCGCCGCGCGAGGTCGAGCATGACCCGCTGCTCGCCCCGGGCGACCGCGTCGAACATCCGCAGCAGGAAGCCGCGCATGGTGAACGTGCGGACCTCGGCCGCGGTGTCCTTGTCCGCCAGCAGTTCCTCGATGATCCACTTGCGTCGCCTGGCCGGGACGAGCACCAGGGCGGTCGTGTAGCGCATCCGCGCGGCCCGTACGGCCGCCCAGGCGTCGGGGACGACGGCGAGCAGGAGCAGCGGCAGCAGCACGGGGTGCAGCACGCCCAGCACGCCCGCCGCGGCCACGATGCCGACCAGTCCCGTCAGCGTGTCGATCGCGGTGCTCACGACCACCTCGGCCACCTGCATGCCGCGCATGCGGGCCCGCTGCAGCGCGTCGTGGAACTCGGGATCGTCGAAGCAGACGAGGTCGACCTGGCTGGTCAGCGTGTAGAGGCGCTCTTCGGTGATCCTGCTGACCTGCGGTTCGAGCCGGGACTGGGCCCAGCCCGCGGCGGCCTGCAGGGTCGTGCGCGCGACGGCAGCCAGGCCCACGAGCAGCAGGCTGGGCAGCGCGGCCCGGATCCGGTCCGGAGTCGGGCCCGACTGGAAGAGCGCGGTCAGCACGCCCGTCGTGGCGAGCAGGCCGAAGGCGGTGAAGACGCCGCCGAGTGTGCTCAGCGTGACCGTGGCCACGGTGTCGCGGGGACTCGCCTCCCAGGCGATGCCCAGCGCCTGCCGGATCAGCCGGGGCAGCCGCCGGGCGACCGTGAGGAAGCCGAGCCCCGCCATCGTGCCGTAGTGTCGCGCCCATTGCGGAGATTCGACGTCCGCCATGTCCGGCAGGTCGTCCTCCGACAGATGATCAGATCCCCCCTGGTGTGTGACCGTCATGCCTGCAGTGTGAGCGCGCGAGCCGACAATTTCGCGGGCCACGGTCGCGCCGATCGCTTTGACGCACGTCCCTAACACCACGCCATGGCCCGGTATGCAGAGACGTTATCTGCACAAACTTGACGACGTGCCGGTGAAAGTGGGTTGATTGGGGCCTGCTGACAACGTTGTCAGCCATATGTGTCTTCGGGGGCCCGAAATCCTCGTGAATAGGCTGAAGGGAATGTTGCGATGAGACGACGGTGGATGGCGGCCGTCGCGGTCTCTGTTGCAGGTCTGCTCACTCTTTCCGCCTGTGGCGGCGGTGACAAGCAGGAGGGCGGAGGCGGCCAGGCCGCGAAGAAGGTCGAGGTCTTCTCGTGGTGGACGGGTCCCGGTGAGGCCGACGGCCTCAAGGCGATGCGTGAGATCTTCGCCAAGCAGAACCCGAACTTCGAGTTCTTCGACGCCGCCGTGGCGGGTGGCTCGGGCGACCAGGCTCGTGCGCTGCTGTCGAGCAAGCTGCAGGCCAACCAGCCCCCGGACACCTTCCAGGGCCACGCCGGCGCCGAGCTCCAGGGCTACATCAAGAGCGGCAAGCTTGAGTCGCTGAACTTCCTGTACGACGAGCTGAAGCTCAAGGAAGTCTTCCCGCAGCAGCTCATCGACCAGATCTCGGTGCAGGGCCAGGTCTACTCCGTGCCGGTGAACATCCACCGGTCGAACGTGCTGTGGTTCAACCCCTCGGTCCTCAAGGACGCCGGCATCGACGGCGCGCCGAAGACCATCGAGGAGTTCATCACCGACCTCGACAAGGTCAAGAAGGCCGGGAAGATCCCGCTGTCGATCGGCTCGCAGTGGACCCTGGTGCACCTGCTCGAGTCCGTGTTGCTCGGCTCGCTCGGCACCGACGCCTACAACGCGCTGTGGACCGCCAACGCCGACTGGTCCAACGCGAACGTGACCAAGGCGCTGGAGAACTTCAAGACCATCCTGTCGTACGCGGGCAGCCCGCAGGACGACTGGCAGCCGGCGGCCAAGCAGGTCGCCGACGGCGAGGCGGCCTTCAACATCATGGGCGACTGGGCCTACGGCTACTTCCACAACCCGCCTGAGGGCGGCCTCGGCAAGGAGTCGCACAAGGACTTCGACTGGGCCGCGTCGCCGGGCACGGACGGCACCTTCATGTGGCTGTCCGACAGCTTCACCCTGCCGAAGGGCGCGCCCAACCGCGACGGCGCTATCGCGTGGCTGAAGGTGGCCGCAAGCAAGGAGGGCCAGGACGCCTTCAACCCGCTGAAGGGCTCGATCCCGGCCCGCAAGGACGCCGACCAGTCCCTCTACAAGGACTACCTGTCGTGGGACCTGGAGCAGTGGGCGAACGACAAGCTGGCCGGCTCGATCCAGCACGGCGTGGTCGCCAACGACCAGTGGCGGCAGGCCATCACCGACGCGGTCGGCCTGTTCCAGCAGGACAACGACGTCGCCAAGTTCCAGCAGGCGCTGGTCGCGGCGGCCAAGAACAGCGGCCAGTGAGCTGATCTCCTCGTACGGCCCACGCTGGGTCCACATCGGCGTGGGCCGTACTTGACTTCTGAGAGGTACAAGTGACGCGGGTGCGCAGATGGCTGCCCGGGCTACTCCTGGTGTCGCCGTCGATCATCCTCATCGCGGTCTTCGTGTACGGCCTGCTGGGCTGGAACTTCAAGCTCGCCATGACCGACAAGCACGACGAGATCGCGGAGATTCCCGGCAACTTCGTCGGGCTGGAGAACTTCACCGGCATCTGGAGCGAGGAGCGCTGGGGCCTTTCGGTCCGGCACGCGATCGTCTTCACCCTGGTCTTCGTCGGCGGCGCCCTCGTCCTCGGCTGGTTCCTCGCCTTCCTGATGGAGAAGGGCATCCGGGCGGAGAGCGGCTTCCGCGCCGTCTACCTGTTCCCGATGGCCGTTTCCTTCATCGCCACCGGCGTGGTCTGGCGGTGGCTGATGAACAGCGCGACGGGTGAGCATGCGGTCGGGCTCAACCGGCTGTTCCACTATGTGGGGCTCGATTTCCTGCAATGGCAGTGGTTCCGTGATCCCGACTGGGGAATGGCCGCCATGGCGATTCCGGCGATCTGGCAGATGTCCGGATACATCATGGCTTTGTTCCTCGCCGGATTCCGGGGCGTGCCGGAAGAACTGCGCGAGGCCGCCCGGGTGGACGGCTGCAGTGAGTGGGGGGTCTACCGCCACGTGGTGCTGCCGATGCTGCGCCCGGTGACGCTGTCCGCGCTGATCATCCTCGGACACATCTCGCTGAAGGTCTTCGACCTCGTCGTCGCGGTGTCGGGCAAGCAGATCATCACCGACGTGCCCGCGACGTTCATGTGGACGGCCGTCTACGACTCGCACGACCCGGCCAAGGGTGCGACGATCGCGTCCTACATCGTGCTGTCCGTCGCCGTCTTCGTCGTTCCCTACCTGATCTGGGACGCGCGTAAGGGGAAGCGCTCATGACCGCGCACGTCGCCGAGAGGGCCCCGCGTACGGCGCCCGCCGCCCCGGCCCGCGACAAGGGCCGGGCGGGCAGATGGGTGCGGCTCGTCCTGCTCCTGTTGTTCGTCCTGGTCTTCCTGATCCCGGTCTACGTGCTGCTGGTCACGAGCTTCAAGCCGCTGACCGAGGCCGACCCCACCCAGGCGTGGAACCTCCCCAAGGTGTGGACGACCGAGGCGTGGAGCGTCGCCTGGGAGAAGCTCGAACCCGGCATCGTCAACAGCTTCCTGCTCGCGGTGCCCGGTTCGCTGATCTCCGCCGCCCTCGGGGCGCTGAACGGGTATGTGCTGTCGAAATGGCGCTTCCCCGGCGCCGACGTGCTGTTCACGCTGTTCCTGTTCGGCATGTTCATCCCCTACCAGGGCGTGATGATCCCGCTGGTGCAGCTCATGGTGAACGTGGGCGACGCCCTCGGCATCCAGTTGTACGGCGGCATCCCGGGCCTGGTCCTCGCCCACGTGGTGTACGGCATCCCGATCTGCACGCTGATCTTCCGCAACTACTACGTCACGATCCCGGATGAGCTCATCGAGGCGTCCCGCGTCGACGGCGCGGGGATGCTGCGGACGCTCTGGTCGATCGTGCTGCCGGTCTCCGGCCCGGCGTTCGCCGTGGTGATCATCTGGCAGTTCACCTCGATGTGGAACGACTTCCTGTTCGCGGTCTTCCTCACCGGGCCGAGCTCCTGGCCGACCACGGTCATGCTCAACAACATCGCGGGCGCGGTGACCACGCCGTACAGCCAGCAGATGGCGGCGGCGATCCTGGCGTCCATCCCCACGATGATCATCTACGTGCTGCTCGGCAGGTTCTTCATGCGCGGCCTCATGGCGGGCGCGCTCAAGGGCTGAGTCCCAAGGGTACGGATTCACGGGTCGAGGCGGCCGGCCACCAGCGCGCCCCGAGAGGGGTGCGCCGATAGAGGACCTGCCGCCCGACCCGGGCGCCGGCGACCGGCCTGGTGGCGGGCGGGATGCTCCTGCTGCCGCTCGCCGACCGGTGGCGACCGCGGGCCCTCATGGTCGCAGGCGACCTCCTGAGGGTGCCACGTGTCTGGTGCTCAGCGCCGGCGACCTGCGTGGTGATCGGCGGGGCGATCTACGGGGCGACTTGCGCGGCTCCCTGCGTGGTGATCGGCGGGGTGATCCGGGCGGTGATCCGCGTGGTGGTCCGTCGGGGCGGGTCAGCCCGCCGCCCGGAGAGGGGGGCGCTCGCCCGAGCCCCGCGGAACCAGCCGCGTAGCCAGCTCGATCCTGCTGGTCGGCTCCTCGTTCCCGGCCAGGCGCATGAACAGCAGGTCGGCGGCCGTACGGCCGAGCCGGGCGGGATCCTGGGCCACCACGGTGATGCCGAGCAGGTCGGCCAGTTCGAAGTCGTCGAACCCCACCAGGGCGAGGCCGCCCGCGGCGCCCGCGTCGGCGGCTTCGGTGAGCGCCGCCAGCGCACGCAGGATCGCCACCGTGGTCCGGCCGTTGCCGGCGAACAACGCGGTCGGCGGGTCGGACGCCGTGAGCAGCCGCGTCAGGTCGGCCCGCATCCGCGCCGGGTCCGGCGGCCCCATGACCACCAGTCCCTCGTCGTACGGCAGGCCTGCGGCGGCCAGCGCCTGCCGGTAGCCGCGCAGCCGTTCGACGGCGGTGAAGATCCCGGGGGCGTCGCCGAGGAAGGCGATGCGGCGGTGGCCGTGCGTGATCAGATGCGCCGTGCCCGTACGGGCACCGCCCACGTTGTCGCACAGGACGGTGTCCGCCTCGCATCCCGCGCCCGGCGGCCGATCGGCGAAGACCGCCTTGATCCCGGCGTCGAACTCGGGTGCCAGGTAGCCGTGGTCGTTCCCCGCAGGCACGATGATCAGCCCGTCCACGCGGCGGGCGCAGAAGGCGAGCACGAGATCGCGCTCCCGGTCCGCGTCCTCCTGGGACGAGCCGGTGAACAGCAGATAGCCGTGGTGCAGCGCGGCGTCCTCGACGGCGCGGTTGAGGCTGGAATAGAAGGCGTCGGCCACGTCTTCGATGACCAGGCCGATGCTCGCCGTACGGCCCCGGCGCAGGATGCGCGCGCTGTCGTTGCGGCGGTAGCCGAGGCGCTCGATCGCCGCCAGCACGCGGCTCGCGGTAACGGCGTTGACGCCGGGCTCGTTGTTGACGACGCGGGAGACGGTCTTGAGCGCCACGCCGGCCGCGGCGGCCACGTCGTTCATGGTCGGACGGCCGCGTCTCGTCTCTACCACGGAGGGATCATCTCCCATTTCACGGCACTAGACAACGTTGTCAGTGTTCTGGTGAGAGTTGGTCGCTTTTGTGGAGATCTGAGGGCGCTTTGCGGGGTGTCTTGGGCGCGCGGAGGTGTGTTCACCTGATGTGTCCCCGGGATGCCCCGTTGGACTGCTGCTGGGCTGTGCCCTTGCCGTGCCCCTGGTGTGCCCTGTCATGGGCTGCCGGGCAGTGCCGTGCTGTGCTCCTGGTGTGCCCTGCCATGGGCTGCCGGGCTGCGTGCGCCTCCGGTGGCGCGCAGGTCGGCCTCGATCCTGGCGGCGGTGGCGAGCAGCGGGGGGAGCAGGTCGCGGCGGGCGGACTCCACGGTGGTGCGGCTGGCGTGCGAGGAGATGTTGACCGCCGCCACCACCCGGCCGCCGTGGTCCCTGATCGGCGCGGCGATGGAGCGCAGCCCTTCTTCCAGTTCCTGGTCCACCATCGCCCAGCCCTGGGTCCGTACGAGGTCGAGCGCCGCGCGCAGGGCGACCGGCGAGGTGGTGGTGTGGGAGGTCAGCCGTTCCAGCCCGGCGCGGGTGAGATAGGCGTCGAGCTCCTCAGGGGGGAGCCCCGCGAGCAGCACCCGGCCCATCGAGGTGCAGTAGGCGGGGAAGCGGGTGCCGATCGCGATCGTCACCCGCATGATCCGGGCCGTCGGCACGCGGGCCACATAGACGATGTCGGTGTCGTCCAGCACGGAGACCGAGGCCGACTCGTGCACCTCGGCGACGAGCCGTTCCAGGTGCGGCAGCGCGACCTCGGGCAGGGAGAGGCTCGACAGGTAGGCGTAGCCCAGCTCAAGCACCCGGGGCGACAGCGAGAAGAGCCGCCCGTCGGTGCGCACGTAGCCCAGGTCCGCGAGCGTCAGCAGGAACCTGCGCGCGGCGGCGCGGGTGAGACCGGTCTTGCGGGCCACGTCGCTGAGCGTCAGCTCCGGGCTCGCGGCGTCGAACGCCCGGATCACGGCCAGACCCCGGGCCAGCGACTGGACGTGCTCCTCCGCCATGACCGCCCACCTCCCGACCGCACCCTAGCGCCGGCCGACGGCGGCCGGGATAACGGGTCGCGGGATGGACCCGGGGGATGAGCCCGGGGACGAGCCCGGGGGACGAGCCGTGGGACAGGTGTGGGACGGGCGGAAAGCGGGTGGGGCGCGACACCGGCCGGTAGGGTTTGGCGAATGATGAGCGGGATCAAGGCCAATCGGGGCAATCTGCTGCTGGTAGGCGGTTTCGTCCTGGCGGCGCTCAACCTGAGGCCCGCTCTCGCGGGTGTGTCGCCGCTCCTCCCTGCCATCATGCGGGACCTCGGTCTCAGCCCCGCAGGTGGCGGCGCCATCACCACGGTGATGGTCGTATGCCTCGGTCTGCTCGCCCCGGTCGCGCCCGCGCTGGCCACCCGTATCGGGCTGGACCGCACGCTGCTGGCCGGTCTGCTCGTCCTCGCCGCCGGTGTCGCGCTGCGCAGCGCGGACGGTGTGCCCGCCCTGTATTGCGGTGCCGCCCTGGCGGGCACGGCCATCGCCGTCATGAACGTCGTCATGCCCGGCCTCGTCAAGCAGCACTTCCCCGGCAGGGTCGGGCTCTTCACCGGCCTGTACGTCTCGGTCATGGTCAGTGGGGCCGCGATGGCCTCGGCGGCGATGGTCCCGCTCGCTGGACAGGTCGGCTGGCGGGTGGCGGCGGGGTCGCCGGCCCTGCTCGCGCTGGTGGCGGCGGCTCTGTGGTGGGTGGCACGCGGGAGGACGGCCCGGCAGAACCCGGCGGGCGAGCCCGGCCAGAACCCGGCGAGCGCGGCCGGCCAGGACCCGGCGACGACGACGGCGGTGACCGCCCATCCTCGTCCGGGCGGCCCCGGCCATCGGCCGTACGCGACCCTGCTCCGGGCGCCGGCGACGTGGGCGGTGATGGCGTTCATGGGCCTTCAGTCGCTGACCTTCTACATCGTGCTGGCCTGGCTGCCCACCGTGTTCCAGGCCGCCGGCCTGCCCGCGGACGAGGCGGGATATCTGCTGGGCCTGACGAACCTCGTGCAGATCGCCGCCGCGCTGCTCGTCCCCCTGCACGCGGGCCGGGCCCGATCCCAGGCGCCGCACGTGGCCGTGGCCGCGCTGCTGACCGTCGGCGGATATCTGGGCGTGCTGCTCGCGCCCACCACCACGCCGTGGCTGTGGATGGTCGTCCTCGGGCTCGGCCAGGGGGCGTCGATCGCGCTCGCCCTGCTGATCATCACGTTGCGGGCGCCCGACCCGGCCTCGGTGACCGCGCTGTCGGCGGTCGCCCAGTCGAGCGGCTATGTGCTGGCCGCGGTCGGGCCGCTCGCGTTCGGCCTGCTGCACGAGCTGTCCCGTGGCTGGACCGTGCCCCTGCTCGCCGGGCTGGGGGCCTGCGTCCTCCAGTTGGCGTCGGGTGTGCTCGCCGCCCGCCCTGTGCCTCTGCAGACGGGGCAGCCGGAACGGGCGGCGTAGTCAGCGCGGCAGCCGTTCGAGGTCGATGGCGATGGGGAAGGGGGAGTCCACCGAGAGGCGGCCGTGGTGGACCCCGGTCATCTGATATCCGGTGCGGTCGGCGTCGAGCTCGAAGGAGTAGACGAACGGCCGGAAGCCGGTGCTCTCGACCCGCCAGAAGTGGGGGATGCCGGCGGCCGCGTAGTGCCGCGGCCGCATGTCGCGGTCGGATCCGGCCGCGTCGGGGCCGACGACCTCGATGACCAGGCGCACCTCTTCGGCGAGGTAACAGGTCCGCCGGTCGTCGGAGGCGGCGAGGTCGTCCACCAGCGACACGTCGGGACGGGCGCGCCGATCGGGCCCCAGCAGGACGTCCATCCGGCTGACCGCCACCAGGTCACCCGGGACCTGCGCGTTCAGCGCCGTGCGCAGGCCGTACGTCATGCGCTCGCGGAACCGGGTCTGGGGGCCCGAGGAGAGGAGGCCGGCGTCGGGGTGATCGGCGCCAGAGTGATCGGCATCAGGACGATCGGCGTCGGGGTGGCCGGTGTCGTCCTCGCCGGCCCGCCGCTCGTCGGCGAGGGGGCGGAGCCGGGAGAGCCGATCGGAGACGCCTCCGGCCCCGCCTCCCGGGCGGGGCTGGAGCCAGTCATCGAGCACGCTGGTCATGGCAGAAGCCTAGCGTCACCGTCTGTGATGAACGAATTACTCGCGTGACACTAAGCCGGGTCGAGCGGGCGCAATTCGTCGGCGTACCCGACCGAAAGACGCCGCATGGTCCCGTCCTCGGTGATGGAGTACTGCCCCATGCGCCACAGTGGTGGCGAGTACGCGTGGATCGAGACGGAGCCCGGCGCCTCACCGGTCAGCCGGTGGATGTGGTCGGGCCCGAACGAGAAGGCGTCGCCCTCCACGACCCGCGTCTCCAGGTGGACGCCGCCGATGCGCGGGTTGCACTCCTTCAGCTCGCCGGCCACCACCTTGACCGCGCCGGAGGAGACGTCGTGGTCGTGCCAGCCGGTGTCGTCCCCGGGCCGCCAGCACAGCAGCCACACGTCCACGTACGAGTCACGGTGCAGCGAGACGTAGTGGCGTCCCCCGTCCTCCGCGCCTTCGAAGCTGAGGTGGTGACGCCACAGCTCGGGCCGGGTGGCCAGGTCCTCGACCAGGGCGAGCAGCTCGCGGCGGTCGAGCGCGCGGGCGGGCAGGTCGTCGAAGGGGGCTGCGGGATCGGCGGGGGAGGCGCACAGTGCGCCTTCCTGGATCGTGGGCGTGCTCATTGGTGCGACTCCTTCCGGGACAGCAGGCGGCCGGGGTTGGCCACGCGTACGGCATGATCGATGGCTCGTTGTGCGGGGTCGCCGGGGTCCGGCCACGCCGATTCGGCGTACGGCTGGTCGCTTCCGGCGACGAGGACGTCGATCCCGAGCTCGCGGATGACCGCGTCGGCGGCCCGGGGGCCGTAGGACGACGTCTCGAGGAACAGATCGGGGTCCACCAGGCCGCGACCGGCGGCGCCCCGGGCCAGCTGGCGCTCCCGATGCAGCGGGGCCAGCCCGGCCAGCAGCGCGAAGCACACCTTCAGCCGGGGATGCCGGGGCCGGCCGAACGCCTCGAACGCGTACCAGGCGGCGTGCATCTGCTGCACGTACGGCACGACGGCGGCCCACCAGGCGGGGCCGGACGCGGCGGTGGCGGGGCCGGGGTGGACGAACAACGGCAGGCCGCGCTCTTCCAGCACGTCGAGCAGCGGGGCGACCTGGGCCAGCCCCCGGGCGTCGCCGAGCGCGGTCGCCGGAAGCTGCAGCCCGGCCATGGCGTCATCGAGGTCGAGGGTGTGCGAGAGCCGTAAAGGATCGGGGTCGGTCACCGGGGCGGCGGCCCAGGCCCCGAACGGCGCGGGCAGCGCGCGGGCGTCGGCGTGGTAGGCGTCGATGAGCGGCCACGCCTCCTCGGGCGGCAGGTGCTCGATCCCGAGCGGGCTCGACAGGGAGACGAGGGCCAGATCGAGGTGGGCGTTGCGCTTGCGCCGGAGCTCCACGTCGTGGTCGGCCGGATCCACCTCGTACGGCGGCTCGCCGTCGAGGACGAGCGTCCATCCGTCCAGGAACGGCGGGCGGGTGCGGCGGCGCAGCGCGTCCACCAGGGACGGCGTCCACAGGTGCTGGTGCACGTCCACGCTCATCGGCCGGTCCTTTCGGGAAGTACCAATTCCCTACTCAGAATACATGCTTTGCGCATGGATGTGACCCAGGGGCGGGTGACGCACCCGCCCCTGAGCTGGTCAGTCGTCGCCGAGGATCATGTTGAGGACCCAACTGATCACGCCGACGACGATGGCGCCCCAGAAGGCGGCCAGGAACCCGTCGACATTGAAGGGGAGGTGGAGCTGCTCGGCGAGCCAGCTCGTGAGCAGCAGCAGGGCGGCGTTCACCACCAGGGCGAACAGGCCGAGCGTGAGCACGTAGAACGCGCAGCCGATCGTCTTGATGATCGGCTTGATGACGGCGTTGACGAGGCCGAAGATCAGCGCGACCGCGAGGAGGGTGCCGATCTGCTTGGCGGTGGAGCCGGCGCTGACGGTGATGCCGTCCACCAGCTTGGTGGACGCCCACAGGGCCGCGGCCACCACGATGATCTTGAGTAGGACCTTCACCTCAAGAATCCTTCCACGGCGCGGCAAAGAGTGCGCGGTTCACGTGTGGCCGGAATGGGCGATCCGCGCCGATGGCGGGAAGGAGCTGCGCCGATGCCGGGAGGTGGCAAAAAGCCTGTCCGGGTTTGGTGGTCTTTCTTCCGCTTCGGGGGTATGAGCGGCAAACCTGGGGGAAACCGACGAGTTGGGGGTGAGGTCGGATGGACGTGGAAGAGCTCGAGTCGCTCCCCGCGAAGGAGCTTCACGACCGTGCCGTGCGCTACGCCGTACGGCACGGCGACCTGGGATTCCTGTGGGATCTGCTGAAGGTCATCCCGGCGGCCGAGGCCGCCAGCGGCAACAGTGACGAGACCGCGAACGACCTCAGCAGAGTCTCGGCGTTGCTCAGCGACGCGATCGGGGCGGGTGAGGGCGAGCTCGGCGACGCGCTCCGGCCGGTGTACGTCGAGTATCTGTCCAAACACCCCGACGCCTGAGTATCAGGACAAACGCTAAGCAACTTCTCATCTCCGCACGTCACAATGATGGCGTGGTCAAGACACAGGTGCTGGTCGTCGATGACGAACCCGAGGTCCGTGACGCGATCGCGCGAGCGCTGCGCGTGGAGGGGTACGGCGTGGCGACCGCCGGGGACGGTATGGGCGCCCTCGACGCCATCGACGGAGCGGCGCCCGACCTCGTGGTGCTCGACGTGCTCATGCCGGGCATGAACGGCATCGAGGTCTGCCGCGCCCTCCGCGGCGACGGCAACCGGCTGCCCGTCCTCATGCTGACGGCCCTGGACGGCATCGGCGACAAGGTGGCCGGTCTCGACGCGGGCGCCGACGACTACCTGGTGAAGCCGTTCGCGCTGGAGGAGCTGTTCGCCCGGGTGCGCGCCCTGCTGCGCCGCACCGCACCACCCCCGGAGGCCGGGTTCGCCGACCTGGTCCTGCTGCCCGACAGCAGGCAGGCCCGCCGCGGCCGGCGGCTCATCGACCTGACCAGGACCGAATATGCCCTGCTCGACCTCCTGATCCGCAACGGCGGCCAGGTGCTGACCCGGCAGCTCATCCTCGAACGCATCTGGGGCTACAACTTCCGGCCCGGGTCCAACCCGCTGGAGGTCTACATCGGTTACCTGCGTAAGAAGACCGAGGCGGGGGGCGAGCCGCGGCTGATCCACACCGTCCACGGCCTCGGGTACGCGCTCAGGGAGCCCGCCGCCGGGGAGGCTCCATGAAGCTTGGCTGGCGGCTCGCGATGGCCTCCGCGCTGGCCGGCGCGGTGAGCGTGATCGTCGTGATCGTGGCCGCCTACGTCATCACCTGCCGCCGGGTCGACTGGGCGATCGACCATTACGGGACGTACGAGAGCTACGGAGGCTACGGCGACCCGCCTCCCAACGGCGTGCTTGCCGCCCTCGCCGACGTGGACGACCTGGGCTGGCCGTTCTTCGCCGTGGCACTCGGCGGCCTGGTGCTGTCGGGGGCGCTCGGCTGGCTGGCCGCCCGCGCGGCACTGCGTCCGGTCAACGCGCTCAAGGACGCGGCGGGACGGGTGGCGACCACCCGCGACCTGACCACCAGGATCGACGTGACGGGGGACGACGAGCTCAGCAGCCTCGCCCGCAGCTTCAACACCATGCTCGACGCCCTGGAACGCTCCGCGAAGTCGCAGAAGCGCCTCGTCGCCGACGCCTCCCACGAGCTGCGCACCCCGCTCACCGCGCTGCGGACCAACATCGAGCTGCTGATGAGAGGCGACCTGCCGCAGGAGGTACACGACGAGGTGAGCCGGGCCGTGATGAGCGGCCTGGAGGAGCTCACGGCGCTCGTCTCCGACGTGGTCGAGCTGGCCCGCGACGAGGAGCCCGCCGTACTCGTGGAGAACGTCCGCCTCGACGAGCTCGTGGAGCGGGAGGTCGCCAGGGCGGCCAGGCACTGGCCGTCGACCGCATACTCGGTCTCGGCGGAGCCGACGGTGGTGCGGGGCGTGCCCGACCGGCTCGCCCGGGCCGTCGCCAACCTGCTCGACAACGCGGCCAAGTACAGCCCGTCCGGCGGCCTGGTCGAGGTGTCGCTGCGGGGCGGCGTGCTGACGGTGCGCGACCACGGCCCCGGCATCTCCCCGGATGACCTGCCGCACATCTTCGACCGCTTCTACCGCGCGCCCTCCGCGCGGGCGCTGCCCGGATCGGGGCTGGGCCTGGCCATCGTGGGCCAGGTCGTGGACAGCCACGGCGGCAGCGTGTCGGCCAGTGCCGCCCCCGGCGGCGGGACGCTCGTACGGCTGGCGCTGCCAGTAGGGTGAGGTCATGGGCTCTGTACGCGTCGAGCGGACCGACAACGGGTTCGTCGCCCGCAACGAGCGCGGCGCCGAGATCACGATGGGCTCCGGTGACGGCCTGTTCAGCCCGGTGGAGCTGCTGCTGGCCGCCGTCGGCGGGTGCAACATCATGACCGTCGAGCCGCTCACCGCCAAGCGCGGCCACCGGCTCGTACGGCTGGCCGTCGAGGTCTCCGCCGAGAAGGAGAGCCCGACGCTGCTGCGCTCGGTCACCGTGACGTACGACGTGGAGCTGCCCCCGGGGGACTCCGGCGAGGTCTTCGAGGCCGTCGCCCGGCGGGTCCACGAGCGCCACTGCACGGTGAGCCGGTCGCTGCAGAAAGGCACCGAGGTCAAACTGGACCTCGGGAGGTAGCACGGGCGGCCAAGGCCTGCCCGGATGTAGGCCGGAAATCAACCTGCCTATGACGAGTTCATGACAGGGCCCCTTGTAGTGTTGAAGCAAGTCCTCAGGGAGAGGACGACAGACTTTCTCGATAAAGGACGCGGATGGGGGAACCGTGTCCGGAAAGCGGGGGACCCGCCGGTGCCTTTGGGGAGGGCATTCCTGGCGGAACCGCTTTAATCCGGAGCCGGGCAGTTGGGGGACTGCCCGGCTCCGGCATTTCCAGTGTTCTCTACCCGTTCTCCTCCCGTCCGTCCCCTCGCCGGCCATCGCCGCTGTGGACGTGGCCGTCCCCTTGCCACTCCTCCCGCCGTCGCCGTCCCTTTGCCGTCGTCGCCGTTGCCGCCCTCCCACGATCCCCCTTGCCATCCCTCCCTCCCCTTGCCCCCGCCGTGGCCGTCGTCCCGCGGTCCCCTTGCCGCCGTCGCCGTTGCTGCCGTGGCTTTGGCCGTTCCCTTGCCACTCCCTCCCGCCGTCGCCGTCCCGCCCTCCCGCCATCGTTGTCGCGTCGCCGCGAGCGGGCCGTTGGCCCGGCCACGCTGGGCGAGTCCGGACCCCCTTGCCGTCCCTCGCGTGTGGGGCAGGAACGTCAATGGATAGCACGCCAGCCGGGTCGTGAGCCGTACAGGCTGGACAGCGGGCCTCGTCCCGGTCCAGCGGTACACCGCGCAGGTGCCGGACCATCCCGGCATCGTGCTGCTCACCGAGTCCGGAGTCGTCTTTGCCGTCCCTCGCTCGTAGGGTGTCCTTGGCCGGGTGGGCCACTGCGCCGTAAGGAACCTCCGGCCCTCCCTGGTGAAGTCCCTCGGCTGGACCTTCGCTGCGGTCCTTGTTCCCTTCCGCTCCGCTCTCTCCACGCCGGTGAACGTTGCGGACACTGATGGACACCGCAGCGGTCAGGGCGCCGGGCCTCGTCCTGGTCGTCCCTGGCAAACAGCCTTTGCTTTGGTAAACCGGCGGTCTTCACCTCGCTCGGCGGTTCCGCTTTTGAGGTGGGTTGCTCTACCGCGCCGTCCCTGGTGATTTTCTTTGTGGTCTCTTGCCGTACGGCCCCCGCGCTTTGCCGTGCGCGGATGGCGCACCTTCGTTACGCACCGTCAACATCACAAAGGTGGGGCGGCGAGCCGTAGACGCTCTTGGGGTAAACGGGGTCAGAGGTAGATCTTCTGGGCGCTATGCGACTCATGCTTTGCTCTGTCCTGACTCGTCCTGTAGTGTCCTATTTGCCGCCGACCGGTGGCTGGATTGGACTTGGAGAGGAGATCACCGTGGGTGACCCCACACCGACCTCCGAGCCAAGGCATCTCGGATCACACGTCTGACTCACGACGGCCTTCCGGCCGATCGCCATAGCTTCAGCGCACACGCCTCCGGGTGATCGACTTCTCTTGCCCGGACACGTGGCCCGTCTTCGCGGTCTGCCGCATGCAGGTCCCTAGATGACGCATGGCCATTTTCTGTCGTCTCACGAAAGATCCCCAGCCCTGATGAAGACTCTGTTTGACCTGCCGGGCAACCGACGCCTCACCACCGCGGCGACGCTCGTCGGTGCGGTGGCCGTCACCGCGTCCCTTGTGGCCGCCGTGCCCGCGCCCGTCGAGCAGCCGGTCAAGGAGGCCGCGAACGTGACCGCCGCCCTGCCGGCGGGCCAGCCCTCCCTCGCCCTCGCCATCCCGGCGAACGAAGAGGTCCTGCTCCAGGGCAGCACCACCGGCTCCTACTTCTGGGACGACTGCTCGGGTCGCCAGGGCGACACCGGTCTGCCGGCCATTGGCAAGCCCATGCAGCAGGGGTTGTTCGCCAGCCCGAGCTGGCCGCTCGGCACCGAGGGCTACATCTTCTACAAGGGCAAGATGGCCAAGTTCTTCATCGGCGACCGGGGCCCGGGCGTTCCGTCGGACAGCGGCGTCATGCTCGACATCGACGGCAAGACCTTCGCCGAGCTCACCGGCACCACCTGGAACCAGGACACGCTGACCATCAGCGGCGACCAGGGTCACATCCCGATCCAGTACGTCGTCACCAAGTGGGGCGACGGGCCGGGTCTGCGCGGCGAGCCGGTGCCCTTCTCCAGTGGCGCCTGGCGAAGCTGAGCCACGACATCCCGATCATCGTTCGAGCGATGTGCGCGACCTTCGCGGGACTGCTAAGGTTACGGACATCGCGGGCGCCGCTAGCTCAGTTGGTTAGAGCAGCTGACTCTTAATCAGCGGGTCCGGGGTTCGAGTCCCTGGCGGCGCACCAGATGAAAGCCCAGGTCGGCACAGCCGATCTGGGCTTTCTTCATCTCTGCGGCATCTTCCCCCGGTCTTCTGTGGTGCGCTGCGCCCCAGCCTCCCGTTCGCCAGCCCGAGATGGGCAATTTCGGGGCTCGCCCGGGCCGTCCAAGGCGAACGTCGTGCTGAAAAGCCCGGCCGGAGCCGCCTGTCCGCCGCTGCCAGGGGCCTGCCCAGCGCGAATGATTACGGGACAGAGCCGTTGTTTGTACTGTCCCGCTGCCAGGGTGCCAGCGCTGCCCGTTGCCGGCCGCCTGCTGTCCGGTGTCGTTCTCGGTGGCGCTGCCGGTGTGGGCGTCGGTGCCCCAGCATGCCCGCCGGTTGTACATGCCGGTCGCCGAGTCGCTCGCGGTAGCGCACGACCTGTGCCGCCGAGTCGCTCGCCATAGTGCACGACCTGTGCCGCCGAGTGGCACGCCGCCGGGGGCGACCTGTACGCAGCCAGTGCTCCGCTCTCACGATTCTGGAGGCAGCGCGTTAGGTTGTGACTCCACATTTGCGCTGGTCAGGCTTGTTTTCGATAGCGTGTTCGGTTAATCTCTGAAGTAGTTGTTACGGATGAGCTTGGTTGGCGTTCTGGTCTGTGGCCTCTGTGCCGGTTGATGAAGTAGCCGAGTCTGTGTGAGTAAGTCCCGGTCCGGGCGACCGGGAGCCCATAGTGCTTTCGTCTCCGGCCTGCGAAGGAGGTTCCCGGCAATGCCAGGCCCGTCCGCGTCCGCCTTGTTCCGGGCGCACTCCGCGTCATCCAGGACTCAGGGACGGCCTGGGCAGTCCATGCCGTCCGCGGCTCGGATGCCTGGTGCGCCCTCGTCGCCGCGTGTGCCGTCTGCTTCTGATCGTGCCCGTTCCTCCTCTTCTCACGGGGTGAGCGGGGTCGGCTCGTTCGCGCCGAGGCGAGCTGCGATTCCGATACCGGACGGGCTCACGATGACACCTCCGGGTGCCGAGCTGGCCGGGCTGCTCGCCGAGGTGAACGTGGAGCGTGTGTCCGGGTTCGACACGGTGGAGGTGCTCAAGGCGGCCTACCGGCAGGTCTGCCATGACCGGGCGTGGTTCTTGCGGGCCTTGCTGGAGGTGGGACTGCGGGACTCGTTCTCGGGCGACGACGTGGTGAGGCTGGAGGTGCCGGATGAGTTCGGCCCGGATGAGGCGCGGGCGGCGCTGGTGTGGTCACGCCGCCGCGCCGATTCAACCTTCGAGCTGGCTTGGAACATTCATCGGCGGTTGCCGATCCTGGGCGAGGCGATGCTGGCCGGGACCCTCGACGAACCCCGCGCGGTGGCGTTCGTCCGCTGGACCGTCGGGTTGACCGACGAGCAGGCCGCTCTGGTATGCGACCAGCTGGTGCCCCAGGCGTCGTCCTGGACGGTGGGAGAGTTGATCGAGCGGATCCAGCGCCTTGCGTTGGCGATCGACCCCGCCTGGGCCGAACGCCGGTACACCGAGGCGGTACGCCGCCGCCGAGTGGTGGGGACCCGCAACGAGGACGGCACCGCGACCGTGTCCGGGCTGGACCTGCCGCTGGACCGGGCGGCGGCCGGGTGCGACCGAATCGACGAATTGGCCCGAGCGTGCAAGCGGGCCGGTGACCGCCGTCCGATCGATCACATCCGGGTGGACCTCTTCCTCGGAAGCCTGGACGGCACGTTCGAGGGGATGTCGGATGAGGAGATCGTCACCCATGTCCTCTGCCATCCCTTCCACGACACCCTTCCTTCCCGGGAAGGCGATGACGACAACGGCTCCGGTGACGACAACAGCGACGGCTCCGGTGGTGACAACAGCGACGGCTCCGGTGGTGACAACAGCGACGGCTCCGGTGGTGACAACAGCGGCGAGCGCGGCAGCGATGGCGGCGGTGACGGCCCTGACCGCCCCGGAGACGGTGGCGGAGTGCGCCCGGGTGCTGATCCCGACCTTCCTGGCGATGACAACCACGTCGATGGCCATGACGGGGCCGGTAGCAGCGAGGGCACCAGGGGTAACGGGGGCACCAGGAGCAGCGGTGACGACCTTGACCACCCCGGTGATGGCATGCGTCCTGACGCTGACCTCGATCAGCGGGATGGCCGTCGCATCAGCGGGGCCAGCGGCGCGGACGGCGCCGGCGGCACCGGCGGTGCCGACAGCACAGGCGGCGCTGATGGTGGTGGTGCTAATGGTGCTGACGGTTCGGCCGAGGCCGATAGCGGCGCGGCCGAGCGAGACCAAGACACGGAGCCGTGTAGCCACCCGGGGAATGGGCCCGGCGGACTGTCGTCCGCGAGCGGCTCGCACTCCATGGAGCCGCACTCGGCAGGGTCGGAGGAAACAGCGCCTTGTACGCCCGATCATGAAACCGGGCAAGGTGAGGCCGAATCCGACAAGCGAGTGCCCGGCAAGCCAGCGCCCGACGGGCCGGCGTTCGACGCGCTCGTGCCCGACGAGGCTGAGCTCGACACGCTCGTGCTCGACCAAGTTGAGCTGGACAGGTCAGCACTCGACAAGGTTGGGCCTGACAAGGCTGAGCTGGACAGGTCAGCGCCCGGCAAGCCAGCGCCCGACGGGCCGGCGTTCGACACGCTCGTGCCCGACGAGGCTGAGCTCGACGCGCTCGTGCCCGACCAAGCTGAGCTGGACAGGTCAGCACCCGACACGCTCGTGCCCGACAAGGTGGGGCCCAACGGGTCAGGGCCGGGTCAAGCTGGGACTGGTAGGGCCGGGCCCTGCAGGTCAGCACCCGACAAGGTTGGACCCGACAGGCCGACGCCCGATGAAGCTGGACCTGCCAGGCCAGCGCCCGGTGAAGCTGGGGCCGACCGGGTGGGGCTCCAGCATGCCCACGCTCAGGTACAGGGGGATGCCGATGTCCGGATGGGCACCGGAGGGTGGACGGTGCGGGAGATCCGGCTGGAGCTCACCACGCTGCTCAGCCTGGATGAGCATCCCGCCCATCTGCCCGGCTGGGGAGTCGTCCACCCTGGTTTGGCCCGGTGCATCGTCGAGGGCATGCTCGGTGGGCAGTGGCGGTACGCCATCTGCTACGACAACGGCCACCTGGCGTTGACCGGGCTCGTCCGGGCCCGTCCTCACGCCCCGGGCCGGAACCGCCCCGCCCGTGACCGGCGGCGTGGCGGCCTCGTCGAACTACAGATCACCCTCAGTCACCTGCGGATGCTGGCCGCCCGGCCCGCCCGCGTCCTCGGAGCGTGGGCGCCGGTGGTCGCCGAGTTGTCCGCCCACGCCGCCTCCCTCCTGGCCACTGGCGAGGGGGTCACCGCGGGCCGGCACATGAACGGTATGGCGGACAGGCGAGCCGAGGGGACGGCGGGCGGCGGGGCCGATTCGGAGCGCCGGCGTCAAGCCGGAGCGGCCTTACGACGCTATGTGCAGATACGGGGCCGGGTCTGCTCCTGGCCCGGCTGCCGCACGCCTGCCACCCGAACCGACCAGGACCACATCCTCCCGTGGGCGGAGCAGGGGCCTACGAACGCGGAGAACCTGCACCTGGCCTGCCGCCACGACCATCGCGCCCGGCACCACGGCGGCTGGCGCGTCAGCACTGCGGGCCCTCACATGGTCGTCTGGACCAGCCCGCTGGGGCACCGGTACCCGAGTCCTCTTCCGAAGATCATCATCCCCGCCTGTAGTCCGCATCCCCGCAGTCAGCCCAGCCCGACGTCCTACCGGTACCTCGACGACCTCCCCGAGACCCCCACCATGGCCCCGGCCACCGAGCCGCCACTTCCGCAGGAGTCTCCCCAGCGGGAGACGGGAGCAGCCACGCCGCCGAAGCCGGCCGGCGGGACGGGGACGCCCGCTCCCAAGGCCGGGGCGTACGGATCGCTGCTCGGAGGCGAACGTGACGAACCACCCTTCTGACGCCTCCCGCGCCCGAGAGGAAAGGTCGGACACAGAGAGGGCGGAGAAGGCTTGGACGGGGAGTGGCCGGACACGGAGGTCCTGGACATGGAGGGCCGGACACAGAGAGGGCCGGACACAGAGAGGGCCTGGAGTTGGAGGGGGCAGACACGGAGGGCGGATACGAATAGGGCGGAGAGGGCTTGGACGGGGAGTGGCCGGACACGGAGGTCCTGGACGTGGAGGGTCGGACACGGAGCGGCCGGTAGAAACAAGGCGTAGATCGAGAACCTTCGTCTCCGGCACCGATGAGCAGGCGCTCACCGAGGGCGAACCCGTGGGACGACCGAGGAGATCTGTGGGAACGGCCGAGGAGATCTGTGGGAACGGCCGAGGAGAATACCTGGGACGACTGAGGACCTGGGACGGAAGGCGCAGCAGGGGTGCGCGCTAATGGCGCGGCTGATGACTCGGTCCGATGCGCTCGTAGGATGGGTGTGGGGTGCCGGGAAGTCTGGTCGGCGGTCGTCGAATCGAACCCGGAAACGGAGCGTCATGGCCCCGACCCGCCGCCTGTCTGTCCTTGGTCCCGCTTCCCGGGCTGAGACCCGTCGCATCGCCGACATCCTGCGCAAGGAGACGATCGGCGGCGCACTGCTCCTGATCGCCGCTGTCGCGGCCCTCGTCTGCGCCAACTCGCCCTGGTCGGAGGCGTACGAGGGGCTGCGCTCGGCGACGATCGGGCCGGCCGCATGGCATTTGGACCTCAGCCTCGCCAAGTGGGCCTCGGACGGGCTGCTGGCGATCTTCTTCTTCGTCGCCGGCCTGGAACTCAAGCGCGAGTTCGTGGCCGGGGACCTGCGCGATCCTCGTCGGGCCGTCGTTCCCGTCGCGGCGGCCGTCGGTGGTGTGATCGTCCCGGCGCTGCTCTATCTGCTGGTCAACTCCCTCATGGACGGCGAGGCGCGGGGGTGGGCGACTCCGACGGCCACCGACATCGCGTTCGCACTGGCGGTGCTCGCCGTGGTGGGGCGGCGGCTGCCCGCCACGCTGCGCACGTTCCTGCTCACGCTGGCCGTCGTGGACGACCTGCTGGCCATTGTGATCATCGCGGTGTTCTACACGTCGCATCTGTCGGTGCTGCCGCTCCTGGCGGCGCTGGTGCCGCTGGGTGTCTTCGCCGTGCTGGTGCAGCGGCGGGTGCGCTCGTGGTGGCTGCTGCTCCCGCTGGCCACGCTGACCTGGGGACTGGTCCACGCCTCGGGTGTGCACGCGACGGTGGCCGGGGTGCTGCTCGGCTTCGCCGTCCCGGTCCTGCGCAGTGAGAAGGCGGGTGGTCCGGAGGCGGGGCCTGGGCTCGCCGAGCACTTCGAGCACCGGTTCCGCCCGATCTCGGCCGGGGTGGCCGTGCCGCTGTTCGCGTTCCTGTCCGCGGGGGTGCCGCTCGGAGGGCTGGACGGTGTGACGAACCTGCTCGCCGACCCGGTGTCGTTGGGCGTCGTCGTCGGGCTCGTCGTGGGCAAGCCGCTGGGGATCATGGCGGCCACCTGGCTGACCGCCCGCTTCACCCGTGCGGACATCAACGAGGGGCTGGCGTGGGTGGACGTCGGCGGGCTGGCGATCCTGTCCGGCATCGGGTTCACGGTGGCCCTGCTCATCGGCGAGCTGGCGTTCGGCCTCGGCACGGCCCGCGACGCCCAGGTGAAGCTGGCGGTCCTGACCGGCTCGCTGGTCGCGGCGCTGCTGGCGACGGTGGTGCTGCGGCTGCGCGATCGCGCGTACCGGCTGGCAGCCGACACCGAAACCGGTGGCGAAACCGACGCTGGAGCCGGCACCGAACCCTTGCACGGAAATCGGAGCTGAAGCCGACGCCGCCAGCGACGCTGACACTGGAGTCGACACGGAAGCCGGCACGGAAGCCGGCGCCGAACCGCTGGGCGCGTGGCCGAGCCCGCTTGATGGGCGGCCCGGCCCTGCTCGCCGTCGCTGTCGACGTGCGGTTACCCGCGCCCCCGGCCGCGCGCGGCCGTCGTCCGGCTCACGGGGCTTCGCCCGCGCCCCCGGCTGCGCGCGGCCGTTTTCCGGTTCATCGGGCTTCGCCCGATACCGGGGCCGGGCGCGAGACGGGGACACGAGCATCCCGTTCCACGTCGACCGGCCGGGGAGGCGGACCGCTGTCACCTCCTGACGTTCACCAGGTGACGGGCAGCGCCTGGAGCCCTCCGGCCAGCCTGTCGGTGTGCGCCTTCAGCTCCTCGTACGGCACCGCGAGCGCCAGCGCGGGGAAGCGCGTGAAGAGTGAGCCGAAGACCGCGCGCAGTTCGACCCGGGCCAGGGACGCCCCGAGGCAGTGGTGCGGCCCGTGGCCGAACCCGACGTGCGGCTGGGGATCGCGCCGCCGGATGTCGAAGGTGTCGGGGTCGGGGTAGACGCGCTCGTCCCTGTTGGCCGCCGGGGTGGACAGCATGACGAGCTCACCCGCGCGGATCCGCACCCCCGCGACCTCGACGTCCTCGTGCGCGTAACGCACCAGCCCGTGTTCGCTCGGCGAGGCCACCCGCATGATCTCCTCGACGGCGCCGTCCACGAGGGAGGGGTCGTGCAGCAGCGCGTCACGCTGGGCGGGGTTGCGCAGGAACAGCAGCACGCCGTAGTCGATCTGGTTGACCGTGGTCTCGTGGCCGGCGAACAGCAGGCCACCCGCGATCCTCGCCACGTCGTCCTCCGGCAGCGAGGCCTCCGCCAGGTCGGAGTAGACGTCCTCGCCCGGGTTGTCCCGCTTCGCCTTCACGATCTCGTAGGTGTAGGTGTTCATCTCCATCTGGGCGGTGGCGGACCGTTCGGGATCGGTCAGGTCGGTCATCGCCTCGGCCATGGCCCGGAACCTGGTCCTGTCCTCGTACGGCACGCCGAGGAGCTCGCAGATCACCTGGATCGGCAGCGGGAGCGACAGACCGGCGTGCAGGTCCGCCGGCGGGCCCTGCTCGTCGAGCCCGTCGAGCAGCGCCCCGACCAGCGACCCGATCCGGTCCGACAACATCCGCATGCGGCGGGCCGAGAACGCGGGGGTGAGCAGGCGCCGCATCTGCTTGTGGACCGACCGCTCCGTGGCGTACTGGCCGGTCGGGCCGCCGAGGAGGGCGTTGTTCGACAGGCGGGCCGCGGTCTCGGGGGTGGGGTGGGAGCGGCCGAACCTGTCGTCGGCGAACACCTGCCGAATCTCCTCGTAGCCCGTGATCAGCCATGCCTCGTCGCCCATGGCGGTCGTGACCTTGGCGATCGGCGCTATGGCTCGCAGTTCGCCGAAGCCGGGGGATATCCCCAGGACGTCCGGCCGCTCGAACGGCAGCCGCGGGAGTCCGGGCATAAGTGACCTTCCCTTCGTTTTCGATGTCGGCCCTCTCGAATCTCTCCCCTGACTCTCTGTCCGGCAAGGTAGTAAAACCATGTACGGCATGACCCGAGAGGCGACATTTGCCACACGACACCTCGCCGCGCCTGCTCGCGCCCGGACACTCGTGCCCCGCGCATACCAGCGTCGTTCCCGCGACCCGGCATGAGACAGGTGGTACGGGAGGAACGGGGATCAAGTCGTGGTGAAGTCACCGCAACCGGCGGGAGATCTTCGTCGGGGCCGGTGTGGCGGTGCGGCCGGAGGGGGGAGACCGCTTCTCACTACCAATCGTGTCCGGATGAGCACACCGTTGTCTCCCGGCACAGAGCCTGGAGGTGGTGACGAGTGCGGTTCTCAGCCGAGGACGCTGCCTGGAGACAACTGAGCAGCGAGTACGCCGGCCGCTGGTCGATCTGGAGGAGCGACGCCGGCCGCTGGTACGCGACCCGGCTGACCAGGTCGCTGTCCCGGATCGAGATGGACCGGGGCCTGATCATGACCGCATGCGGCGAAAGCGCGGAGGAGTTGCGCGCCTTGCTCACCGCGCAGGAGGGCCTTGCGGGCAAGACGCTCTCCACGTGACGCCCAGGACGTGGGCCCGGTCCGCTGCCGGGCTCACGACCCGAGAGTCCGCCGGGTCTCGGCCCCGAGGCTCTCCACAGGGTGCCCTGCGGGCGTCATGGGCCGGATGGGAAAATCCCTCTCATGACAGAATCAGCGGTTCGCGAAGCCGTTTCCCCGACCGGCACGCAGCACACGATCGCGGCGCACGGATACGCGGCGACCGTCACCGAAGTGGGCGGGGGCCTGCGCGCCCTGACGTACAACGAGCGGCCGCTGATCATGTCGTTCCCCGCGGACGCGCAGCCGGTGGGCGCCGCCGGACAGTTGCTGCTGCCCTGGCCCAACCGGGTGCGCGACGGCAGATACGACTTCGACGGCGAGACCAGGCAGCTCGCGATCACCGAGCCCAGGACCGGCAACGCCGCGCACGGCTTCGCCCGCCTGATGCCCTGGACGGTCCTCGACCGGGACGACGCCTCGATCCGGCTCGGGCTGCGGCTGTTCCCCCAGCTCGGCTATCCGCACGTGCTCGACCTGACCGCGTCGTACGCCCTGGGGGAGGCGGGCCTGGAGGTCGAGGTGGCGGCCGTCAACGTGGGGGAGGGCGTCGCGCCGTACGGCATGGGCGCGCACCCCTACCTCACCCTCGGCGAGGAGACGGTGGACGACGCCGTGCTGGAGCTGCCCGCGGCCGAGTGGACTCCGGTTGACGAGCAGCAGATCCCTACCGGCCGTCGCCCGGTCGAGGGCACGGAGTACGACTTCCGCGCGGGACGCCGCATCGGCGGCACGGTGCTCGACACCCCGTACACGTCCCTGCGGCGGGACGGCGACGGGCTGGTGCGGGCCCGGCTCCGGACGTCCGGCGGATCCCGGGGCGTGGAGCTGTGGGCCGCGTCCGGCGTCGAGTGGCTCCAGGTCTTCACGGGGGACACGCTGGCCGAGCCGTACCGGCGGGCCGGAGTGGCGGTCGAGCCGATGAGCTGCCCGCCGAACGCCTTCGCGACCGGCGAGTGCCTGGTGCGCCTGGCCCCCGGGGAACGGGTCGCCCACCGCTGGGGGATCACCGCGCTCGGGTGAGCGGCAGGCCGGACGAATTGGGTCTTATGTCGCACAGTGGACATGCGAGATGATTCGGTCTGCGTGCATCGCGAGTCACGGATGCTCGTATTTCAGCTATTTTCATGGTGAAGCCGGTGGTGTGGGCACGTTCCGTGGTCACGGTGGCGGGCGGGGCATGCCGGATGGGGTGCCGCTGACGTGCGCACTCCCGGCAACGTACAGAAGATCGATGGCCTTTCCTCCTTTCCGCGCATCACGGAACGGGCATTGACCGGAAACAATCTTGTTTCTTTGAATTCACATGACTGCGTTGCGTGCCGTATCTTGAGCCGTGGGAGCGCTCCCATGAGCCTAAGGAGGCGCGCGTGACTCTCCCCTTCGGTACGGCGCCGGTCGACCCGGCCCCTGTCTGGACCGCGGAATGCCTCCTGCCCGCCATCGGAGCGAGTGTCGGCGAGGCACGTGCTCTCGTCCGCCGCGAGCTCGGCCGGTGGGGCCTGGACGAGCTCGTGGACGACTGCTGCCTCATCGTCAGCGAACTCGCCTCCAACGTCGTACGGCACGGCGGGAACGTCTTCACCCTGCGGCTCGGCAGCAACGGCACCTGGGTGTACGGGGAGGTCTTCGACCAGGGCGAGGGCGTGCCGCACCAGCGCGAGGCGGACATCGATTCGGTCGGCGGCCGTGGCCTGCTCATCGTGGACGAACTCGCCGACGACTGGGGAGTGGCCAGCTCGGGCCGGAGCGGCAAGACCGTCTGGTTTCTCGCCGGGTCCGGCAGCCCGTCGCCGCTGCCCGTCGTCCCGCACCAGATGCGCATCGCGGTCGGCTGACCCGGCCACCTGACCCGCCCGGCTCACGCGCGGCCCGGCCACCTGACCCGCCCAAACCGGCGCGCCCGCCGGCCCGAACCACGTGCCCCCACTGATCCGCCCGGCTCACGCGCGGCCCGTCCGGCGGATCCGCTCAACCTGACCCGCCCTGGGATCGGGCGGTCCTGTCGTCGGCGCAGGGCTTTTTGCGGGTCTCCTCAGCAGGGTTTTCCGTACGTCTTTTCAGCGGGTCTTCTTTTCAGCGGGTCTTCGCGCCGTCGAGACGCGCGAGCACCGTGGCCGCGATCTCCTCGGGCCTGTGGGTGGAGGGATCGACCGTCACGTCCGCGACCTCCCGGAACCACGGCAGCCGCAGGTCGCGCTGCTCGGTCAGCATGCGTACGAGGTCGGGCTTGAAGTGCGGGCGGTGGGTGCTCGACTTCATCCGCTCGGCCAGCACCTCGGGCGGGCCGTCGAGGAAGACCACGAAGGCGGAGGCCAGCGCACGGCGCGTCTCGGGGTCCTCGACCGTGCTGGCGGCGGCCGCGACGACAGGGGTGGGACGGTCCGCCAGCGCCTCCCGCAGCACCAGCGCCTCTCGGGCGTGCAGCTCGTCCGCGCCCACACCGGCGGCCATCGCGGCGGCGGTCGTGCCGAACCTGGCCTCCAGATCGGCGTCGCTGTCGCGCATGGGACGGCCGAGCGCGTCGGCGAGCAGCCGGGCGACGGTGCTCTTCCCGGCGCCCATGAGTCCCATCACCACAATGGGGATATCGGTCATAACTCGCAATGCTGCCCTATGCGGGCACCCGCATGCGACGTTTGGAATCCGTGGAGGGGATAGAGCAGAAGGCGAAGGAGGAAAGCCATGACCATCGCCGGAAGCATCATCCTCATCATGCTGGGGGCCATCCTCACCTGGGCGGTCGACTTCACCATCGCGGGCCTCGACATCCAGGTGATCGGGGTGATCCTCATGGTGGGCGGCCTGGCCGGGCTGCTCTTCGGCATCTGGCGCCTGACGACGGTCCGCCGCAGGACCACTGTCACCGCTGCCGCCCCCGTGGACACGACCGCCACCCGCCGCCACGTGTACGAGGAGCGGCGCTACGACGACCCCACCATCTGACCCCCTCCAACGGACTTCCGACGGCCTGAAGGGAGGCATGGAACATGCCAGGACGTAAGGAACTGCCCTCGACCCTGGAGCGCTCGCCCAAGGAGGCCCAGGAGACGTGGATCAAGGCGCACGACTCCGCCGTCGAGACGTACGGCGAGGGCCAGCGCGCCCACCGTACGGCGTTCGCCGCACTCAAGCACTCCTTCGAGAAGGTGGGCGACCACTGGGAGAAGAAGGGGGGACGCGGACCGTCGGACGAGCAGGCGAAGAAGGGCACGCCGAAGCAGGGCAAGACGGCCGAGGGCGTAGACGCGAACGCGTCCAAGCAGCATCTCTATGACGTCGCCGGCCGCCTCGGCATCCAGGGCCGGTCGAAGATGACCAAGGACGAGCTCGTGGACGCCATCAAGAAGGCCAACCGTAAGGCGACCGCCAAGGCCCGCTGATCGCTCTCGTACGCGCCGCCGGCAGCCCGGAAGGGCCTGTCACGTGGACGGTGGTTCCGGGCGGCCGGAGGCGGCGAGGAGACGACGGGCGAAGGCGGCATAGGCACCGCGGAAGTCCTCGGGCTCGATGACGGTGAAGTCGGCGTCGAGACGGGCGAGGCCGAGGACGAGCCATTCCCAGGAGTCGAGCCAGACGGTGACCCGGGTCTCTCCGGCGCCGAGCCCACGGCGCATCTCGGCGTCCTCGAACTTCAACGCGTCGGCCACCTGGTCGGGCCGCGCCCGCACGACGAGCCGTACGCGCCGGCGGTCGGCGTTGAGGCCCTGGCGGAGGTAGGCCAGGGCCGCGTCGGCGGGCAGGGCGCGGGGAGCGTGCCGGACACCGGTGCGCACGAGGTCGCGGACGCGGTCGAGGCGGAACACCCGCCAGTCGTCCCTGTCCAGGTCCCACCCCAGCAGATACCAGCGCAGAAGCAGATGGACCTGCCGGTGCGGCTCCACCCGCCGGCGGCTCTCCCCGCCGTGTCTGTCGCGATAACCGAACCGTACGACCTCCCGGTCGTCGATCGCCTCGGCGAGACCGGCGAGAAGCGCCGCGTTCACCGCGGGCGCGAGCTGCCGGCCGGTCTCCAGGCTCGCCCGCAGCGCGGCCACGCGCGGCCGCAGCCGCGCGGGCAGGAACTGGTCGAGCTTGCCGTACGCGCGGGTGGCCGCGTCGTCGAACGCCCCGTCCTCGCCCGAACCGGAGGAGGCGAGAGTCGCGAGACCGAGCAGCGCGGCGATCGCCTCGTCATCGTCGAGGACGAGCGGGGGCATCGTCCGGCCCGCCACGAGCCGGTAGTAGCCGCCCGGTCCCGGCTGAGTCTCCACGGGATAGCCGTACTCCCGGAGCCGGTCCACGTCGCGGCGCACGGTGCGGGGGCTGACGTCGAGGCGCGCGGCCAGTTCGTCCCCGCTGAACGGCCGTCCCGTCTGGAGGATCGACAGCAGGGTCAGCATGCGTCCCCGCCGCGCTGTTCAGCGCCAACTCCGAAGGCGCCTGCCCGAAGTGCGACGGGCTCGGGATCATCTACACCGACCTGGCCTTCATGGACGGCCAGGAGGTCGTCTGCGAGGCGTGTGAAGGGCGGCGCTTCACCCCCGAGGTGCTCGCGTACACCGTCGACGGTCTGTCCATCGCCGACGTCGATGCCCTCTCCGTCGACCAGGCCAGGCGCCGGCTGTCCGACACGGCCGTCGACCGGGCGCTGCGGCACCTGTCGCAGGCCGGTCTCGGCTATCTCCGGCTGGGCCAGTCGCTCACCACGCTGTCCGGAGGGGAGTGCCAGCGACTCAAGATCGCCAAGGAGCTGCGCGACGCCGAGCGGCCCACGACGTACGTGCTCGACGAACCGACCACGGGCCTGCACATGAGCGACATCGACGGACTGCTCCGGGTCCTGGACGCCCTCGTCGACCGGGGGCACACCGTCGTGGTCATCGAGCACAACCTGGACGTCGTCCGGCAGGCCGACTGGCTGATCGATCTCGGGCCCGGCCCCGGCAGGCATGGCGGCCGCGTCCTCTACCAGGGGCACGTCGCGGACTACCCGCCGGACGCCGGGACGCCGACGGCCCGCGCCCTCGCCGCCCACCGGTAGGCTCGGCGGGTCTCAGCGGAGCAGGGACAGGACGGCCTCGCGGATGGCGCCCCTGTCGATGCCGGCGTCCTCCAGTTGCTCCTGTGAGGTCGCGCTGCCCGGCATCACCGACACGCCCAGCTTGCGTACCGGCACCGGCGCGTCCGCGAGCGCGGAGAGGACGGCGTCGCCGAGCCCGCCCTCCGGCCAGTGGTCCTCCACGGTGACGACCTTCCCGGTGGCCCTGGCCGCGTCGAGCAGCTCGGCCGAGTCGAGCGGCTTGATCGAGTACGCGTCGACGACGGTGACGGAGACGCCGTCCTCGGCGAGCAGGTCGGCGGCGGCCAGCGCCTCGTGCACGGTGATGCCCGCGGCCACCACGGTCGCCTGGCCGCCGGTGCGCAGGATCTTGCAGCCGCCCACCGGGAACTCCTCGTCCGGGCCGTAGATCACCGGGGTCTCGCCTCGGGTCGTCCGCAGGTAGCGGATGCCCTCCAGGCCGGCCATGTCCGCGACCAGCCGGGCCGTCTGGTTGGCGTCACAGGGGTAGAGCACGGTGCTGCCGTGCACCGCGCGGAACGCCGCGAGGTCCTCCAGGCCCATCTGGGAGGGCCCGTCCTCGCCGATGGACACTCCGCCGTGCGAGCCCACCAGGCAGATGCCCGCCCGGCTCACCGCCGCCATCCGCACGAAGTCGTACGCCCTGGTGAGAAAGGCGGCGAACGTCGCGGCGTAGGGGGTCCAGCCGCGGGCCGCCATGCCGACGGCGGCGGCGACCATCTGCTGCTCGGCTATGTAGAACTCGAAGAACCGCTCGGGGTGCGCCTTGGCGAACGCCTCCAGCTTCGTCGAGTCGGCCACCTCGCCGTCGAGCCCGACGACGTCGCCCCGCGCCGTGCCGAGCGCGGCCAGCGCCTCGCCGAAGGCGGTCCGGGTGGCCACCCGCTCACCCACCTCATATGCCGGCAGGTCGAGCGTGCCGTCGGCGTACCGGTACGGCGTGGCCGGGGCGTCCGGCGGGGTGACCTCGACGGTGAGGGAGCGCGGCCCGCCGAGCTCCTCGATCGCCCGCTCGGCGTCCTCAAGCGGCTTGCCGTGCTTGCCCTCGCGGTTCTCCACGGCCGACACGCCGCGGCCCTTGCAGGTCCTGGCGATGATCGCCGTCGGGCGGCGCCGGGTGGCCCGGGCGTCGGCGAGCGCGTAGTCGATCTGGCCGGGGTCGTGGCCGTCGATCTCGATGGTGTGCCAGCCGAAGGCGCCGAGCCTGGCGGCGTACGCGCCGAGGTCCCAGCCGTGCCGGGTCGGGCCGCGCTGACCGAGCCGGTTCACGTCGATGATCGCCGTGAGGTTGTTCAGCCCCTCGTGCCCGGCGTGCTCGAACGCCTCCCACATCGATCCCTCGGCGAGCTCGCTGTCGCCGCACAACACCCAGACGTGGTACGGCAGGCGGTCCAGACTCCGTGCGGTCAGCGCCAGCCCCACCCCCACGGGCAGGCCGAAGCCCAGCGAGCCGGTGGCCACGTCGATGAACGGCACCCGGGGCGTGGGATGTCCCTCCAGGCGGCTGCCGCGCTTCCGGAAGGTCAGCAACTCCTCGTCGCTGATCACCCCGGCGGCCTTGAGCATCGCGTACAGGAGGGGTGAGGCATGGCCCTTCGAGAAGACGAGATGGTCGTTGGCCGGGTTGGCCGGGTCCGCGATATCAATGCGCAGGTGACGCGCGAGCAGTACGGCCATCAGCTCGGCCGCCGACATCGAGGACGTGGGATGTCCCGAGCCGGCGGCCGCGGCGGCCCGCACCGAGTCCACCCGGAACTGGGCCGCGAGTTCGCACAGGAAGTGGTAGTCAAGCTCGTCCATCGCCCTCGACTACCCCGGTATGCCCCTACGTATCAGCAGGAAAAGGTCGTGCCTCGATATAGAGCGATATTCACACCCGCGCGTATCACCGACCGGGCTGCCGGGCACCTCGCCCGAGGCCGGGTCGGGTAGGGGAGAGGAGCGCGGGCCTGAGCCGTCAGCGGCGGCGCAGGCCGAGTCCGGCGAGGGCGGCGAGCCCGAGGCCGGCGGCGGTGACGAGGCGGCGGTGCTGCGACATCCACAGCTGCACGCTGCGGCCGTGCGAGCGCCGGTCGAAGCCGCCGTGCGCGCCGTAGTCCTTGTCCTCGTCCGCCGGTTCCCACAGGTTGGACACCCCGGTCGGGGTCTTGTCACCGGTGAGCTGCGACTTCACTCCGGTCCTCGCGAGATAGCGGTCGAGCAGCGCGGGCGCCAGCCGCTGGCCGATGATCGTGGCCGCGGTCATCCCGCCGACCCAATACTCCTTGCGCTCCGGATGCCCGGCGGCGTAGACGAGCGCGTCGGCGGCCACCTCCGGCTGGTAGATCGGCGGCACCGGCTGCGCGTGCCGTCGCATCCGGTTCAACCCCCAGTCGAACTGCGGAGTGTTCAGCGCCGGAAGCTGCACCACCGTGATCTTCACGCCCGAGTCCTCGGCGAGAAGTTCGGTCCGAACCGACTCGGTGAACCCGACGATCGCGTGCTTGGCGCCGCAGTACGCCGACTGCAGCGGGATCGACCGGTAGGCCAGGGCCGAGCCCGCCTGCACGATGACGCCCCTGTCGCGCGGCTTCATCATCTCCAGGGCCACCCGGGTGCCCCAGACGTAGCCGAGATAGGTCACCTTGGTCTCGCGCTCGTACTCCTCGGGAGTGATCTCCAGGAACGGCGCGAACACCGTCGTGAACGCGATGTTGATCCACACGTCGATCGGGCCCAGCTCGGCCTCGGCGCGCTGGGCGGCCTTGCGGACCTGGTCGTAGTCGGAGACGCCCGCTGCGAAGGTCTTTCCGGTGCCGCCCTCCGCCCCGACGTCCACGGCCGCGCCGGCGAGGCCGGCCTCTCCTCGTGCGATGAGCGCGACCTTCGCGCCCTCCGCTCCGAGCTGCCGGACCACCGCGCGGCCCACGCCGCCGCTGGCGCCGGTCACCACGACGACCTTGTCCTTCAGGCTCACCTCGTCATCCTCTCGATCGGGGCCCGCCGCCCAGCTTCTTCTGCTTGCGTACGGCGAAGGCCATGTAGAGGCCGATGGCCGCCATGATCACCACGACGATCCCCGTCAGCACCCACAGGCGGCCGACGAAGGAGAGCACCAGTACGGCGACGCAGAAGACCAGTGCGAACGACCCGATGCGGATGCGGATCACATCCATCGGGGTCGCCTCCACCATGGGCTTGCCGGTCGGAGAGCGTTGTTCTTCGGTCATGGGGCCCCCTCTACCCTCGAATCCGGTTCGCTATCGCCGCGGTCGAACGGGCCTGGACATATCCGGGGTGCAGCGCCGTCATCTCCCGGCGGCTACCCCCGAAAACGCAGGGGAAACAGCAGGCACCGCAGACCCGTCCGCTCGGTTTGGGGCCGTCCCACCGGGGTAACCGGGATCAGACGTCGCTCCACACGAGTGCTCCGCCGGGGGTCAGCCGGCGGGCCGGACGAATGGGGGTGTCCGATGCACGAGGGGACGGGGCGGGTGGCATGAGCGCCCTGCTCGTGGAAGGAGTCGAGCGGATCGCGGTGCTGAGGGCCAGCGCCCTCGGCGACCTGCTGCTGGCGCTGCCCGCCATCGGGGCGCTCAGGCGGGCCTACCCGGCCGCCAGGATCACCCTGCTCGGCCGTGAGTGGCACGCGCGGTTCCTGCGCGATCGCCCGGGTCCGGTGGACGAGGTGGTGGCGTTGCCGCCCATCTCCGGCGTCTCCTCCCCGGCCGACGGGTCCGGCGGGTCCGCCGCGCCCGAGAAGCCGTACGAGGAACGGTACGAGGAGCTGTGCGAGGACCTGCGCCGGCGCAGGTTCGACCTGGCCGTCCAGATGCACGGCGGCGGGCGCGACTCCAATCCGTTCATCCGCCGCCTGGGAGCGCGGGTGACGGCCGGCCTGCGCGCCCCCGACGCCGAGCCGCTCGACCGCTGGGTGCCGTACGTCCACTACCAGCACGAGACCCTGCGCTACCTGGAGGTGGCGGGGCTGGTCGGCGCGACCGCCACCGAGATCGAGCCGAGGATAGCGGTCGTGCGGAAGGACTGGGCCGAGCTGAACCGCACGCTCGGCAAGGTGCCCAGGGGACTGGTGGCGATCCACCCGGGCGCGGGGGACCGGCGCAGGAGATGGCCGCCGGAACGCTTCGCCGAGGTAGCCGACCGCCTCGGACGGCCGGTGGTGGTGACCGGCGTCGAGGAGGAGCGGGACGTCGTCGAGAAGGTCGTCGCGCAGATGCAGACCCCGGCGAGGGCCGTCGTCGGAGAGCTGTCCCTCGGCGGGCTCACGGCGCTGTACGCCGCCTGCGACCTGCTGGTCTCCAACGACACGGGGCCGCGTCACCTGGCGGCGGCGACCGGCACCCCCACCGTCGGCGTCTACTGGTGCGGCAACATGATCAACTGGGGTCCGCTGAGCAGGGGCCACCAGCGGCCGCTGATCTCCTGGACGTCCGGCTGCCCGGTCTGCGGGACGCCCGCCGACCCCCGGCTGGGCATGCGGGAGTGCGGTCACCAGGACGTCTCGTGGGTGGGCGACGTGAGCGTGGACGAGGTGCTCGAACAGGCGTGGGAGCTGCTGCGATGAGCACTGTGACCCACAAGGCGGCCACCCGGGGTTCCCCGGACGAAGAGACCCTCGCGGAGGCGGCCAAGGTCTTCCAGACACCGCCCGTCGAGCTGCGGCCGAGCGATCCCGGCGAGCCGGGCATCCGGCGCAGGCGCCGCGGGCGCGGGTTCAGCTACACCTGGGCCTCCGGCCGTACGGTGAAGGACCACGCCACCCTGCGCCGGATCAGGCACCTCGCGATCCCGCCGGCCTGGACCGACGTGTGGATCTGCGCCCATCCGGACGGTCACCTCCAGGCCGTGGGCACCGACTCGGCGGGCCGGCGGCAGTATCGCTACCACGACGAGTGGCGCAGGCAGCAGGACGAGGCCAAGTTCGACCACGTGCTGGAGATCGCCCGGCGGCTTCCGGCGTTCCGCGAGCGGGTCGCGCGCGACTTGCGCGGCGACGAGCTGAGCCGCGAGCGCGTGCTGGCCACCGCCGCGCGCATGCTCGACATCGGCTTCTTCCGCGTCGGCGGGGAGGAGTACACCGACTCGTACGGCCTGGCCACGCTGAAGACCTCGCACGTCAGATGCGGCGATGGTGAGGTCGTGTGCCGCTACCTGGCCAAGGGCCGCAAGGAGCGGGAGCAGGTGCTGACCGACGCCGACGTGTGCGCGGTGCTGTCGGCGCTGTCGAAGGGCCGCAGGGGCGAGCTGCTGCGCTACCGCACCGACGAGGGCTGGGTGGACGTGCGGAGCGCCGACATCAACGCCTACCTGAAGGATGCGTTCGGCACCGAGGTCTCGGCCAAGGACTTCCGCACCTGGCACGCCACGGTCCTGGCGGCGGTCGGGCTCGCCGTCTCCCGCCCCGTACGCAGCGGCGCCGGGCGCAAGCGGGCCGTCTCCCGGGTGATGAAGGAGGTGTCGGAATACCTGGGCAACACACCGTCGGTCTGCCGCGCCTCCTACGTGGACCCACGCGTCGTCGCGCTGTACGAGAAGGGGCGGACGATCCCTCTCGGGCGGCTGGGCGAGGACACCGGCGAGGGCAGGCTCGCCACCCACGGGCCGGTCGAGGAGGCCGTCATCGAACTCCTGTGCCGGGCGCCCGCACGGCGCCGTTGAGCACCTGCCGCCGAGCACCTGCCGTCGACCGCCTGCGGTTGAGCACCTGCGGTTGAGCACCTGCCGCCGAGCGCCTACCGTCGACCGCCTGTGGTTGAGCACCTGCGGTTGAGCACCTGCCGTCGACCGCCTGTGGCTGACCATCTGCCCGTTGACCGCCTGTGGTTGAGCACTTGCGGTTGAGCAGCTGGAAACCGCACCGGTGAGCGGACCGCCGATGCCGCCGATGCCCCCGATGCCGCCGGAACGCGGCACGGGGGCCGTGGACATCAGTGGCTCACCCCATAGGCCGGATCAGGAAGCGCTCCTCGCCGGCTCACGGGCGGACAGCACCCGGTCGTAGGCGGTCAGGGTCTCGGTGGCGATGCGGCTCCAGGCATACCTCGCGCGGGCGCGGTCGGCCCCCGCGATGCCGTACGCCGTGCGCCGCACCCGGTCGCCGAGCAGCCTGCGCAGCGCCCTGGCCAGCGCGGCGGGGTTGCGGGGCGGCACGAGGAGGCCGGTCACGGTGTTGACCACCGTCTCCTTCTGGCCGCCGACCGCGGAGGCGACGACCGGGACGCCGCAGGCCATCGCCTCCAGCGCCGCCATCCCGAACGGCTCATACCAGGGCACCGAAACGACGGCGGCGGCCGAGCGCATCAGCGCGGGCAGGGTGTCGCGCTCGACCCGGCCCAGGAAACGGACCCGGTCGGAGACGCCCGCCCGCGTCACGAGCCACCGCAGCCGGGTGACCTCGGGGTCGCGGTGCAGCTCGGCCGCCGGGGGGCCGCCCGCGATGACCAGCTCGGCGTCCCGCAGGTGCCGCAGGGCTTCGATGGTGGTCTCCAGGCCCTTGCGCGGCACGAGACGGCCGACCGACAGCAGGCGCGGGCGCTCCGGCCGTTCCAGAGGCTCGACGTGGGGGTGGAAGGTGGCGACGTCCACGCCGCAGGGGACGACCCGGGTCGCGCGGCGCCGCACGCCCATGCGGATCAGTTCGTCGACCTCGTCGTTGCAGGTCGCGATGATGCCGTCGACCCGCCGCCCGATGTCGGCCTCGGCCTGGACGCGCTCCCGCGGGCTGGTGTCCGCCGGGCCCTGGTGCCGCCGCTTGACGCTGCCGAGCGCGTGGTAGGTGTGGACGACCGGGATGCCGAGCTTCTCGGCCGCGGCGAGCGCGGCCAGCCCGCTCATCCAGAAGTGGCTGTGCACGATGTCGGGGCGGTCGAACAGCCACCGGTCGTGCAGCCACTTTCCGAAGTGGGGGATCCAGGGCAGGATCTCGTCCTTGGGCATCTCGGCGGCGGGGCCCGCGGGGACATGGACGACGTCCACACCCGGGCCGAAGGCGACGGTTTCCGGCAGGTCCTCGCGGTCTCTGCGGGTGTAGACGGTGACCTCGTGACCGGCGCGGGCGAGCTCCAGGGCGAGGGCGGCGACGTGCACGTTCTGGCCGCCGGAGTCGACACCGCCGAGGGTGGCGAGCGGGCTGGCGTGCTCCGAGACCATGGCGATCTTCACTGGGGGTTCCTCCATGTGCGGCAGTGGCGAATACCCGGCTCGGGGATCAGGGAGTCCAGGTGGGCGGGCCCGGCGGCCGGTACGGGCCCGGTGACCGGTACGGGGTCGACGGCCGGTATGGGGACGGCGGCCGGTCGCGGCGTGTGGGAGCCGCGGGCGCACGCATGGCGGGCCGCGGCCGGCAGGCACGGAGTGGGAAGGCGGGGGGTGGGAAGGCGGGGAGTGGGAAGGCACGGAGTGGGAAGGCGGGGGGTGGGAAGGCAGGGAGCGGGCGTGCGGCCCATGGGCGGCGACGCGGCGGGGTGGGGTCCGGTGCCTGTTCCCAAGACGCTCCTCCATCACGGCATGCTCACGCCGCGGAGGTACCTGCGTCTTAGGCACCGGAACATCAACTCCCCTATCCACCCTCACGCCCGTCAAACCAACGGGTTTCGCCCGGAAAGGGCCGGGCAGCGCTAGCGAGAAGGAACCGAGGGGGACACGAGGGGAAGAGATGGAGACGCCGCACTATGTCGCGGCCCGCGTCCAGCGGGCTCTCGCGGAGGACGATCGGACCACCGAGCTGGGCATTCGGGTGGATGTACGAGGAGAAGAGGTCTACCTGCGCGGACAGGTCTCCTGTGACGAGCGGCGCCACCAGATCGAGAACGTCGCCAGGGAGGCGGCTCCCGGCCTGCGGCTGCACAACGAGATCACCTTGGTCGAGGTGCGGGAGGCGGGAGAGGAGGAGCACCTGTGAGGGAGCTGCGGATCGCCGCCGTCGCCGACATCCATCTGGGCGAGGATCTGCGCGGCCACTATCGCAAGAAGATCGAGGGCATCGAGCGTCGCGCGGACGTGCTGCTGGTGGGAGGCGATCTGACCAGGCACGGCACGATCGCCGAGGGCCGGGTGGTCGCCGAGGAGCTGAGCGGCCTGCCCATCCCCGTCGTCGCCGTGCTCGGCAACCACGACTACCACTCCGACTGCAACCAGGAGATCATCGCTCTCCTCCGTGACGCCGGCATCGTCGTCCTCGACGACGAGAGCACGGTCGTCTCCATCGACGGCGTACGACTCGGGGTCGCCGGAGGCAAGGGCTTCGGCGGCGGGTTCGCCGGGAAGTGCGCGAGCGAGTTCGGCGAGCCGGAGACCAAGGCGTTCGTCCGGCACACCAAGGAGATCGCCGAACGGTGGCGGCGGGCGCTCAAGGATCTGGACGCCGACCACAGGGTCGTGCTCAGCCACTACTCGCCGGTCAAGGACACGCTGATGGGCGAGCCGCCGGAAATCTATCCGTTCCTCGGCAGCTACATGCTGGCGGAGGCGGCCGACGCCGAGGGCGCGGATCTTTTCATTCACGGTCACGCGCATGCGGGCACGGAAAAAGGCGTCACTCCCGGTGGTATCCGGGTGCGTAATGTCGCCCTTCCGGTCATCAAGCACGCCTACACCGTTTACTGCCTGAACGGCGACCATTGCTGATTCGCTGTTCCGATCCCGATCCCGACCCCGACCCCGGTCCAGATCCAGACCCAGGTCCCGGTCCCGAGACGGCCACCGGCCCTTCGGCCGGTGGCCGTCTCGGTGTCCGCGAGTAGCGTGGGTGAGGTTGCGGCTGGTGGGTGAGGTTGCGGTTAGGGATTGAAGATGCTGACGCCCCCGGGGCCGACCAGGAATCCGAGGACGATGAGGACGATCCCCCAGAGGATGTCCCGACGGGCCAGGATGACGTAGATCCCGGCGATGACCAGTACCACGGCGATGATCCAAAGCAGAGTAGCCATGGCCCTCCACTGCCCCTGCAAAGGGTCTCGTAACATCATCGAGCCCTGGCACCGATCGAATTTGCCGCCGAAGCACCCATTGTTACGTTTGCTTGACAATAACCAGGCATCTGGCGATGCATGACGACTTTCGGATATTTCCTGTCCAGTGAGGAGCATGATTCCAAGGAGCTCGTACGGCAGACGAAACTCGCCGAGGAAGCCGGCTTCGAGGTGCTGTGGATCTCCGACCACTTTCACCCCTGGCTGGACGAGCAGGGCGAGAGCTCGTTCGTATGGTCCGTCATCGGAGCCGTCTCGCAGGCCACGTCGCTGCCGGTGACCACCGCGGTCACCTGCCCCATCATCCGCGTCCACCCGGCGATCATCGCCCAGGCCGCCGCGACAGCCCAGACCCTGCTGGACGGCGGGTTCCGCCTGGGGGTCGGCGCCGGCGAGGCGCTGAACGAGCACATCCTGGGCGATCAGTGGCCCCCGGCCGAGCAGCGGCAGCGCATGCTGGAGGAGGCCGTCGACGGCTACATCCACACCGCGCCCGCCGCCGACATGGTCGAGGCGTTCCACAAGGCGGGCGGCGAGGGCAGGCCGTGCGCGGCCGGGCTGAAGGTGTGCTGGGCGAACGACGAGGCCGAGGCGCGCAAGACCGTCCACAGGCTCTGGCCCAACCAGGGGATCCCCGGCGAGGCCGCCCAGCTCCTGCCGCTGCCGCGGCACTTCGAGCAGCTCGCGCAGCTCGTCACGGAGGAGGCCGCCACCCGGTCGACGCCCTGCGGGCCCTCTCCGGAGGCACATCTGAGCGCGATCCGCGCGCACGTGGACGCCGGCTTCGACGAGGTCTACATCGCGCAGATCGGCACGGAGCAGGAGGGGTTCTTCGAGTTCTACTCGACGCGGATCCTGCCCCGCCTCAGAGAACGGCGCTCCAGGGAGCTGAGCTGACGCGAGGCATACGGGAGCGCGGCCGCCGCGGTCGCGTTCTGCTTCCGCGTTCTGCTTCTGGTCGTTCTTGGCTTCTAGCCGTTCTTGGCTTCTAGTCGTTGTCGACCAGGCGCAGCGACAGGAGCGGCTGGACGAACCACAGCCAGGCGCACAGCAGCGCCACGCCCGCGCCGATCAGCGCGGCGGGCCCCGGGCTGGTCAGCGCGTCCAGCACCAGGGCGGTGGAGCAGCTCATCGACACCGCCAGGGCCAGTCCGCCGGCCACGCCCAGCCGGTTGGCCCGGTGCAGCAGCAGCTCCTTGAGCCCCGACCGGAACAGGATCCGGTGCTGGGTCGCCGGGGCGATCGTGCAGATCGACGCGACCGCCGCGCTGACGACCGCCAGGTAGAACAGCCAGTTCCCGGTCGTATCGATCTTTCCGAAGCCGGAGGAGAACGGCAGCGTCAGCAGGAACGCGAACAGCACCTGCACGCCCGTCGCGGCCACCCGCAGGCCCTGCAGCAGCTCGCCGAGCTCGCGGTCGACGCGCTCCTTGCGGCTCTCGCCGGTGTTCTCCAGAGGTTCGAGCACCTCACTCATGTCCGCTTTCCCGCCTCGCTCACTCCGCGGCCTTCATCAGGCGCGCGTACGCGAGCTGGAGCCAGTCGGAGATCGCCACGGCCGCCATGGTGGCCCCGGCCAGCCGGGTCACCCTGGGGAAGAACACGGTGCCCGCCGCGTATCCGGTCGCCACCCACTGGGCCAGACAGAACGGGCAGGTCAGCAGCTCGCCCACAGCGTGCCGCAACCCGTGGCCGCGGACCTGCTCCTTGAGCTCCGCCGGGCCGGAGGGGCCCTCATAGCGGGTGAAGGGAGCGCGGATGGGGCTGGTGACCGGGTCCTTCGCGAGCGTGCGCGAGAGCCGGTGCGTGAACAGCCCCATAAGCATGAGGTCCATCGCCTTGATGTTCTCGGCGGGCCTGCGGCCCGTCAGCTTCGCCGCGGCGAGCAGCGCCGCGACGGCCCCGCCGTACACCGCGAGAACTCGTGTGTACGAGGCCAGGGGACGGTTGTCCTCGCCCTCGTACTCACGCTTGATCTCCTGGAGGGTCTCGGTCATGAGCGCGCTCTACCCTGGATTGTTTGCGCCGAACATGGCTGGGCAAGCGACGTAAGTGGGTAGTCACAGTCACGAAGTCACCGACGCGATCCTTGAGACGCTCAAGCGCGCCGGGGCCGGTCTCAAGGAGGCCGGGGTGCGGTTCGCGCTGGCCGGAGGCTGCGCCGGCTATGCGAGGGGCGCCGCGCCATCACTACATGACGTCGACTTCGCCCTGGTCGAGGAAGACGTCCCGCTCGCGCTGAAAACCCTGGAGAGCCTGGGTTTCCGGACCGCGAAACCACCGGAGGACTGGCTGGTCAAGGCGTTCGACGAGGAGGGCGTCCTCGTCGACCTGATCTTCTCGCTCGCCGACAGGCCCGTGACCGAGGCCATGATCGCCAGAGCCGAGCCGATCAACACCGCCGCGTTGAGCCTGCCCGTCCTCGAAGCCACCGACCTTGTGATCTCCTGGATACTGCCGCTGTCGGAGCACGCCTGCGACTACGGTTCGCTGCTGCCCATGGTCCGCGCCATGCGGGAGCAGGTGGACTGGGACCGGGTCGCCTCGGTCGTCGCGCCGTCGCCGTACGCCTCGACGTTCGTCACGCTCCTGGAGCGGCTGCGCATCATCGCCCCTACGACACCGCGGCCGGACGGCACCTGGCCCTGAAGGCCGCGCTCCGGTCCGCCGCACCGGTCCATACGGCACGGTTCGCCGGCGCAGGTTCGCCGGCACGGTTTCGCCGGCGTGGGTTCGCCGGCATCGTTCGCCGGTACGGTTCGCCGGGATGGAGAAAGGGCCGCGCCATGCCGGCGCGGCCCCTCTCATATGCAGATTGATCTGGCCGCGCCGTTTTCCCGGCGCGGGGCCGCGGATGGCGCGGAACACCTCCGGAAGCCGCTACTCTTGTGGTGCGGGCGCCGCTAGCTCAGTTGGTTAGAGCAGCTGACTCTTAATCAGCGGGTCCGGGGTTCGAGTCCCTGGCGGCGCACCACTTTCATCGCGACCTGTGGTCTCCCGGCGGCGACGCCTACGGGGGCCGCAGGTTTCGTCTTTCCCGGCCAGCGCGTCCCAGAGTCCGGTCACGTTGTGTAGGGGCCGAAGCGGGCCCACGCGGTGAACGCGGCGGCGACGAAGAGGACGACCGTGAGGGGAATCGCGGCGTACTCGTGCCGCCGGGCATGGAAGATCGCGGCCAGTGTCATGGTCAGGGCCAGGCCGGTCGCCGCCAGCGGCGTCAGGACCGGTGCGATGCTGGTGACCGCGGGCAGGACGAGCCCGGCCGCTCCGGCCAGCTCGGCGATCCCGATGAGACGGATCGCCGCCCCGGGGAAATCCGCCGTCCAGGGCATCCTGGAGATCAGGGTGCTCCTTGACGGGATGGCCTGCCTCGCGCCCGCCACGACGAAGACCGCAGCGAGGGTGCCCTGCACGGCCCACAGGAAGGCGTCCGTCTCACAGGCCCGCCGCCGACACGCCGCCGTCCACGGTGAACACCGCGCCCGTGGTGTACGCGGACCGGTCCGAGGCCAGGAAGGCGACGAGGTCGGCGATCTCGCGCGGGCTCGCGGCACGGCCCAGCGGGAACATCGCGGTCAGCTCGGGATAGCGGGACTCGTCGCCGAAGCGGGCGCGGGCCTGGGCCTTCATGAGGGTCAGGATGCGCTCGGTGGCGACGGGACCGGGGTTGACGCCGACCACGCGAATGCCGTCGGCCAGGCTGCGGCCGCCCAGGGCCCGGGTGAAGGTCATCAGTGCGGCGTTGCCGGTGCTGCCCGCGATGTAGTTGGCGTCGGCTCCCTCGCCTGAGGCGCCGATGTTGTTGATGATCACGCCGTGGCCCGCGGCCTTCATCCTGGCGTACATGTGCCGGGTGAGGTTGATGTAGCCGAAGACCTTCAGTTTCCAGCCGTGCCGCCACATCTCCTCGTTCACCGCGGCCAGCGGCCCGCCGGGGATGTCGCCGGCGTTGTTGACCAGGATGTCCGGCACCGGCACTTCGGCGGCGAACCGGTCGAGCTCGTCGCCGCGCCGCAGATCCACGAGGTGCACGGTGGCCGCCACGCCGTGCTCGGCGCGCAGGCGGGCGGCGAGGTTCTCCAGTTCGGGCTCGCTGCGTGCGGCGAGGTCGAGGTCGCAGCCTTCCTCGGCGAGCACCTCGGCGATGGCCGCGCCGATGCCCCGGGACGCTCCGGTGATGAGCGCCCGCTTGCCACGCAGGTTCAGGTCCATGACGTTGCCTCAATCTTGTCGGAACCATCGGTTCTGGTAAAAGCGTTGTCGAAACTGACAGTTTCGTCAAGGGGTCCCTGTCCGGGGCCGTCGTCACATGGCGCGTGGAAGCGTGCACACCCGGCGGGGACACAAGGGGAGCGAGGTGGGCCGTTGCGGCCAAGAGGGATGCCGAAACCGTTGGTTCCGTCAACTGTTATGCTCGGCGGCGTGACCGCAGAGCCGCAGCCCCGTCCGCATACCGGACGGCGACGCAATCCGGCCGTACGGCAGGCCATTCTCGATCGTGCGGCCGACCTGCTGGCCGACAACGACTACTCGGCGGTCTCGATCGACGTCATTGCGCAGGCCGCCGGGGTGAGCAAGCACACCATCTATCGGTGGTGGCCCTCCAAGGGCGCGGTGCTGCTGGAGGCGATGGCGGAGCGGGCCCGGCAACTGACGCCCGGCCTCGACACCGGTGTCTTCGCCGACGACCTGGAGACCTTTCTGGCCGCCACCTTCCGCACCGCCGTGAAGGTGAGCGGGCTGCTGCGCGGCATCATGGCCGAGGCGCAGCGCGACCCGGTGGCGGCCGAGGGGCTGCGCCAGTTCACCGCCGGGCGCAGGGACGAACTGCGCGCCCTGCTCGCCCGCGGGCTCCGGCAGGGCGATCTGCCCGCGGACAGCGATCTGGACCTGCTGGTCGATCAGCTCTTCGGCATGATGTGGTATCGCCTGCTGATCGGCCACGCGCCGCTGGACGACGCCGTCGCCGCCCGGCTGGCCCGTTCGGTGATCGCGCCGCGGTGAGCGGCGCGGGCGGGCGTCAGCGGGAGATCTCGTACCAGTGGTAGGGGATCGACCAGTCCCAGTGCTCGGTCTCCTCGGCCAGTTCCGGCGCCGGATCGGGGGTGTCGGGACCCCAGGTCAGCGCGTAGGCGAGGCCGAACTGGGCGACCCAGTAGCGCCCGAGCCGTACGAACCCCCGTCCGAGAGCGGAGAGCAATCGCTTCGCCAGCGAGAACAGCATCGGGCACCACTCCTCGCAGGATCGGGCGCGGCACTATGTGGCCCAGATCACTTTGCATCTGGAAATCAGGTTTATCTGGCTGGATCTTCCGTGTAAATGCCCAGAGCGGTATGTCACGCGCCGCAGTGGGATCGGGTCGTACGCGTGACCGCCCGGCGTGAGGCTGTCGCTCATGGCGCCTTAGGGGATCGGTGGAACCGCCCTGGTGTGGCGATCCCTTCGGTGAGCCCCTGGTCGGGGGCTTTCGGGAACGCTACGACTCCTCGGCGGCGTACGGCATGCCCGCGCACGTCACCGTCCTGTATCCGTTCCTTCCGTGGGAGCGTGCCGGTCGCTCCCGCATGCCTGTGGATAACGTCACGGCACTGGGGGTCGGGGCTGACAGAATCGCTCGCACGAGCGATCGGGGGAGGGCGAGCGGATGAGCGGCAGCCGCAGGGGAAGTGCCAGGGGGAGTGCCAGGGGCAGCGGCAGAGACAGTGGCAGTGGCGCGGAGCGGGAGGGCGCACGGCGGCGGTGGAGCCTCGGGCCGCCGGGCGGAGCCACCTGGAGTTTCCCCTGGTCGTCGGGCTCCCCGGGCCAGGCGGCGGAGGAGATGGTGGCCGGGCTGCTGTCCGCGGCGCTGGAGGCGCGGCGCCGTCACGACGAGATCGAGTTCCGGCGATGCGTGAAGATCCTCGCGCAGGGCCAGGGGCTGCGCGAGGCCGTGGACCGGGCTCTGCTCGACGCGCTGAACCGGCATGTGACGCTCGCCTGGCACGGTGGCTGGCAGCCCGCCGACCTCGTCCGGCTGGCGGGCCGGCGGCTGGAGGCCCGGCACGTCCGCCTCGTGACCGACGCCATCGCGGCCGAGATGCGCGCCTACGCCGCCGCGACCGTGGACGACCGCTGGCTCGACCAGCTCGACGCCATCGGCGCGACGGTGTGGTGGGGCCGCGACGAGGAGTATCTCCGTGACGACGGCGGCAGGACCGCGATGGTCGCCTGCGCGCTCCGGGTGATCCACCTGCTGGCCACGCTGCCGGCGCTGGAGCGGCTGTGCCCCGTGCCGGGAACGGCCCGCCGTACGCCCGGCGTCCGGGGCGGTGCCGTCGACGAACGGACGCTCGCCCGGGTTCGGGCCCTGCTGGCCAAGGCCGAGTCGACCGAGTTCGAGGCGGAGGCCGAGACGTTCACCGCCGCGGCGCAGGCGCTGATGGCCCGGCACAGCATCGACGCCGCGCTGCTCGCCGCGCAGACGCCCGGTCCGGGAGCAGCCGGTGGTCCGGAGGGGCGGCGGCTCGGAGTCGACGCGCCCTATGAGGGCCCGAAGGCGATGCTGCTGGACGTCATCGCCTCGGCCAACCACTGCCGCTCGGTGTGGAGCCGGCATTTCGGGTTCGCCACCGTGCTCGGGTTCCCCGCGGATCTGGCCGCCGTGGAGGTGCTGTTCACCTCGCTGCTGGTGCAGGCCACGACCGCGATGCGGCTGGCCGGATCCCGCCGGGACGGCCTGGGCCGTTCCCGCACGCGGTCGTTCCGGCAGTCGTTCCTCGCGGCGTACGCCCAGCGGATCGGCGAGCGGCTGCGGGAGGCGACGGGGGAGGCGGTGCGGGAGGCCGCCGCCGATGCGGGGCGCGACCTGCTGCCGGTGCTGGCGGCCAGGGAACAGGCCGTCGAGGCGAGGGTCGAGGAGCTCTTCCCGACGCTGACCCTGGTCGGCGCGGGTGCGGTCAGCAACCGCGAGGGCTGGATCTCCGGCCGGGCCGCCGCCGACCGGGCCGTCCTCGACGTACGCCGGAAGCTCGCGGAGGGAGGCCGTTGACCCGAAGCCGCACCTGAGAGACCCTGTGACCTCCCGGACCAGGCACGATGACGGCGCGTGCGTATCACCCGCGGCCTGCCTGCGCGGCACAACATCGCGGGGCGCGCCAGGATGGTCAGACGACGGATCCGGTGGCGCCGTCGGCGAGCTCTCTGAGGATGTCCGCGTGCCCGGCGTGCCGCGCGGTCTCCTCGATCATGTGGACGTAGATCCAGCGCAGCGAGAGCGCGGGGATCTGCTCGTGCGGCACCTCGTGATCGAGGGGGAACCGGGCGGCGATGCGCCGCGACTCCGCGCACGCCTGCTCGTAGGCCGTGATCAGGGATTCGATGGTGTCGTCGTCGCCGACCGCGAAGCTCCTGTCGGCGTCCTTCTCCGAGGGAGGCGCCATGGCCGGGTCCTGCGCCAGCACCCGCCCGAACCAGTTCCGCTCCACCACGGTCAGGTGCCTGATCAGCCCGGCCAGCGTCGTCGCCGACGGCACATGACGGCGGCGCACGTCCTGCTCGGACAGCCCTTGGGCCTTGCGGACGACCATCGCGCGAAGGAGGTCGAGAAAGGCCTCCAGCACCTGCCGCTCGTCGCCCGTGGCGGCCCGCACCACCGCCTGCGCCGGTTCGGTCGAAGGAAGAGTGGCCATGCCCCGGACCGTACGGAGCGCGGGGATCTCCCGGCAAGAACCCCTGCCCACGCTCTCAGCGAACCCGCATCCCGCGTGTCGAGCGAGTTCGTGTCCCCCGTCGCGAGTGAGCCTGCATCCCCGTGTCGAGCGGGCCCGCGTCTCGGCGTCACGCGAAGCCGCGTCCCGGCGTCATGCGAAGCCGCGTCCCGGCGTCATGCGAAGCCGCGTCCCGGCGTCATGCGAAGCCGCGTCCCCGCCTCAGCCGGAGGTGTCGTCGAAGTGCAGCTCGGAGGTGATGCGGTAGCGGTCGCCGCGATAGATGGACCGGGTGAACTCCACGACCCGGCCGTTGGCCTCGCGGGCCGTGCGTTCGATGAGCAGGGCCGGTGCGTGCTGGGGGACGCCGAGCAGTTCGGCCTCGGTCTCGTCGGTGACGGTCGGCTCGATGCTCTGGGTGGCGCGGCGGACGTCGATGCCGAACCTCGTGCGCAGGAACCGGTAGAACGATCCGGACACCATGTCGTCGGGCCGCAGCGACTCGACCAGGCGGTGCGGCAGGTGGATGCGCTCGATCGCCATCGGCTCGTCGTCCACCAGGCGGAGCCGTACGACGCGCAGGACCGGGTCGGCGGGGGAGACCTGCAGGCGGTGCGCGAGCCGGGCGGTGGCCGGGGCCGAGTCGAACTCCAGGATGCGGCTGAGCCAGTTCCCCTCGGCGGCGGGGGCATGGAAGGAGTCGTCGCCGGCCGCGAGGGGCTGGGTGACCTTCCGGCGGCCGGTGAACGTCCCCCGCCCGTGCTCCCGCACGAGCATGCCCTGCCGTACGAGCCCGTCGATCGCCGCGCGGAGGGTCGGGCGGGAGACGCCGAGCTCGCGCGACAGGTCGCGTTCCGAGGGGATGGCGGTGCCGGGCTCCTTGTCGGAGATCAGGTCGAGCAGGACATCTCTGACCCGGTCGCGTTTGAGGCCCGCTGGAAGTCTCTGCACGTCCCAGACCTTACCAGTAGTTGACCACTCCTCCCAGCGTCATGCCTGCGAATATCCCGATATTTCGCCCCTTGACAGCCCGACTGGTTAAGACCACTCTCCTCTCAACGGTTTACCAATAACTGACCAGTGGGAGGACCGATGAGGTACCGCCTCCTCGCCACGGCGGCCGCGTTCAGCCTCGCGCTCGCCGGATGCGGTTCGGCGTCCGAGCCAGGGACATCCGGAGAGACCGGCACGACCACGCTGACCGTGTGGTTCATGCGCGACAGCCTGTCGGACGCGATCGTGCAGCGGTTCACGGACGACTTCCAGCGGTCGCATCCCGGGATCGCCCTGAACGTCCAGATCCAGGAATGGGACGGCATCGGGCAGAAGGTCACCAGCGCGCTCGCCAGCAAGGACGCCCCCGACGTCATCGAGGTCGGCAACACCCAGGTCGCCGAGTACGCCGCGAGCGGCGGGGTCAGGGACCTCACCGCCAAGATCGCCGACCTGGGCGGCTCCGACTGGCTGCCCGGCCTGGCCGAGCCGGGGAAGATCGACGGCAGGCAGTACGGCATCCCCTGGTACGCCGCCAACCGGGTGGTCATCTACAACAAGGACCTGTTCGCCAAGGCCGGCGTCACGACCCCGCCGAAGACCCGCGACGAGTGGATCGACGTCACCACGAAGCTGAACAAGGGCGGCGTGCAGGGCATCTACCTGCCCGGCCAGAACTGGTACACCCTCGCCGGATTCGTCTGGGACGAGGGCGGCGACCTCGCCGTCAAGGACGGAACCGGCTGGAAGGGCGTGCTCGACACGCCGCAGGCGCTCGCCGGGATGGCGTTCTACCAGCGCCTCCAAGCGCTCGGCAAGGGCCCCAAGGACTCCGACGAGGCCAGGCCGCCGCAGGCCGACGTGTTCGGCAAGGGCGACATCGCGCAGATCATCTCCGCTCCCGGCGGCGCGGTCGCGATCGAGAAGGCCAACCCGGACCTCAAGGGCAGGCTCGGCTTCTTCCCGATCCCCGGCAAGACGGCGGACAAGCCGGGCGCCGTCTTCACCGGCGGATCCGACCTGATCATCCCCGAGGCGTCTGCCCACCCGGACGAGGCGTACGAGGTGGTCAAGGCCCTGGCCGGGGAGAAGTTCCAGCTCGACATGGCCAAGGAGATGAGCTATGTGCCCAACCGCACCTCGTACGCCGGGGTGCTGAGCGGCGACGAGGCCACGGCGGCGATGGCGGCGGGCGCCGCGGTCGGGCACGCCACGCCCAACTCGCCCAACTGGGCGGCGGTGGAGGCCAAGAACGTCATCAAGGAGTACATGACCAAGGTGCTCACCGGAGGCGACGCGGCCACCGAGGCGAAGGCGGCCTCCGAGGTGATCACCACGATCCTCAACACCGCGTCGTGACATGGCGCGCACCCTCGCCCGTACGGCGGCCCGTCCCGCTCCCCTGATCGGGGCGGGAACCCGCAGGAAGGGGACGTTCTGGCCCTACCTGCTGGTGGCCCCGGCCCTGGCCGGCTTCGCGTGCCTGCTCGTCTACCCGCTGGCCCGCAGCGTCGTGATCTCCTTCCAGCACTTCCGGCTGGGCGAGCTGATCAGGGGCGGAGCGGGCTTCGCCGGGCTCGCCAACTATGCCGAGGCTCTCGGCGGGCCGGAGTTCTGGGGGGTCGTGCGGCGCACGTTCCTGTGGACCGCCGCCAACGTCGTGCTCATCATGGTGATCTCCACGGCCGTCGCGCTGATGCTGCCGCGCCTCGGGCGGCGGATGCGGCTGGCGGTCATGAGCGGGATGGTGCTCACCTGGGCCACCCCGGTGCTCGCCGCGACCACGATCTTCCAGTGGCTGTTCCAGTCGCGCCTGGGGGTGGTCAACTGGCTGCTGGCCGGCCTCGGCTTCGACTCCTTCCGCGACTACACGTGGTTCGCCCATGGCGGTGCGACGTTCGCGATCCTTGTCGCGCTGGTCGTCTGGCAGTCGGTGCCGTTCGCGGCGCTCACCCTCTACGCGGGACTCACGACGATCCCCGGCGAGCTGTACGAGGCGGCCAGGATCGACGGGGCCGGGTCGTGGCAGGTCTTCGGCCGGGTCACGTTCCCGATCCTGCGCCCGCTGTTCGGCCTGATCACGTCGCTGGAGGTGATCTGGGTCTTCACCTGCTTCGCGCAGATCTGGGCGATCAGCAAGGGCGGCCCCGGAGGAGCGACGGCCACGCTGCCGGTCTACGCGTTCCAGATCGCGCAGTCGCTGCACCGGTACGACCTGGGGTCGGCCGTCTCCACGCTCACCGTGCTGATGCTGCTCGCGGTGCTGGTCGTCCACCTGCGCCGCATGTTCCGGGAGGAGAACGCATGAGGCGCGTGGCATTCAACCGGCCCGCGCTCAACAGGGTCGTGCTGAACACCGCCGCCCTGGGCGTGCTGGCGGTGTCGGTCTTCCCCGTCTACTGGATGGTGATCACCGCGTTCAAGCCGACGGTGGACATCCTCACCGAGACCCCGGCGTTCTGGCCCGCCCGGCCGACCCTCGACCACTTCGCCACGGCCGTGAACGCCGCCGGGTTCTGGACGTTCTGGCGCAACAGCCTGGCGGTCACCGTCAGCGCGGTGCTGCTCGCGCTGGCCGTGGCGCTGCCGTCCGCGTTCGCCGTGGCCCGGCTGCGCTGGTCCGGGCGGCGCGGGTTCATCCTGATGGTCTTCGTCGCCCAGACCGCGCCCTGGTCGGCGCTGCTCGTGCCGGTCTACATCATCGCCCGCGACGCGGACATGCTCGACCGGCTGCCGACGCTGACGCTCGTCTACTTCGTCACGACGCTGCCGTTCACGATCGTGACGCTGCGCGGCTTCATTGCGGGGGTCCCGCGCGAGCTGGAGGAGGCCGCGCTGATGGACGGGTGCGGCCGGGCCGAGGCGTTCCGCCGGGTGGTGCTGCCGCTGCTCGCGCCGGGCCTGATGTCCACGTCGCTGTTCGGCTTCATCACCGCCTGGAACGAGTTCGCCTTCGCCAACGCCCTCATGATCAAGGACCAGGGCGACCGTACGCTGCCGATCTGGCTGTCCGGGTTCAGCAACGTCTTCGGCACCGACTGGGGCGCCACCATGGCCGCCGCCACGCTGTTCATGCTTCCCGTCCTGCTCGTCTTCCTCGTGCTCCAGCGCCGCGTGTCCGCCGGGATGATCGCGGGCGCGGTGAAGGGATGACCCAGATGATGATTCCGCGGCCCCGCGAGGTGGCCGTGCTCGGGGGAACCGTCATGCTCCACGACGGCCTCGTACGGCACGCGCCCGACGATCCCCGGCTCGGCGAGGAGGGATACCGGATCGACGTCACCCCCGGCGGCGCGGAGCTCGCCGCCGGGGGACCGGCCGGCCGTTTCTACGGCCTGCGCACCCTGGCGGCGCTCGGCCCCGAGGCGCCGCTGTGCCGGATAACCGACCGGCCCGCGCACTCCTGGCGCGGGGTGATGCTCGACGTCGCCCGGCACTTCATGCCGAAGGACTTCGTGCTGCGCCTGATCGACCTGCTCGCGGTGCACCGGCTCAACCGGCTGCACCTGCACCTCACCGACGACCAGGGCTGGCGGCTGCAGATCAAGCGTTATCCCCGGCTCACCGAGATCAGCGGGGAGCACTACACCCAGGAGGACATCCGCGAGATCGTGTCGTACGCCGCCGACCGGTTCGTCACGATCGTGCCCGAGATCGAGATGCCGGGGCACGCCCAGGCGGCCATCGCCGCCTACCCCTGGCTCGGCAACCAGCCGTCGCGCCGCCTGCCGGTGCGGGACTCGTGGGGGATCAGCCCCCACGTGTTCAACCTGGAGGAGGCCGCCATCGGCTTCTGCCGCGACGTGCTCGACGAGGTCATGGACCTGTTCCCCGGCGAGTACGTCCACCTCGGCGGCGACGAGTGCCCGCCGGACGAGTGGGCGCGCAGCGAGGCGGCGCTGCGGCGGATCGCCGAGCTCGGGCTGCCGGGCCCGGACGCGGCGCGGGCGTGGTTCACCGCCACCGTCGGCGCCCACGTGGCCTCCCGCGGCCGGCGCCCGATCCACTGGTACGACGGTCCCGGTGGGGCACGCGACGTGACCGCGATGACCTGGCTCGACCACGAGAGCGGCCCGCGGGCGGCGCTCGAAGGGTTCGACGTCGTGCTCGCCCCGCACACCAGCACCTACTTCGACTATCCCGCCGACGCCCCCGGCCCGCACGGGCACATGCTCTCCCTCTCCGACGTGTACGGCTACGCGCCGCCCGCGGCCCCGGAGGGCGCCACCGGCCGGATCCTCGGCGTGCAGTGCCAGCTCTGGACCGAATACATGCCCACGCCCGAGCACGTCGAGGCGATGGCCTTCCCCCGGCTGTGCGCCTTCGCCGAGGTGGCGTGGGGCACGGCGGGGGACTACCGCGATTTCCTGCACAGGCTCACCCCCCACCTGGAGTCCCTGGGCGTCCGGCCGGGGCCGGTCATCCCCTGACTCCGCACCCCACCCCCCACGAAAGGAAGACTGCGGTGTCACGAAAGCTCTTATGGGGCGGTCTCGCGGCCGTCCTGCTGGCCGCGCTGGTCGTGGCCCTGCCCGCCGAGGCGGCCCAGTCGCTGCGGCTGCGCTACAAGACCAGCGCCACCGGCGCCACCGCCGACCAGGCGGAGCCGTGGTTCGATCTGGTCAACAGCGGGACCACGGCGGTGCCGCTGAACACCGTGAAGATCCGCTACTACTTCACCGCCGACTCGCCCACCCAGCAGTACCGTTTCGCCTGCTCGTGGGCGGTCGTCTCCTGCTCGACCGTCACCGGAACCTTTCAGACGATCTCGGGCACGGCCGCGGCCGACCGCTACCTTGAGGTCGGCTTCACCTCCGGCAGCCTGGCGGCCGGCGCATCGACCGGCGACATGCAGCTGCGGTTCTACCGGGCCGACTGGCAGACGATCCGGCAGAGCGACGACTACTCCTTCGGCCCCGCGCGCACGACGTACGGCGACTGGGACAAGGTCACGGTCTACCAGGGCGGCACGCTGGTCTGGGGCACCCCGCCCGCGGGCGTGACCGACCCCTCGCCGTCCCCGTCGCCCACCGCCTCGCCTTCCACCTCGCCGTCGCCGGGCGGACCGGGCGGCGGCAGCGGGGTCGTCTTCGACGACTTCGCCTACGCCTCCTCGTCCGATCCGCAGATCACCGCGCACCACTGGACCGTACGGACCAACAGCGGCGGCCCCGGCGTCCCCGGGGCGAGCTGGCCGGCGTCCAACGTGAGCTTCCCGGTCGTCACCGGGAGCAACCGGGCGCTGCAACTGCGGGCGGCCACCGACGGCACCGCCGGGGGCACCTCGCAGGCCGAGTTCCTGCACCAGCGCAAGTTCTTCGAGGGCACGTACGCCGCGCGGGTGAAGTTCGCCGACGCCCCCGACAGCGGCCCCGACGGCGACAACATCGTGGAGACGTTCTTCACCATCACGCCCCTGGCGTACGACCTCGACCCGGACTACAGCGAGCAGGACTTCGAGTATCTGCCGAACGGCGGCTGGGGCGCGCAGGGCCCGATCATGTACACGACCACCTGGGAGACCTACCGCAACGAGCCCTGGCTCGCGGTCAACACGCACACCGAGCGTACGGCGAGCTACGCCGGCTGGCACGACCTCGTGCTGCAGGTCTCCGGCGGCACGGTCCGCTACTACATCGACGGCACGCTGTTCGCCGAGCACGGCGGCGACTACTACCCCGAGACGCCGCAGTCGGTGAACTTCAACCTCTGGTTCATCGGCGGCGGGCTGCTGGGCAGCGCCACCCCGCGCGTCTACACCCAGCAGGTCGACTGGTTCTACTTCAGCAAGAACGAGGTCGTGGCCCCGGCCGACGTCACCTCCAGGGTGAACGCCTTCCGGAGCGCCGGCACCACGTGGCAGGACACCGTGCCGATGCCATGAAAACCCTGGCCCGGGTCCTGGCGGCGGCCGGGGCCCGGGCCGTGCAGCCGGGCAGGTCAGTCGAGCAGGTCGGGGTCGGAGGCGAGGATCTGGTCGAGCAGGGGCTGGAAGTTGATCCAGCCGACGAGGTCGTTGCCGATCTGGCCGTGGGTGAGCTTGGCGTTCTCGTGCGTGATGGGCACCGTCGGCCCGGCGGCCTTGGCCGCGAGCTGCGCCTGGCAGCTGCGTTCCATGGTGATGAACCACCAGGCCGCCGCCTCCACGCTGTCGCCCACGGTCAGCAGCCCGTGGTTGCGCAGGATCACCGCCTTGTGCGAGCCCAGTGCCTGCGCGATGCGGCGGCCCTCCTCGGTCTCCACGACCACCCCGGTGTAGTCGTCGAACAGGGCGTGGTCCTCGTAGAACGCGCACGCGTCCTGCGTCAGCGGTTCGAGCAGCGTGCCCAGCGCCGACAGGGCCTTGCCATAGACGGAGTGGGAGTGGGCGGCCGCGACCACGTCGGGCCTGGCCTGGTGGACCATCGAGTGGATGGCGAACGCCGCCTGGTTGACGTGATAGCGGCCCTCCACCACCTGGCCCTCGTGGTTGACCAGGATCAGGTCGCTGACCTTGATCTGCTTGAACGACATGCCGAACGGGTTCACCCAGAAGTGGTCGGTGTGCTCCGGGTCCCGGGCCGTGATGTGACCGGCCACCCCCTCCTCGAACCCGAACCTCCCGAACAGGCGCAGCGCCGCCGCGAGCCGCTCCTTGCGGTGCCGCCGCTCCTCCTCCACGGTCTCGAACGTCGGCGGCATCCGGAAGGCGAGCTGGTCGGCGGGCACGGGCTGCAGGTCGGACAGGCTCATCGCGGCTCCCAGGGCTGGTGAGGCTTCACCCGTCCAGCGTGTCCTTCGCCGCCGCCTCCTGTCCATGCCGGAACCGAATCATCTTCGGTGCCTCGGAAAGACTTCGGTCCTACCGAACCGGGCAGTGGAGACGGACCGAATCCGCGTAAGGTGCATGCAGCGCGAGCGACAGGAGGTACCGATGCGGTTGGAAGCGGTCTTCTTCGACGTCGGAGAGACCCTGGTGGACGAATCCCGCGAATACGGCACCTGGGCCGACTGGCTGGGCGTTCCGCGGCACACCTTCTCCGCCGTGTTCGGGGCCGTGATCGCACGCGGCGGCGACTACCGGGAGACCTTCCAGTATTTCCGGCCCGGGTTCGACCTCCACGTCGAACGGGAGCGCCGGGCCGCGGCGGGCCAGGCCGAGACGTTCGGCGAGGAGAACCTCTACCCCGACGCCCGCCCCTGCATGGCCGAGTTACGGGAGATGGGGCTGCGCGTCGGCCTCGCCGGCAACCAGACCTCCCGCGCCGAGACCATCCTGCGCGCTCTCGACCTGCCCGTCGACGTGATCGGCACCTCCGACGGCTGGGGGGTGGAGAAACCGGACGCGTCCTTCTTCGACCGCGTGGTGACGGAGGCCGGCTGCCCGGCGGAGTCCGTCCTCTACGTGGGCGACCGCCTCGACAACGACATCCGGCCCGCCCAGAAGGCCGGGCTGCGCACCGCCCTCGTACGGCGGGGGCCCTGGGGCCACATCCTCCGCGACGAGCCGGTGGAACGGGCGTGCCTGTTCCACGTCGACTCGCTGGCCGAGCTGCCCGCCCTGATCCGCAAGCACAACGGCGACTGATCGCTCACCCGGCCTCGGTGAGGTCGACCGAGGCGGCCAGGTCCGCCGCCACGCCGAGCAGGTTCCGTACGGCCTGGCGGTCGCGGGCGGGGTGCGCGGTCGAGATGAGTAAGGCCACCCGGAGCCTGCCGATCTCGCCGCGCACCGCCCTGCGGGTGGTCTCCAGGGCCGCGTCCGCGTGCGTGAGAACGGCCCGCGCCTCGGGCAGGAACATACGGCCGACCTCGGTCAGACGCGTGCCCCGGGTGTCGCGGTCGAACAGCCGCCCGCCGAGGGCGTGTTCGAGCGCCGCGATCTGCTGCGACAGCGACTGCTGGGCGATGTGCAGCTCCCGCGCGGCGACGGTGAAGCTCAGATGCTCGGCCACGGCGACGAAATACCGCAGATGGCGCAGCTCGGGGGTCACAGGCTCTGACTGTAACCCCCGCAGGGAACGTGTGTTGGCCGTGCGGGGCTCGCTCCGGGGAGAGTGGTCGCACTGATCACGAGAACGAGGAGTGGGGATCATGACAGGACGGGTGTGGTTGATCACCGGATGCTCGGCGGGCTTCGGCCGGGAGTTGGCCGAGGCCGCGCTGGCGGCGGGAGACCGGGTGATGGCGACCGCGCGACGGCCCGAGACGCTGGCGGACCTGGTCGAAGCCGGTGGCGATCGGGTGCGCGCGGCGCGGCTGGACGTCACCGACGCCGCGTCGATCGACGCCGCGGTGGCCGGGACCCTGTCGGCCTTCGGCCGGATCGACGTCGTGGTGAACAACGCCGGCTACGGGTCCGTGGGGGCCGTCGAAGAGATCGACATGGCCGACCTGCGTGCGCTGATGGAGGTCATGTTCTTCGGGGCGGTGGCCGTGACCAAGGCCGTCCTGCCGCATCTGCGCCGGCAGGGGAGCGGGACGATCGTGCAGATGAGCTCGATGGGCGGGCAGCTCAGCATGCCGGGGTTCGGCGCCTACTGCGCCGCCAAGTTCGCCCTGGAGGGATTGTCGGAGGCGCTCGCCGCCGAGGTCGCGCCCTTCGGCGTACGGGTGCTGATCGTGGAGCCGGGGGTGTTCCGCACCGAGTTCGGCGGCCACCGCATGCACCGCTCGGAGCCCATCGACGCCTACGAGATGTCGGCGGGCGCGACCCGGGCGTTCGTGGACCGGATGGACGGCACCCAGCCCGGAGACCCGGCCAAGGCGGCGCAGGCGATCCTCCAGGTCGTCGACCACGCCGACCCTCCGCTGCGGCTCGCCCTGGGCGACGACGCGGTGGACGCCATCCGCGCCCACCACGAGTCGCTCCGCGCCGACCTGGACCAATGGGAGAAGCTCAGCCGGGCCACGAGCCTCTAGAGCCGCCCATCCGGGCCTCGGAGACTCACAGGCGGGAGACCTGGTAGTGGCCGATGCGCCAGCCCTCCTCCGTCCGCTTCACCAGCACGCTGAGATAGACGTGCAGGGCGGGACGGTCGGTGAAGGAGAAGTCGACGGCCAGGTAGCCGAGGACGAGGCCGTCGGCGGGGGCCGTGGTCTCCAGGATGCGGTACGCCGCCGTCAGCCCGGGCGGCTGGGAGTCGTAGTAGGCGGCGATCCCCGGCCTCCCGACGGTGTAGGGGCGCAGCCCCTGGAAGATCGCGTCCTCCGTGAACAGGGCGGCGACCCGCTGCGGTTCGTGGGCGCCGACGCCGGCTCTCCACTGGTCGAGGACGTCCCTGAGGATCGTTTCCCTGTCGATGTCGCTGGTCATCAGAGGTCTCCTGTCGGTGAGGCCGGGGATCGCGGATCAGTGGCCGGCGCTCATACCGCCGTCGACGTGGAGGATCTCGCCGGTCACGAAGGGGGCGGTCTCCAGGTAGACGACCGCGTCCGCGACGTCGCCCGGCTCGCCCATCCGGCCCACCGGCTGCAGCGCCGCGAGGGCCTGGTGGGTCTCCTCCGGGTGCATGGGGGTCTTGATGGAGCCCGGCGAGACGGCGTTGACGCGGATGCCGCGCGTGGCGTACTCGATGGCGAGCGACTTGGTCGCGGACTGCAGGCCGCCCTTGGTCAGCGAGGCCAGCACGGACGGCACCCGGGAGTCGGCGTTGTCGACCAGGCTGGTGGTGATGGTGACGACGTGGCCGCCACCCTGGGTCAGCATGCGCGCGATGGCGAGCTGGGTGATGTGGAAGAAGCCGTCGAGGTTCACCCTGGTCACCGCGCTGTAGTCGTCGGCGGTGTAGTCGGTGAACGGCTTGGCGACGAAGATGCCCGCGTTGTTGACCAGGGTGTCCACCCGGCCGAACCGCTCGACTGCCGTGGCGATGGCGCGTTCGGCGGTGGCGAGGTCGGCGACGTCGCCCTGGACGGCGATGACGCCGGGGTCGTCGGAGGGCGAGATCGTGCGTGAGACGGCGACGACGGCGTAGCCCAGCTTGCGGTAGGCCGTGACCAGTGCGGCGCCGATGCCCTGCGACGCGCCGGTGACGAGGGCGACCTTCTGCTGCGGAATGCTCATGATGATCCTTCTCCAGATGGACCGGCCGGTTACTAGTCAACCGGTCGTCTATTCACACCGTGAACGTAGGCCGCTGGAGAGGCGAAGTCAAAGCATCATGAGGTCTCAGCCGGAACCGGAATGCTCCCATCTGATAGGCACAGACTCCTAAAGCTCCGCGAGCCTGGCCTGGCGACGGTGCGGATCGTCCTTGGGCAGCCAGGCGTCCGGGCCGTCGATCCCGAAGTGGCCGTCGGCGCGGAGCGCCTCCACGACGGCGAGCACCGAGCCGCGTACCTCGGTGCGGCGCCACACCACCGACCAGGTCCAGTAGATCTCCGGCGCGACGACCGGGCGCCGTACGAGGTCCGGCGGCAACGGAGTGGTCTGGCCCTTGGGCGAGTTGACGATCGGACGGCGGCAGCGGCGCACGTGATCGAAGAACCCCGGGCCGGTGATGCCGCCGTCGGAGATGCGGACCGCGGTGGCCCCGGTCTCGCCGGCCAGCTCCTCGGCGTACGCGTTCCAGGACGACCAGGAGGTGGTGTCGGCGTCGAGCAGGATGCCGGTCTCGCGGGCGGGGACCTCGGTGGTGTCCCCGCCGGTGGCCACGGCGTAGAGGCGGTCGGCGCCGATGAGCTGAGCGTGCAGGCCGTGCCGTTCCAGATCGCCGGTGCGCAGCCAGCAGATCGCGAGGTCCAGGCCGCCTTCGGCGACCCTGGCGGCCTGGGTGTGCGAGGGCGCGACCCAGGCGTCGACGTGGACCTGCGCCGCCGCTGCCGTACGCGCGGTCAGGTCAGGGGGCAGCCAGTTGACGTAGCCGAGCCGCACCGGTTCCGATCCGGCCAGCCGGCGGGCCCGGTGCCGGAAGTCGTCGGCGCGCTCCAGCAGGGCCCGGGCGTCGGACAGCAGGGCGAAACCGGCGGGGGTGAGGGACACCGAGCGGCGATCCCGGTCGAACAGGCGCACGCCCAGGTCGCGCTCCAGCGCCTTGATCTGCTGGGACAGGGAAGGGCCGGCGATGAGCAGGCGCCTGGCGGCTCTGCCGAAGTTCAGCTCCTCGGCGACCGCGACGAAATACCGCAACTGGCGCAGCTCCATGCTTGCCATGCTAGAGAGCGCCTACTACTGGACGGGCGGGGGTCAGAGACCGTGGGCCATCTCGGCGCGGGCGCCGAGCAGCGCCAGGCAGTTGGCCCACAGGGGACCGAGCCGCTGCGTGTCGTTGTAGAGCTTGGCGAACAGAACGTGCCCCTCCAACTGGGCCACCACCGACCGCGCGGCCTCCCGGGTGTCGGCCACGGCGACATCCCCACGAGCCTTGGCCTCGACGACGACCGCCTCGATCATGTCGACCTGCGCCTCGAAGATCTCCTGCAGCCGTCCGCGGATGGCTTCGGTCTGGTTGCTCATCTCCAGCGTGAGATTGCCGAACATGCAGCCCGAGACGGTGCCGCAGTTCTGCTGCCCGGCACGTTGGACGGCCTGGGTCGCCTCGAACAGCCGGCGCAGACGTGCCAGCGGCTCCCCCTCGCCGGACAGGATCCGCCTCCAGTCCCGCTCCTGGTCGGCCCAGTGCTCGTCGATGACCGCCAGAGCGAGGGCTTCCTTGGTCTCGAAGAAGTAGTAGAAGCTGCCCTTGGGCACACCGGCCGCCTTGCAGATCTCCGCCACCCCCAGGGCGGAGTAACCACGCAGCTCGATGAGCGTCCGGGCGGCGCCGAGGATCTTCTCCTTGGCATCGCTGGTCCGTCCCATGCGGTCAGTATACGACCGGTCATATAAAATGCTCCGATTGGCCGACGGCCGCGTGACGGGGGCGTGTGAGGGGGCCGGACGAGGGGGCGCGTGAGGGGGCCGGATGATAGGGCGCGTGAGGGGGTCGTGTGAGGGGGCCGGGTGAGGAGGGCCGTCGTCACATCGTAAGTTCGGGGTGCCGCGACCGGCCGAGGTCGGTCAGCCGTTCGTCCAGCGCCCGCGTCTGGGCGGCGGGCGGCAGGACCTGCAGCACGCGGCGGACCCGGTCATGCCCGATCGCGTACCACTGGTCGTCCAGCGCGTCGACCGCCTGCCTGAGATGTTCGGCGGCCTGGTCGCCGTCGGTGGGGGCGTGGGCGGCGGCGAGGTCGGCGAGCAGCACCGAGCGCTGCTTGCCGCCGTTCGGGCCCAGGTCGTCGAGCGCCTTGCGCAGCCTGCGGGCCGCCTCCTCGTGGTGGCCCGCCGTCAGCGCGCTGTAGCCGGCGAACCCGTCGAGCCTCGCCCGCTCGAAGAAGTCCAGCCACTTGGGGTCGTCGCCGCCCGCGTCCACCATCTGGTCGGCGCGGTCGATGTGGCGCATGCACTCCTTCGGCTCGCCGCAGCGGGCCGAGATCTCCGACGCCACGCAGTGCAGCCACGCCCGGGTGAGCGGGCCGACGCCGTGCCAGGCGTGCGCGAACGCCGCGTCCAGCAGGCCCAGGGCGTCCGTACGGTTGCCCGCGAACCCCGGCACGAACGCCGCGTGGGCGAGCACGGCGGCGGCGAGCGGATGGTCGCCGCACTCCCGGGTGGCCGACAGGGCCATCCGGTACAGCCGCGCAGCGGTGGGGCCGTCATCGAGGTCGAAGAAGGCGACCCTGCCCGACAGCAGGGCCGAACGCGCGGCGGCCTCGGCCAGCGTCTGCCTGACCGCTCCCTCCGGCGCCGAACGCAGCAGGCTCATGCCGAGCCGGGTGTGCGCGACCGACGCCTGGAAGATGTCGTCCGGCGGCGAGGTCCAATAGAGGGCGGCCTGCTTGTCGACGACCCGGGCGAACGCCTCGGCCGACTCGGCGTCGACTCCGCGTCCTCGTTCCACCGCCGCGGGAAGACGTTCGCCGCCCTCGCCGAGGAGCGGAGCGAGCACGCCCGCGCCGAAGATCCCCCGCAGGAACGTGGAGCGGTCGATGCCTTCTGCGACGATCATGCTCAGCAGCCTCCGTATCTCGTCCACCACCTCCGTGACCGGCCGCATGGCCATCTCGTCGGGGGTGAGCAGTCCCAGCTCGCTCGCGGGCTTGTCGAAAATCGTCACGAGGTGCTTGCGGTAACGCGGATCCGGCCACCGCTCGCCGGTCTCCCACCGTCGCACCGTGTTGGCCGTCAGGCCGGTGTCCTTCTCGTCGCATGACCGCATGGACGCGCGGATGCGCTCGCACAGCTCCTCGTAGGACCACCCGCGCTGCAGGCGTTCCCACGCGAGCCGGCGGTTCGGCGGATGGCGGTGGTTGGCCGGCATGTCGCACCCCTCCTCGCACGACCGCAAGCACGCTGTGTCAGCGTGACACGCCGACACTACGGGAGATTCCGTGTTCGCGCGGCTACTGGCTGTGATTGGACGTCCTCTGGCTGATACTCCAACCGCTCTAAAAGCGCTTAGCTTGGCCCACTTCCGCGAGCAGCCGCTTGGAGATGGGTGACATGACCACGTTGGAGGACATCGCACGGGTCCATACCGGCTGGATCATCTGGCGGTCGGACATCGGCCGCTGGTGGGCGACCAGGCGCGGCGCGGTGGACCTCGAAGCGATCCGCATGGGATGCGCGATGACGCTCGACGCCGACGATCCCGAGGCCCTCGCCGCCGCTCTGGACGCACAGGCCGAGCTGATCGCCGCGCTCGCCGCCGACCCCGCCGCCGGGTGACCGGGACCCTCCGGTACGGTCAGCCGCCGTGCCGGAGACGGTCCCTGATGTAGTGGACGACGTGAACCGCGCAGGCGCCGTTGTCGGCGCCTGCGCGATCGGTGACAGTGAACTCGGCCGGCGACGCGCATGACGACCCGCCTCAGGTGCACCGGCGTTCGTGCCCCTTCGTGCCCGGCCGGTAATCGTCCGACTCCCGGAACTTGATCTGGAACAGATCCATCCGCGCGCACCCTCCGCTGTTCAGACGAGGAGATCAGGCCAGCAAATCAGGCCGCAGTACCTCCGCCTGGAGGACGCGCTCGATCTCCTTCTCGTCCGCATTGTGTCCCGTCTGCCGCCGCAGCTCCTTCCGTACGGCGTCGAGGATCACCGGAGTGAGGAGGACCCGTACGAGGGATTTCGGGGCCGTCGCTGCGCGGGCCTTCCACAGGTCGTCTATCAGGCGGCGCTTGAACGCCTCCTTGCTGAGGTAGAAGAGCGCGTCGGCCTTCCCGGTCAGCCCACCATCGTCCAGGAGATCGACCTGCAGCGCCAGGTCGATGACGGCGATGCCTGCTATGTCGCTCGATTGGCGCTTTATTGGGAAATGTCTCCACAAAAAGGAGGGTGCGGGCTGCCCCCTCGGCGCCAGTGCCGGTGCTCTGGGCGGGTGGGAGTCCTCGGGTCGACGGCCGGGCTGCGTGTGCCGGTCTGGTAAGGAGTTCCCGCTTCCCTTGCGAAAGGCGGTGGGGGAGCGATGGCGCGGGGACGGGCGGACAGGGACCTGGTCGGGCTGACGGTGCTCGCCCTGCTGTCGGTACGGCCCGCACCCCTATGAGCTGCATCGATTCGTCATCGACACGCACAGGGACTACATCGGTGGCCTGCCGCGCAGCCTCTACACGCGGTCGACCGGCTGGCCCGCGAGGAGCTCATCGTCCCCGTGGAGACCAGCAGAGAGGGCCGACGGACGGAACGTACGGTCTACCGCGTGACCGACGAGGGGCGGGCCGGACCGCTTCGTCCTCACCGCGCCCGGCCACGCGATGACGGTGGAGGGTGGGCCGGGACCTGCTGGCCGCGCAGGGCGGCTGGTGGTGGCGGGGCGATCGGACGGCCCCTGAAATCCGACGGCCGCTGAACGAGGTCACCGGACCGGCCCGCGACGGGCCGGTCCGCGATGGGGCCGGTCCGTCAGCCCTTCTCCGCGCCCTCGTTGGCCCCGCGTACGAAGTAGCGCTGGAACACCACGAAGATGACCGCCACCGGGATGGTGGCGAGCACGGCGGCGCCGAGCTTGAGCGGATACTGCGTGCCCTTGCCGAGCGAGCCGCTGACCAGGTCGGCGATGCCGCGCGGCAGCGTGAACAGCTCCGGGCTCTGCACCGCCACGAGGGTGTGCGCGAACTCGTTCCAGCTCCCCTGGAAGGAGATGATCGTGAGGGTGATCAGGGCCGGTCGCGCCATCGGCAGCACCACCGACCAGAACGTCCGCCACACCCCCGCGCCGTCGATGCGCGCGGCCTCCTCCACGCTCACCGGGACCGATTCGAAGAACTGCTTCATGATGAAGACGCCCGCGGCGTCCACGATCAGGGGCAGCACCAGCGCCGTGTAACTGTCGTACAGGCCGAACTGGTTGAGCACGAGGAACTTCGGCACGAACAGCACCACGGGCGGCACGGCCATGACCCCGATGACGGCGGAGAACAGCGCCTTGCGGCCGCGGAAGCGGATGCGCGCCAGCGCGTACCCGGCCATCGAGCACAGCAGCACCCGCCCGGCGGTGACCAGGATCGTCACCAGCACCGAGTTGCCCAGCCACAGCGGCAGGTCGGTGTTGAGGAAGACCTTCTCGTAACCGCTGGTGGAGAAGGGATGGGGGACGGGCGACAGCGCGTTGGCCGCGGCGTCCGGCTCGGTCTTGAACGAGTTCGCGACCTGGATCACGAACGGATAGAGGAAGACCAGCGCGAAGAAGACCAGCACGAAGTAGCCCGCGAAGGTGGAGGCGAGCGAGCGGGAGTCCCGGCGTTTCACGGTCACGACCTCCTCGTACGGCGGGCGGGGTCGCGGTCGCGCATGATCCACCGCTGGAGCAGCGCGAGCACGACGATGATGGCGAACAGCACGAACGAGATGGCCGTCCCCGAGCCGTACTCGAAGCTGCGGAAGGCCGTCTGATACGACAGGAAGGCCGGGGTGAGGGTGGTCTTGGCCGGGTTGCCCTGGCTCATCACGTAGACCTGGTCGAAGACCTGCCAGGTCGCGATGAGGCCGAGCGTCAGCACCAGGAACAGCGTGGGCTTCAGCAGCGGGAGCGTGATGTGCCGGAACCGCTGCCAGCGCCCGGCGCCGTCGAGCATGCCGGCCTCCTCCAGCGTGACCGGGATGTCCTGGAGCGCGGCCAGGAACATCAGCATGAACGTGCCCGACGTCGTCCAGACGACCAGCATGATGATCGTGCACATCGCCACGCTCGGCCCGGACAGCCACTCCCACCACGACAGCCCGAACGGCCCGCCGCTCGTCAGCGCCGCCGGCGGATTGTCGGGGTCGGCCAGGCCGAGCCCGCCGAGCAGCAGGTGGAGCACGCCCCGCGAGTCGGAGAACCACTGCGGCCCGTCGATCCCGAACACCTTCAGCAGGCTGGTCACCGCGCCGGAGTTGGCGAAGATGAACAGGAACACCACGCTGATCGCCACCGAGCTGGTGACCGAGGGGAAGAAGAACGCGGCGCGGAAGAACGTCTTTCCCTTCAGCATCCTGCTGTTCACGATCAGGGCGAGCCCCAGCGCCAGCACCGTCTGGGCCGGCACGACGATCACGACATAGTAGAAGTTGTTGCGGATGCTGGTCATGAAGTCCTGGCGGGCCAGGCCGTCCTCGGTGAACAGCCGGGTGTAGTTCTCCATCCCGACGAACGGCACGCCCGAGCGGAACGGGCTGCCCTGGCCGTTCCAGTCGGTGAGGCTGACCCACATCGCCATCAGGATCGGCAGCAGCAGGAACAGGCCCAGGATCACCACCACCGGCGCCACGAACAGCCAGCCCGCGATGTTCTCCCGTACGGCCGCGCTCAGCCGGGGCCCGGGCCGCGGGGCCCGTGGGGCGCCGGGCGCGGGGACGGGTGCGGTGTCGGCCACGGTGTCGGCCACGGTGTCGGCCACGGTCACTCCTTCCGGTCGGCGGGGCCCCGGCCGTGACCGGCCGGGGCCCGCACCGCCTCCGCGTCAGCCGAGGGCGGCCTGGGTGTTCTTCTGCACGCGCTCCAGCAGCGCCTTGGGGTCACTGGAGGTGAGCTTCTGGATGCCGGTGTCGAAGTCGGCCAGGACGCTGTCCATCTTCGGCGCGTTGACCGGGCCCTGGGCGTAGTCGGCGCCGTTCACGAACGGGGCGTCGGCGGGGAACTCCTGGGTGTAGGCGTCCTTCGCCGACTGCCGCGAGGGCATGACCCCGAAGGCCCGGGCGAAGGCCATCTGCTGGTCGACGGTGGTCATCGCCTCGACGAAGTCGATCGCCTGCTGCTTGAATTTGCTCTTCGCCGAGATGCCCCAGCAGTTGGTGAACGACAGGGTGCCCTTGCCCTTGGGGCCGGCCGGAAGCTCGTGCACGCTGTATTTCACGTCGGGGAAGTCGGCCTTGAGCGCGCCCTTGATCCAGTTGCCCTCGATGGTCATCGCGGCCTTGCCCTTGCCGAACGCCTCGCCGCCCCAGCCCGCGTCGAGCTGGCTCGGGAACTGGGCGAGCTTGTCCTTGAGCAGCGACTGGACGTACTGCAGGGCCGTGAGGTTCTCGGGGCTGTCGGCCGTCGCCTGCTTGCCGTCGGGGCTGGTGATCCAGCCGCCCGCCTGCACCATGAACGCGCCGATCCGGTCGCGGGTGTCGGCGACCGCGAGCGGCGTCATGCCCTTGGCCTTGAGCTTCTCGCTCACCGACCTGAGCTGGTCCCAGGTCGTGGGCACGTCGCCCTCGCCCAGCCCGGCCTTGGCCCACATGTCGTCGTTGATCACGAGGGCGAGGGTGGAGAAGTCCTTCGGCGCGCAGTAGAACGTGCCGTTGTACGTGAACGTGGCGCGCAGGCTCGGGTAGAAGTCCGACGCGTCGGACAGCTTGCCGGCGTACGGCTCCAGCGCGCCCACGCTGGCGTAGTCGGCGAACCGGGAGGCGTCCACGTAGAACACGTCGGGCGGGTTGTCGCCCGCGAACGCCTGGCCGAGCTGCTGGGCGAGGTCCTGCGCCGGGGTCACGGTCGCCGTCGAGCCGGACTTCTTCGCCCAGGCCGCGGCGGCGTCCTTCACCGCGGTGGTCTCCGCGTCGCCCGAGGAGCCGATGAGGATCTGCAGGTCGGCAGGGCCGGCGCTCTGCTGGGCGGGAGAGGCCGCCTTGTCGTCGTCGAAACCGCTGCCGCAGGCGGCCGTGGCGAGGAGAGCGGCGCCGGCGGCGCCGAGCACCGCCGTACGTACGGTTCTGTTCTTCATGAGAGTTCCCGATCTTCGTTGAGGGGGATGACGCGCCGGTTCACGCCGACTGGCGGACGACCAGCGAGGGTTCGAGCAGCACGTTCGCCGGCGGTTCGCCGGGGTCGGCCTGGCCGTCGAGGAGTGTGGTGAGGAGCGCCACGCAGTGCGCGGCGGCCTGCGCCAGCGGCTGGCTCAGGCTGGTCAGGCCGACGGCCTTGGCCACCGGCGTGTCGTCGAAGCCGATCACCGCGACCGGCCGTTCCGCCGCGCCGCCGCCGGGCCCTCTGCCGGGCCGCCAGGCGAGGCCGGGGGAGCGGGCGGCGTGCAGCGCGCCGAGCGCGAGCGAGTCGCTGGCGCACACCAGCGCGGTCACCCCGAGATCCGACCGCAGCAGGTCGTAGGCGGCCTTCTCGCCGTCGGCGACCTCGTCGCTGGTGGCCCGGCTCAGGCCGGTGGGGTCGACGCCCGCCGCGGTGAGCGTGCGCGCCCACCCTTCGCGGCGGTCGTCGCCGACCCCGGAGCCGGACGGCCAGCCGAGGAAGCCGATCGCGCGGTGGCCCGCGTCGAGCAGGTGCCGGGTGGCGGCGGCCGTGCCCGCCGCGCCGTCCACGTCCACCCACAGGTGCTCCGGGGAGTCCGCGCTCCAGGGGCGGCCGAAGGTGACGAACGGCACCTTGTGGTCCTGCAGCCAGGCCGTACGCAGGTCGCCGTGGTGGGTGCTGGTCAGCACGAACGCGTCGGGCTCGTACGCGCCGAGCAGGTCCTCGAACGTGTCGACCTCGGCCCGGTCGTCGTCGGCCGTGTAGAGCAGCACCCGGTAGCCGGACCGCGCGGCCGACTCGGTCAGGCCGTGCAGGAAGCGGTCGAGCACCGAGCCGTTGATGCCGTCGCGGTCGGGCTCGATCCGGATGGCGATCAGCCGGGACCGGCCGGTGCGCATCTGGCGGGCGGCCTGGTTGACCCGGTAGCCCAGCTCCTCAACCGCGCGCAGCACCCGCTGCCTGGTCTCCTCGCGGACGACATCGGGGCTGTTCAGGGCGTTCGAGACCGTCTGGCGTGATACGCCGGCGAGCCGGGCCACGTCGGCGATTGTCACCTTTTCGGCCATGATCTGCCCTTCTGGGGGTTTGAACGTTCAAGGAGGAGTAAGGCATGATTAGATCGATCAAAGTAAAGCGAATGTTTCGCAATGTGCACCCCCGGCGACCACATGTCAAGGTCAAGGCCGGGGCGATTCGATCCAGGAGGGCCCCTCGGTGCTCGTCGGAGCCACGCCCGGTCCGGGCGGCGAGTTCGCCGCCGGTGCGGCGTACCGCCTGCAACCACCGCTGCACGAGCTGGTCAGCACCGTCATGGCGCCGACCGGAGCGCTGAGCGGCGCTGACGGCCAGATCCGCCCCTTCGGCGTCCAGGGGCTCTTCCACGCCGACCATCGGGCGCTGTCGCAGGCGACGCTGCTCGTGAACGGCCGCGAGCCCGAGGCCATCGGCCACGTGCACGAGGAGGCCGGGCGCACCCGGTTCGTCTCGCTCGCCCGCTGGCTCGGCGACCCCCAGCCCGACCCCACGGTGCGTCTCGAACGCGTACGGGAGGTCGGCGCGCGCGGCATGAGCGAGCGTGTGGAGATCACCTCCACCGCCACGGTGGCCGTGATCGCGTCGGTCACCGTCGAGCTGGGCTGCGACTTCGCGCCGATCGAGGTGGTCAAGTCGGGCGGCGACATCGTCCCCGCCGAGCCCGACGGCCCGGACCCGGCTCGTACGGACGGCGCGGGCCGCGGCGGCCTGTCGTGGCGGAGCGGCGGCATCCGCGTCACGGCCGCGGGCGAGGACGCCCGCGCGGAGACCGGCGGCGGCGCGCGGCTGCGCTGGGAGCTGAGCCTGCCCCCGGGCGGGACGGCGACGCTGCGCTGGGAGGTCGTCGTGGACGACCCCGCCGCCGTCGTCGTCACCCCGGCCAGGGCGCTGGAGTGGAGCAAACCCGAGGTCACCGCAGCCGACCGGCGGCTGACCCGGCTGCTGCACCAGTCGCTCGAAGACCTGCGGTCGCTGCGGCTGGCGGAGACCGGCGCGCCCGAGGACACCTTCCTCGGCGCGGGGGTGCCGTGGTTCCTCACGCTCTTCGGGCGCGACAGCCTGTGGGCCGCCCGGATGCTGCTGCCGCTCGGCACCGACCTCGCCGCCGGCACGCTGCGGGTGCTCGCCCGCCGGCAGGGCACGCGGGTGGACCCGGCCTCGGGCGAGGCGCCGGGCAAGATCATGCACGAGCTGCGGCGGCGCGAGTTCACCGTCGAGGGCAACGGCCTGCGGCTGCCCGCGGCCTACTACGGCACGATCGACGCCACGCCGCTGTGGATCAGCCTCCTGCACGACGCCTGGCGGTGGGGGATGCCCGAGCGCGAGGTCGCGGCGCTGCTGCCGCACATGGAGGCCGCGCTCGGCTGGCTCGCGGACTTCGCCGACCCCGACGGCGACGGGTTCGTGGAATACATCGACACCTCCGAGCGGGGCCTGGCCAACCAGGGCTGGAAGGACTCCGGCGACTCCATCCGGTTCCGCGACGGGAGCCAGGCCAAGCCGCCGATCGCGCTGGTGGAGGTGCAGGGCTACGCGTACGAGGCGGCCAGGAACGCCGCGTCGCTGCTGGAGGCGTTCGGCCGTCCCGGCGCCGCGCGGTGGAACGCGCACGCCGACGCGCTGTCGGAGCGGTTCCGCGCCCGGTTCTGGGTGGACGGCCCGAACGGCCGCTTCCCCGCGCTCGCGCTCGACATCGACAAGCGGCCGGTGGACGCGCTGACCAGCAACATCGGCCACCTCCTCGGCACCGGCCTGCTGTCGGAGGCGGAGTCGGCCCAGGTCGCGGACCTGCTGGCCGGCCCGGCGATGAGCGGCGGCTACGGGCTGCGCACGATGTCGTCCGGCGACGGCGGCTTCAGCCCGCTGTCCTATCACTGCGGCTCGATCTGGGCGCACGACACGGCGATCGTGCTCGGCGGGCTGGCCAGGGCCGGGTTCGCGGCACAGGCGGCCGGGCTCGCCGAAGGGCTGCTCGCCGCCGGGGAGGCGTTCGGCTACCGGCTGCCCGAGCTGTACGCCGGGGACGGGGCCGGCCCGCACCCTGCCTTCGGCAGGCCCATGCCCTACCCGGCGGCCTGCCGTCCCCAGGCGTGGTCGGCCGCCGCGGCGGTGGCGATCACCCACGCGGCGCTGGGCCTCTATCCCGACGTGCCGGCCGGGCGGGTGCTGCTGCGGCCCATGGCCGGGGCGCCCCTCGGCGCGGTGTCGGCCCGGGGACTGCGGGTGGCGGGCGCGGAGGTGAGCGTCGCCGTGGACGCGGCGGGCCGCGCCACCGTCACCGGCCTGCCGCCGGGCCTCGACCTCGACGTACGCTGACGAACCCGGCCCTCGGCTCCCGACATGATCGAATGCATGTTTGAATATGCTGGTAGCCATGACGGCTTTCCAGGCTTCGTTGCTCGACTGGGGCGAGGACGTTCATGTCGGCGAGCTGGGCTCGTCCGTGCGCCGCACTCTCCTGGAGCGCGGCGCCTGGATCGACGTGCGGCCCCACTGGATCGAGGGGGCCGACGCGCTCTTCGAACGCCTGCTTGAGGCGGTGCCCTGGCACGCCGAGCGCAGGCACATGTACGACCGGGTCGTGGACGTGCCGCGCCTGCTGAAGTTCTACGAGGAGGACGAGGAGCTGCCCGACCCGGTGCTGGTGCAGGCGAGGGACGCGCTCAACGCCCACTACGAGGAGGAGCTCGGCGAGCCGTTCCGTACGGCCGGCATGTGCCTCTATCGCGACGGCAGGGACAGCGTCGCCTGGCACGGCGACACCATCGGGCGGGGGAGCACGCACGACACGATGGTCGCGATCGTGTCGGTCGGCACCCCGCGCCCGCTGCTGCTGCGCCCCCGCGGCGGGGGAGGCCCGGCGCTGCGGCACGAGCTGGGCCACGGCGACCTCATCGTCATGGGCGGGAGCTGCCAGCGCACCTGGGAGCACGCGATCCCCAAGTCGGCGAAGGTGACCGGCGCCCGCATCAGCGTGCAGTTCCGCCCGCGCGGCGTGCGCTGAGCACGGGCCGGGGGCACTGGGCAGGGGGCCGGTGGGCAGGGGGCACTGGGCCGGGGCCGGTGGGCAGAGCGCGGTGGGCAGAGCGCGGTGGGCAGAGCGCGGTGGGCAGAGCGCGGTGGGCAGAGCGCGGTGGGCAGGGGGCGGTGGGCCAGCCTTGAGCACGTGCGGTTAGCTGGTAGTCCTTGAGTAAGGCCGCGGCAAAGGACCGGCCCAGTCGCGCAAGAAAGGCCACGGATGACCCCGCACCCCTACGTCCCCGCCCCCGCTCGATACGACGACATGCGGTATCGGCGCAGCGGAAGGAGTGGCGTGCTGCTCCCCGAGATCTCCCTCGGGCTGTGGCACAACTTCGGCGACGGCCACCCGCTCGACGTGCAGCGCGCCGTCCTGCGCCGTGCCTTCGACCTCGGCATCACCCACTTCGACCTGGCCAACAACTACGGCCCGCCGTACGGCTCGGCGGAGGAGAACTTCGGCCGCCACCTGCGCGCGGACTTCCGGCCCTACCGCGACGAGCTGTTCATCTCGACCAAGGCGGGCTACGACATGTGGCCCGGGCCGTACGGCGAGTGGGGGTCGCGCAAGTATCTGCTGGCGAGCCTCGACCGGTCGCTGAGCCGGATGGGCCTCGACTACGTCGACGTCTTCTACTCCCACCGGCCCGACCCGGACACCCCGATCGAGGAGACGATGGGCGCCCTCGACACGGCGGTGCGCTCCGGCAAGGCGCTCTATGTAGGCATCTCGAACTACTCGGCGGAGCAGACCGAGCGGGCCGCCGCCGTGCTGCGCGAGCTGGGCACGCCGCTGCTGATCCACCAGCCGCGCTACTCCATGCTCGACCGCTGGGTCGAGGACGGCCTGCTGGACACGCTGGAGCGGGCCGGGGCGGGGTGCATCGCCTACTCGCCGCTCGCGCAGGGCCTGCTCACCGGCCGCTACCTCGACGGCGCGGTGCCGGCGGACTCCCGGATGGCGATCGGCCACTTCCTGAAGCGCGACCGGCTCACCCCCGAGCTGCTGGAGACCCTGCGCGGCCTCAACAAGATCGCCCAGGAGCGCGGTCAGTCGCTCGCGCAGCTCGCGCTCGCGTGGATCCTGCGCGACCAGCGGGTCACGTCCGTGCTGATCGGGGCGAGCTCGGTCACCCAGCTCGAGCAGAACGTCGCGGCCCTGGACGCGCCGGCGCTCACCGCCGAGGAGCTGGCCGCGATCGAGAGCCTGCTATAACCCTCCCGACGTGTTGTCCGGGGCGGCACACCCGTGCCGGCCCGGTCAGTCGGCCTCGGCACTGCCGTTCACGCGGAGCTTGCGGCGGGCTCGCTCGTAGAAGGTCGTCGTGCCGAGCCGCACCACGCGGGCGGCGGCGCGCAGCGCGGTCACCGTGAGCCGGTCGCCGGGACACAGGTGGCCGCCGATGGTGCCGTCGACCTCCAGCGCGAGCTGTCCGCTGGTCGGGAGCACGTCGAGCGTCACCTCCTCGTCGGCCGACAGGACCAGCGCCCGGTTGAACGCCGAGTGGGCGGCGGCCGGGACGACGAGGAAACCCTCGACCGTGGGGGAGACGATCGGGCCACCCGCCGAGAAGTTGTACGCGGTGGAGCCGGTCGAGGTGGAGACGATCACGGCGTCGGCGGAGTAGCGGACGAACGGCTCGCCGTAGACCGAGACGGACACCGCGGCGAGCCCGTCGCCGGGGATGCGGACGAGGGCGATGTCGTTGAACGCGGTCACCATCCGGCCGTCGTGGCTCGTCGCCCGGACGGCCATGCGCGGCTCGACCGTGTATCTGTGCTCGTCGATCGCCGACAGCGCGGGGGCCAGCTCGTCCACGTCGATCTCGGCGAGGAAGCCGAGCCGTCCCAGGTTGACCCCGAGGACGGGGGTCGGCCGCCCGGCGATCAGGCGCATCGTGCGCAGCATCGTGCCGTCGCCGCCGAGGCTGACGAGGAGGTCGGACCGCTTCACCAGCGTCTGGGCGTCCACCGCGATGGCGCTGCAGTCGATGCGCCCGACCTCGTCGGGCAGCCCCAGCACCGCGCAGTCCCGCTTGCGCGCCCACTCGACGATCGTCTCGATCGCCTCCCTGGAGTCGCGCTGCGGGTGCAGGACGAGACCCACGGTGCTGACCATGCCCATGCCCACACTGTACGGGGCCGTGTGGGCGGCTCTACCGAACGGCCTCCGGGGCCGCCTGGTCCAGCGGAAGGTAGACCCGGAACCGGGTGTCGCCGGGCTGTGAGTCCACCCGGATGTCCCCGTGGTGCTTGTTGACCACGATCCGATAGGAGATGTCCAGGCCCAGGCCGGTGCCCTCACCGACGGGCTTGGTGGTGAAGAACGGCTCGAAGATGCGGGGCCGGACCTCGGGCGAGATGCCGGTGCCGGTGTCGCCGACCTCGACGACCAGGTGGCCGTCCTTGCGCCGGGTGCGGAGGGTCAGCGTGCCCGTGCCGTTCATCGCGCCGAGCGCGTTGTCGATCAGGTTGGTCCACACCTGGTTGAGCTCGGCGGCGTACGCCGGGATGAGCGGCAGCGACCGGTCGTAGTCCTTGACCGTGTGGACGCCCCCGGGGATCTTGCCCTGCATCATGGTCAGCGTGGCGTCGAGCAGGTCGTGCACGTCGACCGTCTGGTACGGGGCGCGGTCGAGCTGGGAGTACTGCTTGGCAGCGGCGACCAGGCCCGAGATCCGGTTGACCGCGTCGTCGATCTCGCACATCAGCAGCTCGGCGTCCACCGTGTAGGTGAGCCATCGGATCGCGGACTCCAGGTTCTCCTCGCCCACCGCTCCGGCGATCTGGTCGAGCCAGCTCGCGTCGAGGCCACCGGCCACCAGCGTCGCCGCCAGGTCCCAGCTGCCGACGATGTCGTGGTCGTCCAGCCAGTCGGCGACCGCGTCCTCGGCGTCGGAGCGCGCCAGCGGCGTGAGGTCGGGGGCGGAGGCCGACCGCTTGACCGCGTTCTCCTGGAGCTCCACCAGGTCGTGCAGCTGACTGCCGTCCAGCCGCCCGTCGGCGATCATGGCGAGCTTGTGCCGCATGCCCGCCACCCGCTCGCGCAGCGCCGACGTCGCCCGTACGGCGGCGGCGGCCGGGTTGTTCAGCTCGTGGGTCAGTCCGGCCGACAGCGAGCCGAGCGCGAGCAGCCGCTCCCGTTCGCTGACGATCGTCTGGCTGGTGCGCATGCCGAGGAACAACCCCTCCAGCAGGTGCATCGCCATCGGGAACCACTCGCGCACGCATTCGGCGATCACCTCGGCCGGCAGCACGAAGAACTCGGCGTCGGTGACCGCGGTCAGCGAGTTCAGGTAGAGCTGGGAGAACTCGCCGGAGATGTACGCCTGGGTGGCGCCGGCGTACACGCCGCGCTGGCTGGTGCGGCTCACCTCGACGTCGTCGCCCTGCACCCGCCTGCTCATCGCGACCGTGCCGTTCAGCAGCACGAAGAAGCAGGTGGCGGGGTCGCCCTCCGGGTAGACGAGGGTGCCGGCGAGCCGTCGCTCGACCCGCCCCGCCTCCGACAGCCGGGCGAGCTGCGCGTCGTCCAGCGCCTCGAACAGGAACAGCGTGCGCAGCTCGTCGGGGGGCAGCGTCGGCTCATGGGGATGGTCGGTCATGGAGTCTCCAGATAACGGTGAACGAGTGAGACCGCCATGGCGCCCTCACCCACGGCCGAGGCGACGCGCTTGACCGACCCGGCCCGCACGTCGCCCGCCGCGAAGACGCCGGGCATGCTCGACTCCAGGTGATAGGGGTCCCTGGACAGTGTCCACCCGGCCGGGCGGCGGCCGTCGGCGAGCAGGTCGGAGCCGGTCAGCACATAGCCGCCGGCGTCGCGGGCGACCACGTCGCCGAGCCAGTCGGTGCGCGGCTCCGCTCCGATGAAGACGAACAGCCACGACGCCGGCACGGTGGTCGTCCGGCCGGTCGTCCCGTCGCACAGGGTCAGGCGCTCCAGATGGTCGCGGCCCTCGCCGGCGACCACCTGCGTACACGGATGGACCTCGATCGAGGGGATGGCCTCGATCTGATCGATCAAATAGCGCGACATCGACCGGGTGAGGTCCTCGCCCCGGATGAGGACGTGCACCTTGCGGGCGTAGCGGGAGAAGTGCACCGCCGCCTGCCCGGCCGAGTTGGCCCCGCCGACGATGTAGACCTCTTCCCCGGCGCAGCTCGGGGCCTCGGTGGCGGCCGCGCCGTAGAAGACGCCCCGGCCGGTCAGGTCGGCCAGGCCGGGCGCGTTCAGGAGCCGGTATGACACGCCGGTCGCCAGCACGACCGTGTGCGCCGTCACGGCGGTGCCGTCGCCGAAGTGCAGCAGGGTCGCCGAACCGCTCCGTTCGAGGCCGACGACCTCGCGGGCGGTGAGCAGCTCGGTGTTGAACTTCAGCGCCTGCCTGCGGGCGCGGTCGGTGAGCTGGGCGCCGGAGACCCCGTCGGGAAAGCCCAGGTAGTTCTCGATCCGGCTGCTCTGCCCGGCCTGGCCGCCGGTGGCCCGCTGCTCCACGAGCAGGGTGCGCAGTCCCTCGGACGCGCCATAGACGGCGGCGCCGAGGCCGGCGGGTCCCGCGCCGATCACGGCGAGGTCGTAGAGATCCGAGGCGGGGGTGGTGGCCATACCCACGTGCGCGGCGAGGTCGGCCTCCGTGGGCCGCGCCAGGGCCTTGCCGTCCGTGGTGATCACCACCGGCACGTCCGCCTCGCTCATCCCGGCGGCGGCCAGCAGGCGGGTGCCCTCGGCCTCGTCGGCCCGCAGCCAGCGGTACGGCACGAGGTTGCGGGCGAGGAAGTCGCGCACCGCGAACGAGTGCGCCGACCAGCGGTGCCCGACGACCTTGGTCTCCGGCATCGTCACGGCGGGCGCGGCGAGCCACGCCTCCAGCAGCGCGTCGAGCACCGGGTAGAGCTTCTCCTCCGGCGGGTTCCACGGCTTGAGCAGGTAGTGGTCGAGATCGACGATGTTGATCGCGTTGATGGCCGCATCGGTGTCCGCGTACGCGGTCAGCAGCACTCTGCGCGCCAGCGGGAAGACGTCCATGGCGGCCTCGAGGAACTCGATGCCGTTCATCTGGGGCATCCGATAGTCGGCCAGGAGGACGGCGACCTGCTCGCCGCGCAGCTTGATCTCGCGCAGCGCGTCGAGCGCGCTGGGGCCGGACTCGGCTCGGATCACCCGGTAGCGGTCGCCGTATCGGCGGCGGATGTCACGAGCCACGGCCCGGGAGACGGACGGGTCGTCATCTACGGTGAGGATCGCGGCATTCTGCACATCTCACACGGTACTGGCGGGTCTTCCCTGATTGGCACCCCTGAGGACATAGGTCCCACGGGAGGGGGACGTTCGCCGGTCGCCCCGCGGCCGGTCGTGGCGAAGGCTGGGGGAGACGAGGGAGGCCCGCCATGCCGATGACCGTGAGCGACGTCATGAACCGGTTCGTCGTCGCCGTCGAGGCGACGGCCTCGTTCGCCGACGTGGTCACCGCGATGTGCCGCTTCCATGTGGGGGCGGTCCCCGTCGTGGACGGGGACCGGCGCGTCATCGGCATGGTGAGCGACAGCGACCTGCTGCTCAAGAGCCTCGACCGGCGACCCGGCGACCTGATCATCGAGGGGCCGTCCCGGTGCAGGGAGCGCAGGAAGGCGAGCGGCCGCACCGCCGCCCAGATCATGACCAGCCCCGCGATCACGGTCACCGAGGACACCACGCTGCGGCGGGCGGCCTGCCTGATGCGCCGCAACAGGATCAAGGAGCTGCCGGTCGTGGACGGCGAGACCGGCCGCATCACCGGACTGGTCAAACAGTCGGACCTGATCAGGGCGTTCTGCCGGCCCGCGGAGGACCTCCGCGACGACGTCATCGCGGTGGTGTCGCGCTACTCCCCGCAGTGTTCCGTACGGGTCGAGGACGGGATCGTCCACCTCGCCGGCAGCGTGGCGCGGCGTCGCCAGGTCCGCGCCCTGATCGATGAGGTCTGGCAGGTGGACGGCGTGGTGGACGTCGACTCCTCCATCACCTACGAGACGGACGACGCGGACCGGGCAGTCCCCGCGGGCGCGCCCCGGTGGACCCCGGAGGGCGGGAAGGACCGATGAGCGTCGAGACGATGACCGCGTCCGACGTGATGACCCGGACGCTCGTCACGGTGGAGCCGGAGGAGTCGCCGCTGATGGCCTGGGAGCTCATGTGGCGGGCAGGCGTCCACCACCTCCCGGTCGTGGACGCCTGCTTCCGGCTCGTCGGCGTGCTCGGGCGGGAGGACGTCGCCGCGCACTGGTCGGGCGGCCCCGCCGAGCAGTCCCGGACGGCGGTGCGCACGCTCCTGCAGGGGCGGCGCTGTCCCCGGGTCGCCCCGGACGCCCCGCTGCCCGAGGTCGCCGCGCTGATGGCCGACGCCGACTGCTGCGCGGTCCCCGTGCTGGGCCCGGACGACGTCCTGCGGGGCCTGGTCACCACCACCGACGTGCTGATGGCGCTGGCCGGGAGGACGGCGCGGCCGGTCGGCGACCCCACGTACGTGAAGGGCGGCCTGTTCCGCCTGGAGCCGGTGCCGTCCGCGCCCCGTCCATAAGCGTCACCCCTGGCTGTCACCCGTCCATGAGCAGGACCGCCGCCCCCTCCACGCGGTCGGCGGCCAGGTCGGCCAGCGCCCGGTCGGCGGCGGCGAAGGGATAGGGCGTCGTCGTGACCCGCGGGTGGTGGAGGGACGCGAGCCGCAGGAACTCCCGCCCGTCGTCGCGGGTGTTGGCCGTCACGCTGCGCAGCGTCCGCTCCTGGAACAGGTGGCGCTGGTAGTTCAGCACCGGGATGTCGGTGAGGTGGATCCCCGCCACCGCGAGCGTGCCGCCCCGGTCGAGCGCGGCCAGCGCGACCGGCACGAGATCGCCCACCGGGGCGAACAGGATGGCCGCGTCCAGAGGCTCGGGCGGCGGGTCGGCGCTGCCCGCCGCGGAGGCCGCGCCCAGCCGCAGCGCGAGCTCCCTGGCCGCCGCCGACCTCGTCATCACGTGCACGGTCGCGCCCTCGGCGATCGCGATCTGCGCGGTCAGATGGGCCGAGGCGCCGAACCCGTAGACGCCGAGCCGCCCGCCCGGGGGCAGGTCGGCGCGGACCAGCGCGCGATAGCCGATGATCCCCGCGCACAGCAGCGGGGCGAGCGTCTCGGCCGGGACGTCCTCGGGCAGCGGATAGACGTACGCCGCGGGGGCGGTCAGCAGCTCCGCGTATCCGCCGTCGGCGTCCCAGCCCGTGTAGGTGGACTCGGGGCACAGGTTTTCCGCGCCGCGCCGGCAGTAGCGGCACCGCCCGCAGGTCGAGCGCAGCCAGGCCACGCCCACGCGGGCGCCGACCGGCGGCCCCTGCGTGTCCGGGCCGAGCCCGGCCACGCGTCCCACGACCTCGTGCCCGGGAACCGTACGCGGACGCCTCGGGGGGAGATCGCCCTCGGCGAGGTGCAGGTCGGTGCGGCAGACCGCGCACGCCTCGACGCGGATGAGCAGCTCCCCCGGCCCGGGCACGGGGTCCGGCAGCACCGTGCGCTCCAGCGGCCGAGTCGCGACGGGCCCCGGCCGGGCCACGACCCAGGCGTCCATCACGCGTGCGTGATGCGCCGGCCGGTGATCTCGTTGGGCGAGATCCGGATGTAGAGCGGGCGTTCGCCGCCCGCCCACGATTCCACGGCGTCCTTGTTCACGTCGCCCGTGATGTGGTGGGCCCCGCCGCGCACGAGCACGCTCCAGCCCTCGCGGGTGCTCTCGTCGATGTGGTCCACCTCGAAGGCCACCATGAAGTCGGCCCCCTCGATCCCCGTACGCAGGTCGGCGTCCATCGGCCCGCCGAGAGCGGTGCGGAACAGGACGGAGCCCTGCTCGATCGTGTAGTTGACCGGCAGGATCACGGGCCCGGTCGGGTTGTTGAAGGCCACCCTGCCCACGCCGCCCGGAGAGATCAGCCGCAGGCACTCCTCGCGGTCGAGCTTGTCCAGGCGCGGCAGGCCGGCGGGAGCCGTGTCTTCGGTCATTCGGACCTCCACAATGATCCTCAAGGGCGTCGGCGACCACTCTGCCGTTCCCGGCTCCGCGGCGGCACGGACCTCCGTCGTACGACGGAGGGACGAAGTGCCCGGGAAGCCTTGGCCGTCGTTTGCCGCAATTCATCCTTTAACCGCATGCCCCGGATGGGCACGCACGTCACATGGAAGTGCTGAGCAGCCGCATACTCGTGCGATCGGCCGACCGGGCCGAGAGCCGCCGCTTCTACCGCGACGTCCTGGGCCTGGCCGTGAACCGGGAGTTCGGGCCGGCCGAGGACCCCGGGGTGGTGTTCTTCCTGGGGCAGGGGCTCCTGGAGGTCTCCGCGCGTGCCTCCGGCGCGGTGCGGGAGAACGCGACGCTCTGGTTGCAGGTGCGCGACGTCCAGAAGGAGCACGACCGGCTGGTGGAGGCGGGGGTGCGGGTGTCCCGGCCGCCCCGGCTTGAGCCGTGGGGGCTGGTGGAGATGTGGATCGAGGATCCCGACGGCATGCCGATCGTGCTGGTCGAGGTGCCCGCGGGCCACCCGCTGCGGCGCGACCTTCGCTCCTTCGCGCCGCATCCCGCCTGAGCCGGGCACCGGCCCCTCGGGGTGCGGGGCTGTTGAATTGAAGAATTCTTCATATTGCATATGCTTAACTCCGCCGACGGAGGAGAGGACCACATGCAGGAGTTCACGGCGGAGTTGCGTGCCCGGCTCGCGGAGGCGCGCGAGGACCTGCGGCGGGCGCGGGAGAACGGCGACGAGCACGGTGTCCAGGTCGCCTCGGGCCGTCTGGACAACCTGAATCGTCTGGCCGCCGACCACGGCATCAGCGTGGAGACGGCGGGGGAGACCGAGTGAGCCCAATGCCCGTTCCGCTTTATCAGGCCAAGGCCGACTTCTTCCGCACCCTGGGACATCCGGTGCGCATCCGCGTGCTCGAACTGCTGCGGGACGGCCCCCGCCCGGTCCGCGAACTGCTCGCCGAGATCGAGGTGGAGGCGTCGAACCTGTCCCAGCAGCTCGCCGTGCTGCGCCGTACCGGCCTGGTCGGCGCGGTCAGGGAGGGCGGCTCGGTGGTCTACTCCCTCGCCACCCCCGACATCGTGGACCTGCTCGCGGCGGCCCGGCGGATCCTCACCGACATGATCACCGGCCAGGGTGAGCTGCTGGCCGAGCTCCAGGCGGAGGCGGCCGAGTGACCAGCACGGCCAAGCAGTTGTACGACCGGGTCGTGGGCCTGCTGCCCTCGCCCGCCGACTGGCGACCGGCCCGCCGCAGTCCCGGCCGGGACCTGATCGCCGGGCTCACGGTGGCGGTGGTGGCCCTGCCACTCGCGCTGGCCTTCGGGGTCGGCTCCGGGCTTGGCGCGCAGGCCGGCCTCGCGACCGCCGTCGTCGCGGGCGCGGTCGCCGCCGTCTTCGGCGGCAGCAACCTCCAGGTGTCGGGCCCCACGGGGGCCATGACCGTCGTCCTCGTGCCGATCGTGCACAGCCACGGCCCGGGCGGGGTGCTCGCGGTCGGCCTGCTCGCCGGGATCGTGCTCATCGTCCTGGCGCTGGCCAGGGTCGGCAGGTACGCCCGCTACATGCCGACCCCCGTCATCGAGGGCTTCACGGCGGGCATCGCCGTCGTCATCGCGCTCCAGCAGGTGCCCGCCGCGCTCGGCGTGACCGGCGAGGGCGAACGCGTGTGGCAGGCGGCCGGCGACGCGGTGGCGAACTTCGTGCGCACCCCGCACCCGGCGCCGATCGTGATGGCGCTCGTGGTCGCCGCGATCATGCTGCTGGGCGCGCGGTGGCGGCCCGCGGTGCCGTTCTCGTTCCTCACGGTCGTGGCCGCCACGATCGTGGCCGAGCTCACCGGGCTTGACGTCACCCGCATCGGAACCCTGCCGGCCGGGCTGCCCGCGCCGACGGTGAGCTTCCTCGACCTGGGCTCCGTCACCTCGCTGCTCCCCGCGGCCCTCGCCGTGGCCGCCCTCGGCGCGCTGGAAAGCCTGCTGTGCGCCTCCGTCGCCGACGGCATGAGCGTGGGGGAGCGGCACGACCCCGACCGCGAGCTGTTCGGGCAGGGCCTGGCGAACATCGTCTCCCCGCTCTTCGGCGGCATCCCCGCCACCGCCGCGATCGCCCGTACGGCGGTCAACGTCCGCTCGGGCGCGCGCTCGCGCCTGGCCTCCCTCACGCACGCCGTCGTGCTGGCCGTCATCGTGTTCGGCGCGAGCGGCCTCGTCGGGCGGATCCCGCTGGCCGCGCTGGCCGGCGTGCTGCTGGCCACGACGGTCCGCATGGTCGAGGTCGGCTCGCTGCGCGCCATCGCCCGCTCCACCCGGGGCGACGCCGCGGTGATGATCCTCACCTTCGCCGTCACCGTCGCCTTCGACCTCGTCACCGCGGTCGCGGTCGGCGTCGGCGTCGCGATCGTGCTCGCGCTGCGGGCCGTCGCGCGCAGCGCGCAGATCGAGCAGGTCCCGCTGGAGACCGGCGACCACAGCGACGAGGAACGGCGCCTGCTCGCCGAGCACATCGTGGCCTACCGGTTCGACGGCCCGCTGTTCTTCGGCGCGGCCCACCGCTTCCTGCTGGAGCTGTCGGAGGTCGCCGACGTGCGGGTGGTCATCCTGCGGATGTCGCGCGTGTCCACGATCGACGCCACCGGCGCGGGCGTCCTCGGCGACGCGATCACCCGGCTGGAGGGGAGGGGCATCACCGTGCTGCTGTCGGGCATCCGGCCCGGCCACGACGAGGTGCTCGACGGCCTGGGAGTGGCAGGCCACCTCCGCCGCGACGGGCTCGTCTTCCCGGACACGCCGGCCGCGATCGCCCACGCCAGGACGCTGCTGGGACTCCGGCCGGCGCCGTCACCGGCCCCGGTCCCCGAGGCACGTCACCCGGACGTTCCCGCGCGGACGGTGTGATCGGTGCGCGACTGCCCGTAGGCTTCCCAATAGAAGCATGTAAGCCTTAATTTCCTACCAGCTTTGTGGGAGACTGGGGTGATGAGCGCCTGGCCCCGCGAGACACCGGTCACCGCCGCCGTCACGGCCGCGCGCTGGGTGCGGTCGGCGGCGGTGGACGACGACCTCGGACGGCGCTGGCGGGCCAACCCCGATCCCCGGGGGCGGTCGGCCGGAGCCGGTGACGCCTCGTCTCTCTACGCCGGCGCGGCCGGCGTCGTGCTGTTCTTCCTCGAACTCGCCGCCGCCACCGGTCACGAGGCCTACCTGGAGGACGCGCTCGCGGGCGCCCGCAGGCTGGCCGTCACCTGGCCGGAGCAGCGCGACCCGACCTTCTACCACGGGCTCGCCGGTCTGGTCTTCGCCATGGCGGAGACGGGGTGGGCGACGGGCGACGAGGAGGTCTTCGGGGCGGCCCGCGCCGCCGCCGACCGCCTCGTCCGCGACGCCCGCCCGCTCGGCGACGGCATCGGCTGGACCGGTGACCCGGCGCAGCGCGGCGACGGCGGGATCGTGCTCGCGCTGCTGCACGCGGCCGGCATCCTCGGCGTCCCGGCCTACGAGGAGGTGGCGATCGAGGCGGGGCACCGCATCGCGGCGCTCGCCGTCCCGGGGCACCGCTTCGGCGGCGACGCCATCCCCGACCTGCCCGTGGACGCCGTCACGCCCGGGTTCCTGTCCGGCACGGCGGGCACCGCTTTCCTGCTCGCCCGCCTGTACGGCGTGACCCGCGACGAGCGCTTCCTCGAGGCGGCCCGGAGGGGGGCAGGATTCGTCCGCGCGGTCAGCGTGGTCACCGACAGATGCGCGCTCGTGCCGCACCACATCCCGCAGGGGCGGCGGCTCCACTACCTCGGCTTCTGCTCCGGCTCCGCCGGGGTGGCCCGCATGTTCTACGAGCTGCACCGGGTCACCGGAGACCCGGGCGATCTCGACTGGGTGGAGCGGCTCGCGCACGGGATCATGCAGAGCGGCGTGCCCGGGGCCCGGCCCCCGGGGCACTGGGACGTCGCCTGCCTGTGCTGCGGCACCGCCGGGCTGATCGAGTGTTTCGTCGGCCTGTACGCCGCCACGGGGCACGAGCCGTACCTCGGCTTCGCGCGCACGCTCGCGATCGACCTGATCGGGCGCGCGACCGCGGGCGACGAGGCCGGTTTCCGCTGGTATCAGGCATATCGGCGGCTGCGGCCCGGAGAGGTCACGGCCGACACCGGTTACATGGTGGGAGCCGCGGGCATCGGCACCGCCCTGCTGCACCTGGACGCCACGGAGCGCGCCGCCACGCCGCGCCGGCTGATCCTGCTGCCGGACAACCCCTTCCCGGCCATCCCGATCCCGGCCGCCGTCCTGCGCGGCGACCAGGCATAGCCCGGAGCTTCGGGCGGCCGGGCATCAAGGCGACCAGGCGTGAAGGCGGCCGGGCATCAAGGCGACCAGGCGTGAAGGCGGCCGGGCATCAAGGCGACCAGGCACGAAGGCGGCCGGGCTACTCCGTACGGCGTAAGCGCGTCCGCCCGCTGCGCCCGGCGCGGTAGCGGGAAGAGCCCTCCCCGGGGCGACGACGCGGAGGACTCGTCGCGGCAGGCTGTCCACCGAGAGACCCCTCTCGGGAAGGACGGAGTGACGATGTTGTTTGTCGAGTTGCTGGTGCCCAAGGGCATGTTCGACGACTGGGAGCGCCGGGTGCTCGCCGGGCGGCTCACCGCGCGGCGTCTGCTGTCGGCCGGGGACGGCACGACGGCGGCCGCGGACCCCGGCGTGATGGATCTGCTCGACTCGCTCTCCCATGTGGTGGTCCGCGAGGAGGAGGTCTGGGTCGCGGGCGGAACCGCGCTCGACAGCCCGCTCGACGGCTCTCGGGCCCCTTGTTATGTGGTGAACGTCATCGTCGGGCTGTGGGGCAAGGAGATGAGCGAGCACCTCGTCTCCCGGATAACCGCCGAACTCGCGGAGGCGGAGGGCCGCCCCGAGCCGAACGTCGTGGTGAACGTGATCAGCCTCCCGGAGGGCGGCTACGGCCTGCGCGGGCGGGTGTGGCGCTCCTCGGACTTCCTCGCGCTGATCGAGGACTCGAAGACCGGGCCCGCCACGGACGCGCCGGACGGCATGGTCGTCGACCCGGTCTGCGGCGCCACGCTGCCGCTGGACGAGGCGGTCATCCTGGAGCGCGACGGGCGGACCTACGGCTTCTGCTGTCCTCATTGCCGCGGGCACTTCGTCAGGGAGTCGAGCGCCGCGGGGGCGTCCTGACTGGCGGTTCGCCCCGGACGAGGCGCCGGGCCGGAGCCGGACTGAAAATTTCACCTGTTCACGGCGGATACGCCCAGCTCGGCGAGGTGACGCGGGCCACGTTGTTGACTTAACCGGTCAAGTTAACGACGCTTCGCTCCGGTCTTCTATGGCCGCTCTTCTATGGAAGGACGGAGCATGCGACGGAGAGGCGCGATCCTCACCGCACTGGGGCTGCTGGCCGCAGGCGGACTCACCTTCGGCAACCCGCCGGCGGCCCAGGCCGCCGTGGCGTGCACGGTCACCTACACGGCCAATCAGTGGCCGGGTGGCATGTCCGCCAACCTGAGCATCCAGAACCTGGGCGACGCCCTGAGCGACTGGACGCTCACGTTCACGTTCCCCGACAGCGGCCAGAGGGTCACCCAGGGCTGGTCGGCCGACTGGACCCAGTCCGGCGGCAACGTGACCGCGAGGGCCATGGACTGGAACAGGTCCCTGCCCACCGGCGGCTCGGCGAGCATCGGATTCAACGGATCCTGGTCCGGGAGCAACCCGGCGCCGACCGACTTCAAGATCAACGGCGTCGCCTGCAACGGAACCCCGCAGTCGCCCTCGCCCTCACCGTCGCTGTCGCCGTCCGCGCCGCCCTCCCCCTCGCCGTCGCCCTCCCCCTCGCCCTCGCCGTCGCCCTCGCGCCCGCCGAGCCCGTCCCCGTCCCCGTCGCTCTCGCCGTCGACGTCGCCCAGCCCCTCCACGGGAGCGGCGCCGAAGCTGAAGGTGTCGGGCAACAGGATCGTGAACGCCGCGACCGGCACGCCGTACCGGCTGCTGGGCGTCAACCGGTCGGGCGGCGAGTTCATGTGCGTGCAGGCCCGCGGCATCTGGGACGGCCCGGTCGACAACGCGGCGATCGACGCGATGAAGGCGTGGAACGTCCGGGCGGTCCGCGTCCCGCTGAACGAGGAGTGCTGGCTCGGCCTGAGCAACATCCCGTCCGCGTACGGCGGCGCCGCCTACCAGAACGAGGTCAAGTCGTACGTCGACCGGCTGGTCGCCAAGGGCATCACCCCGATCGTCGAGATGCACTGGAACTACGGGCAGTACACCGGCAACTCCTCGGGCTGCTCCGACGTCCACGCCTCCTGCCAGAAGCCGATGCCGGACGCGCAGTACGCCCCGCAGTTCTGGACGGGGGTGGCGAACGCGTTCAAGGGGCGTGACGAGGTCGTGTTCGACCTGTTCAACGAGCCCTATCCGGAGCGTGCGACCGGCAGCGCCTCCTCCGGGTGGGCCTGCTGGCGCGACGGCGGCACCTGCTCCGGCATCCCCTACCAGGTGGCGGGCTTCCAGTCGCTGGTGAACGCGGTGCGGGCCACCGGCGCGACCAACATCATCATGCTCGGCGGCCTGGCCTACTCCAACGACCTGTCCCAATGGCTGCAGTACAAGCCCACGGACCCGCAGGGCAACCTGGCCGCCGCGTGGCACGTGTACAACTTCAACTCCTGCGTGAGCACCTCGTGCTGGGACGGTCAGCTCGCTCCGGTGGCCGCCCAGGTCCCGCTGGTGGCGGGGGAGATCGGTGAGAACACCTGCTCGCACGGCTTCATCGACCAGGTCATGAACTGGTTCGACGCGAAGGGTGCGTCCTATCTGGGCTGGACCTGGAACACCTGGGACTGCTCCACCGGGCCGTCCCTGATCAGCGACTACAACGGCACTCCGACAGGCTTCGGAGCCGGGCTGCGGGCTCGCCTGCTGTCGTCCTGATCCCGATACACGGCGTGCCCTCCTTCCTCGCGGCCCCCCGGGGAAGGGGGGCGCGTCACATCCGACTTTGCCACCTGATGGGCAGTTAGTCCATAAAGTAAAATTTTCGTCCGAGATGTCGAGATTTGGGGTGTTCTTGGCTTAGTGTCCGGTTACCCAGCCGTGACCAGTCAGGAGATCCCCCATTTCCAGCTACGCGGACCCCATGAACGCCCTGCGGGACCAGGCAAGCCTGGCGAAGGGCGAGACGCACCACGCGGCCACCGTGCCCCAGCATCGGCAGGACGCCCCCGCCCACCTCGCCCCTGAGGCGGGCTCCTCGTACACCGCCGCCGACGCGGGCGCCAGGCCCGCCGTTCCCCCGGTCGGCTGCCCGACCGCCGGAGGCAAGACCGTCCTGTACGTCGGCAAGACGACCGCGTCGTACTTCTGGGACGACGGGTCGGGCGTCAACGGCGACACCGGCGCCCCCGCGTCGGGCGAGCCGATGCAGAAGGGCCTGGCCGCCAGCCCCAGCTGGCCGATGGGAACCAAGGGCTACGTGATCTACCAGGGGAAGAAGGCCGACTTCTTCATCGGCGACCGCGGCCCCGGCATTCCCTCAAGCAGCGGGGTCATGCTCGACCTCGACGGCAAGACGTTCGCCGACCTGACCGGCGGCACCTGGGACACCGGCTCGTACACCGTCGACGACGCGGGCGGGCTCGGCCACATCCCCGTGACGTACGTGATCACCGAGTGGGGCGACGGCCTTGGCAAGACCGGCGCGCCCAGGCCGTTCTCGTCGGGCGCGTACGGGGTCAAGGACCACCCGAAGCCCCCGCCGCCCTGCCCCACCGCGGCTCCCGCCCCCTCCGCGACGCAGGACGCGCAGGCCGCGCAGGACTCCGCTCCCGCGCCCGGGGTCAAGGAGAGCCCGGCCCCCGTGGCCTCGTCCTCGTCGGCGCCTGCCGTGCCGGACGCGCCCGCCGAATCCGCCGCGCCTGCTGCGGCCGCGCCGCCCGCCCCGCCCGCACCATCCGCGCCGTCGGCTCCGCCTCCCGCGGCCGACTCGCCGGGCACGCAGGCCGAGGCCGCCGCAGCCCAGATGTTCCCGCTCTCCGGCGGGGCGGCGGCGAACGCCGGGACCACTCCGGCAACCCTCCAGCAGGTCGCCTCGAAGCCCGTCACGAAGACGGTCACGGAGACCGTGAAGGGGGCGAGGTACGGCGGGGGGATGGCCTCCCCGGCGTTCATCCCGGCGTCGGCCGTGGACGGGCAGGCGGATGAGGCCGTTCCCGCCTTCTCGGTCGCGATCGTGGTGTGCGCGCTCGTCGCCGTGGGCGCCAAGGCCGTGCTGAGCCGTCCCGCCCACGCCGCCGCGCACCACCCGGGCCGCCACCGCAAGCGGTAGGAACGGGGTGCGCCGCGGGCCCCGGCCCGCGGGCGTTCACCGCTTGCGGCGCTTGAGCGCTCCGGCCACGCGCTTGAGCACGCGGTCCCACTCCGAGCCGAACGGATTGTCCTGCACCAGATAGGTCCAGGTGGCCGTGGGCCGCTTGAGACCCTGCTCCGCGAGGTCCCGGGTGACGTCGGCCTTCTCGAAGGTCTCCGTGGACCGCCGCTCGACCTCGTCGAGCATCTCCCGGTAGGCCGGAACGGCCTCGCGGTTGAACTCGTCGAGCGGGTTCAATCGCCCGAGGGCCCGCAGGTGGATGCCCTCGCGGAGGTCGGCGAGGAAGCCGAGGTGCTCGGTCCAGCAGCGGTCGAGGTGATACAGCACGATCTGCCGGGCCGCCCGCTCGACCGCCTCCTCGCCCGCCGCCTCGCACAGCTCGCGGTAGCGCTCCGGGCGGGCCTGCTCCAGGGCCCGCGCCCCGGTGTCGCCGTACAGGACGCGGTCGCGCCGCTCCAGCACCTCCGCCCGCTGGCGCTCCTGCAGCCGCGTGTAGCGCCAGGTGTTGCGGTGGATCTCCAGGTTGACGCCCTCCGCCACGCGCTGGGCGTGCGCCACCAGGGCGGCGGCGTTCGGGTCCCGCACCAGGCCGTCGCGACCGGCCGCGGGCAGCGACTGGTCCGGCGCGTACGCGGTGAGGAGCGTGTCCTCCCCGCTGACGAAGAACACCGAGCCGCCGGGATCGCCCTGCCGTCCGGCGCGGCCCCGCAACTGGTCGTCCAGCCTGCTGCTCTCGTGTCTGCCGGTGCCGATGACGTAGAGCCCGCCGAGCGCGGCGACCTCCCGCTCCTCGTCCGGGTCGCCCGCGCCGAGCCGGATGTCGGTGCCGCGCCCGGCCATCTGCGTGGAGACCGTGATCGCGTCGCGCCGGCCGGCCTTCGCGATGATCTGCGCCTCCTCGGCGTCGTTCTTCGCGTTGAGCACGGCCGCGTCCAGCCCCTTGGCCTTCAGCGCCTCGGCCAGGCGCTCGGACTCGGCGACGTCGAGCGTGCCGACGAGGATCGGCTGCCCGGTGGCGTGCCGGGTCTCGATCTCCTCCAGCAGCGCCCGCTCCTTGTCCTCCAGCGTGGCGAAGATCCGGTCGGGCTCGTCCACCCGTACGCACGGCTTGTTGGGCGGGATGACCGCGACCCTGAGGTCGTAGAACTCGCGCAGCTGCTCGGCGACGGCGATGGCGGTGCCGGTCATGCCGCACACGCGCGGGTAGCGGCGGATGAGGCTCTGCACGGTGAGCGAGTCGAGGATCTCGCCCGTCTCCGACGCCGGCAGGTGCTCCTTGGCCTCGACGGCCGCCTGCAGCCCGTCCGGCCAGCGCTGCAGCACCGCGACCCGGCCGCGCGAGGTGTTGATCAGGTGGACCCGGCCGTCCCTCACGATGTAGTCGACGTCCCTGGTCAGCAGCGCGTGGGCGTGCAGGGCGAGGTTGACCTGCGTCACGACGCCGGGATGCTCGTAGAGATCGATCCCGAGGGCCTTCTCGACCGTGTCGGTGCCCTTGGGGGTGAGGAAGACGCTGCGCCCCTCCTCGTCGATCGTGTAGTGGTAGCCGCGCGACAGCCGCCGTACGAGCGCCGCCATCTCGGGCAGCGCCGTGCCGGGGTCGGCCGCGCCGGCCAGCACGAGCGGCACGCGGGCCTCGTCCACCAGCACCGAGTCGGCCTCGTCGACCAGGGCGACCTCGGGGGCGGGCACGACCAGCTCGGCCGGGTCGGTGCGCAGGCGGTCGCGCAGCACGTCGAACCCCAGCTCGCTGACGGCGCCGTACGTGACGTCGCAGGCGTAGGCCGCCCTGCGCTCCTCGGGAGAGGAGGTCTCGGCGATCCACCCGGCCGTGAGGCCGAGCGTCTCGTAGAGCGGGCCCATCCACTCGGCGTCGCGGCCGGCGAGGTAGTCGTTGACCGAGACCGCGTGGACCCGGACGCCGCGCAGCGCGAACCCGGCCGCCGTCAGCGCGCCGACGAGCGTCTTGCCCTCGCCGGTGGCCATCTGCACGACATGGCCGTCGAGCATGGCGAGCATGCCCACGAGCTGCACGTCGTACGGCCGCTGGCCGAGCGACCGGCGGGCGGCCTCGCGCATCACCGCGCAGAAGTCGGCGGAGCCGACCCAGCCGGGATCGGCGGTGGCGGGGCGAAGGTCGGCGCGCCGGGCGACCTCGCTCTCCAGCTCGCCCGCCTCGGCCACGATCCGCTGGAAGGGGGCCAGATCGACGCTTCCTGGTTTGTCCAGAAACCGCCTGATCCATTCGCCTACCCGTGCCACATCCGCTCCAACGACTCGCTTGCCGGACTGGTTCCACATGCCCGGTTCATGGTCCCACTACTGGTGCCGAATTCCGCGGCCCGGCTACCTGACACTCCCTGACAGGTATACGCGACAGGATGAGGGCCATGACAACGAAAGCGAAGCTCATCGCCGTGACCCTCGACTGCGCCGAGCCGAAGAAGCTCGCCGAGTTCTACTCGCAGATCACCGGATTCCCCGTGCAGTACGCCGAGGACGAGTACGCCGGGATCGGCGACGGCGCGACGAGCATCTTCTTCCAGCGCGTGCCCGACCGGAAGGCACCCTCCTGGCCCGGGCCGGACAAGCAGTTCCATCTCGACTTCCGGGTGCCCGACGTCGCCAAGGCGGTGGAGGAGTACATCGCTCTCGGAGCGACCAAGCCGGAGTTCCAGCCGGGTGACTGGGTGGTGCTCGCCGACCCGGAGGGCCACCTTTTCTGCGTGTGCCCCGAGAGGTCCTGAAGCAGGCACAGTGTAGGTGACCTCGGGACTCGCCCGCTGCGGCGGTCCTGCTGCCGGCCGGGCTGGGCGCCGGCTGAGCTCGGGCCGTCCTGGGATCGATGTGACGACGCGGCGGCGGTGAGCGGTCGGTCCGCCGTCACCCGGCCCCGGGCACGTCGGCGAGGGCGTGGCGGTCAACGGATGCTCGGTGGGGTGCCCGTAAAGCCCCACTTGTGTCGCGGGATCCTGAGGCGCGTGCCGCGTCCCACTAAGCTTGCGTAGTGATTTCTCGACACACCGGCGGGCGCGTATGACCTGGGTGGGAGTGGTGATCGCCCTCGTCGGCGCGCTGGGATACGCCCTGGGCGCGGCGCTGCAGCAGTTCGAAGCGGTGAGCGAGGGGGCGACCCTCGCCCTCGTCAGAAGGCCCCGCTGGTGGATCGGCGGGGTCATCGGTTTCGCCGGGGCGTCCCTGCACGCGGTGGCGCTCAGCGTCGCTCCGCTGGTCGTCGTCCAGCCCGTGAGCGTGGCGACCCTCGTGTTCGCGGTGCCGCTCGCCGCGACGCTGCACGGCAGACGCCCGCGCCGGGCCGAGATCGCCGGGTCGATCGCGGTGGCGGTCGGCCTGCTCGGGCTGATGCTGCTGGTCCCGGCGCACAACGTGACGCCGGTCCTGTCCGACGCGCACGCCCTGGAGCTGATCGGCTGCGTCGCCCTGGTGGTCGCCGTCGTGTTCACCGTGGCCCGCCGGCTCAAGGGCCCGGCCAAGGCGCTGCTGATGGCGGTCGGCGCGGGAGCGGTCACCGCCACCGTGTCCACCTTCGTGCGGGTCGTCGGCGGAGGGCTCCAAGGAGACCTCGGTCACCTGCTCCACTGGTTCACCCTGGCCATCCCGGTGCTGCTGGTCTGCGCCGTGGTGCTGCTCCAGAAGTCGTACGCCGTGGGCTACTTCGGCATCGCCTACGCGGGGGTCCAGGTCGTCGACCCCATCACCTCGGTGACCGCCGGAGCGGTGCTGCTGGGCGAGTCGCTGCCCACGGAAATGAGCAAGGCGATCCCCGCGCTGCTCGCGGCCGGGCTGCTGATCGCCGGGACGATCACGCTCGGCCGTCTCACTCCCGACCATTCCAAGCCCGTCGCCGCACCGGCCGAGCCGGACAGGGTCGGCGACCCGGTGGTCGCGTCCGAGGCCGCCTGACCGCCCGGCCGCCGGTCTCCCGGGCGGCCGGTCTCCTGGGCGGCCGGTTTCCTGGGCGGCCTGTCTCCTTGGTCCACCGGTTTCTTGGGTGGCCGGTCTCCGCGACCTCAGGGCGTCCAGGCGAAGATCTCGTCGCCCTGACGCAGCGCGACGTTGGGCCCCAACCAGCCCGCCGCCCGCATCGCGCCGTCGCGCAGGGCCACGGCCAGCGGGTTGCGCCACCGGGTGAGCCGGCAGATCGCCCGCGACCGCCGCACGATCGGCGTCGTCCGCGCCAGCCGTTCCCGGCTGTAAGCGGCCAATCCCGCCGCCAATCCCGCGGACAATCCCGCGGACAATCCCGCGGACAACCCCGCGGCCAACCCCGCGGACAACCCTGCGGGCAGTCCCGTGGCAGGCCCCGCGGCCGGGTCGCCGCCGGGGGAGACCCGATCGGCGAGTACGACGGCGTCCTCCATGGCCTGGCAGGCTCCCTGCCCGAGGTTGGGGGTCATGGGATGGGCGGCGTCGCCCAGCAGCGCGATCCGTCCCCTGTGGAGGGCGGGCAGCGGGACGTCGAGGCTGTGGATGTCGTGGCGGAGCACGGCCGCGGGGTCGGCCGCCTCCAGCAGTGCCGGGATCGGGTCGTGCCAGCGGCCGAACAACCGGAGCAGCTCGTCCCTCTCGTCCGCCGCGCGCAGGCCCGGCGGCACCGTCGCGGTCGCGTAGCAGTACACCTGGCCACCCGCGAGCGGCATGACCCCGAAGATGAGCCCGCGTCCCCATGTTTCGGAGGCTCCCGTCACGCCGGGCAGCGGCACGATCGCCCGCCAGCTCGTCACGCCCGCGTAGACCGGTGCGGGATGCCCGGGGAACAGAGCGGAACGGATCCGGGAACGGATCCCGTCGGCCGCCACGACGAGGTCGGCCTCGAACGCCTCCGCCGTTCCGGCCACGACGACGCGGCCGGTCGCGGGGTCGACGGACTCGACCGGGGTGTTCACCCGCAGGGCGCGGTGCGGCAGGCGTCCGGCGAGGATGCCGACCAGGGCCGAGCGGGTGAGCAGCACGATGGGGTCGCCATATCGGGCGGCGGCGTCCTCGGCGATGGTCCGTGCCAGCCATCGGCCGTCCGGCAGCCGGACGCCGCTCTGCCCCTGGATGGCGGACAGCTTCCGCACCTCGTCGCCGACCCCGATCACGTCGAGCGCCCGCAGCGCGTTGGGTGCGACCGCCAGCCCCGCGCCCACCGGCTCGATCGAGGGGGCCCGTTCCAGGATCGTCACCTCCCAGCCCTTGTGCGCCAGTGCAAGGGCCGCCGTCAGCCCGCCGATGCCCGCCCCGATCACCACCGCGTGTGCCATGCCCGCCTCCTTGTCACTACAGATGTAGTGAATGTACTACACCTGTAGTCCGCCCCTACGATGTGGGGGTGAGCAGTCAGCGTGCGGTCGTCGTCGCGGACGCGGCCATCGCGATCCTGGCCGAGCGGGGGATGCGCGGCCTCACCCATCGGGCGGTGGACGAGGCCGCGGGGCTGCCGCCGGGCTCCACCTCCAACCACGCGCGTACGCGGGCGGCGCTGCTGGAGCTCACGCTGGCCCGGCTCACCGAGCGCGAGGAGGCCGTGTTCGCCGCCGCGATGGCGCCCGCCGGGGACATGCCCGAAGGCGTGGTCGAGGCGGCCCGGCTGGCGGATCTGCTGGCGCGGACGATGCACGCGGCGATCACCGTGCACCGCGAGACCACGATCGCGCGATACGAGCTTGCGCTGGAGGCGACCCGGCGCCCCGAGCTGCGGGAGATATACGACGACGTGGGACGCCGGATCCGGGAGCAGGTCGTCGCGGCGCTGGCCGCCGCCGGCTCGCCCGATCCGGTGCGGCACGGCCGGCAGATGGTCGCCTACATCGAAGGGCTGCTGTTCGACGCGATCGTGGGGGCGGGGGAGGTGCCGACCCTCGACGAGCTCGGCGCCGCCTTCCGGGAGCTGCTCCGCGTCGTCTCGGGCAGGTGAACCCCGGCCGCCCCGTCGAAGTGTCCGTTCGCCGTCAGGCGGGCTGGTAGACGGTGATGACCACTCCCGTCCCGGTCGCCGCCGACTCGACCAGCCGGAAGTCCCGCAGGCCCGAGCCCAGGTCCGAGCCCGAGCCCAGGTCCGAGCCCGAGCCCAGGTCCGAGCCCGAGCCCAGGTCCGAGCCCAGGTCCGAGCCAGCGTCAGGGAACAGCCGGCGGCCGGAGCCGAGCACGAGCGGGTAGACCAGAAGGACCAGCGTGTCGACGAGGTCGAGCGGCAGCAGCGACCGCACCAGAACCCCGCTGCCGAACACCACCAGGTTCTCCGGCAGCTCCTCCTTCAGGCGGCGCACCGCGTCGGCTGCGTCACCTCCGAGGAGCACGGAGTTCTCCCAGGCGAGGGGTTCGGCCAGGGTGGTGGACGCCACGTATTTCCGGGCGCGGGCGAGAGCCTCGCTGAACGGGTTCGGCGGCTGCTTGGGCCAGTAGCCCGCGAACTGCTCGTAGGTCGTCCGCCCGGCCCCGGATCGACACGCGCCGGGGGACTTATTTCCGGGCGGCCAACAGGCGGGCGCGGTGGGCAGGCCACTCGTCGTCGAGGATCGAATAGAGAGGGCTGTCGCGCCAGGTGCCGTCCGCGCGGCGATACTGCCGCCGGAGCACGCCCTCGCGGACGCCGCCGATGCGCTCGATGGCCGCCTGCGACCGCAGGTTGCGGATGTCGGTCTTCAGCACCACGCGGACGAACCCCAGGGCGAAGGCGTGGTCGAGCAGCAGGACCTTGCACTCGGTGTTGACGGCGGTGCGCCAGTAGGCCCTGCCGTACCAGGTGGAGCCGATCTCCACGCTCTCGTCGAAGCCGTCGACCTCCCAGTAGCCGGTCGAGCCGATCGCCTGGCCGGTCTCCTTGAAGACCACCGCGAACTGGGTGGTGCGCGGGTCGGCGATCAGCTTGTCCACGAGGCGGCGCGTGTCGTCCTCGGTGCGCGGTGTGGGCTCCGGCCGGTGCCGCCAGATCTCCTCGTCGGACGCCGCGAGGAACAGGTCGGGCACGTGGCCGGGGGCGAGCGGCTCAAGGCGTACGACGCGGCCGTCGAGCACGACGGGCGCGGGCAACTTCGCGGTCATGCGGCCGACGTTATCGCCGGTCCCGGCGGTGCGCGGATGGCCACTTCGGGCGGAACGGCGAGGACCACTTCACCGTGACCGTGTCGACATACATACCGTCTGGTCGGTACGCTGACGGGGTGACTCCTGACCCGCCGGGCCTCGACCTCACCCGCCTCGCCGAGCACCTCCAGCGCGAGGGCCTGACCGAAGGACCGCTCACCGCGGAGCTGATCGTGGGCGGCAAGTCCAACCTGACGTACGTCGTCGGGGACGGCACGAGCACGTACGTCGTGCGGCGGCCGCCGCTCGGGCACGTGCTGGCGACGGCGCACGACATGGGCCGTGAATATCGGGTCATGAGCGCGCTCAGGGACACCGGCGTCCCGGTGCCCCGCACCTACCATCTCTGCCGCGACCCGGAGGTCGTCGGCGCGCCCTTCTACGTCATGGAATACGTGGAGGGCGGGCAGCCGCAGCTCACCCCCGATCTCGCCCACGGGCTGGTGGACGTGCTGGCCGCGCTGCACTCGATCACCCCGGAGAGCGTGGGCCTCGGCGACTTCGGCAGGCCGGACGGCTTCCTGGAGCGCCAGGTCGCCCGGTGGAAGCGGCAGCTCGACGCCTCGCGCAGCCGCGAGGTGCCCGGCATCGACGACCTCTACGAGCGGCTCGCCCGCGACGTGCCCGCCTCCGGCGCGCCGGCGATCGTGCACGGCGACTTCAAGCTGGGCAACACGCTCATCGCCGATGACGAGGTGCGGGCCGTGCTCGACTGGGAGATGTCCACGCTCGGCGACCCGCTCACCGACCTGGCGCTGTTCCTCCTCTACGGCGAGTTCGCCTCGCTCGACCGGGGCGCGGCCGGGGACGCGCCGCCCAGCGCCGAGCTGAGCATGCACTACGAGGAGGCGGCCGGCCGCGACCTGTCCCGGCTCGGCTGGTACGTCGGCCTCGCCTGCTTCAAGCTCGCGGTGATCGCCGAGGGCATCCATTTCCGATACACACAGGGGCTCACGGTGGGGGAGGGCTTCGCCGAGGTCGGCGACCAGGTCGCCCCGATCGTCGCCCGCGGGCTGATGGAGGTCTGATGGACTTCGCGTTCGACGCGACCACGAACCGCTACCGCGATCGGCTGCTCGACTTCATGGACGAGTGCGTCTATCCGTCCGAGCACGCCTTCCACGAGCAGGCGGCCGGAAGCGGCTGGAGCCCGCCGCCGATGCTGGAGGACCTCAAGGCCGAGGCCCGCTCGCGCGGCCTGTGGAACCTCTTCCTCCCGCCGTCCGACACCCGGGGCGAGCACGGCGCCGGGCTGACCAACCTCCAGTACGCCCCGCTCGCGGAGATCATGGGCAGGTCGCCCGGCATCGCGCCGCCGGCCACCAACTGCGCCGCGCCCGACACCGGCAACATGGAGGTGCTGGCGGAGTTCGGCAGCGAGTGGCAGCGCAAGGAATACCTGGAGCCGCTGCTGGCCGGGGAGATCAGGTCGGCCTTCGCGATGACCGAGCCCGACGTCGCCTCCTCCGACGCGACGAACATCGCGACCTCCATCAGGAGGGACGGCGGGGAGTACGTCATCAACGGGCGCAAGTGGTTCATCACCGGCGCGATGAACCCGAACTGCAAGGTCTTCATCGTGATGGGCAAGACCGACCCCGAGGCGCCCAAGCACCGCCAGCAGAGCATGGTGCTCGTCCCGCGCGACACCCCCGGTCTCACCGTACGGCGCGGCATGACGGTCTTCGGCTACGACGACGCCGACCACGGCGGGCACGCCGAGGTGGTGTTCGAGGACGTACGGGTGCCGGTGGACAACCTCATCGGCGAGGAGGGCGGCGGGTTCGCCATCGCCCAGGCCCGGCTGGGGCCGGGCCGCATCCACCACTGCATGCGGCTCATCGGCATGGCCGAGCGGGCGGTGGAGCTGATGTGCCGCCGGGTGCTGGAGCGCGAGGCGTTCGGCAAGCCGCTGGCCCGGCAGGGCGTGATCCAGGACTGGATCGCCGAGTCGCGGGTGCGCATCGAGCAACTGCGCCTGCTGGTGCTGAAGACGGCCTGGCTGATGGACACGGTCGGCAACAAGGGCGCGCACACGGAGATCCAGGCCATCAAGATCGCCGGCCCGGCGACGGTGGAGTGGATCCTCGACAAGGCCATCCAGGCGCACGGCGCCGGCGGGATCAGCCAGGACTTCCCGCTGGCGGCGCTGTGGGCGGGCGCGCGGTCGCTGCGGTTCGCCGACGGCCCCGACGAGGTCCACAAGCGGTCGCTGGCCTACCGCGAGCTCAAGAAATACATGGGGTGATATTTCGTGGCATGGGATGAGGCGTCGGTCGCCGAGCGCGCCAGAGCCTTCCTCGCGGAGCACGACCCGGCGGCCATGGACCGCCTGGAGTTCCTGCGCGCCCGGTTCGACGCCGGGCTGGCCTGGGTGCACTTCCCGGAGGGCCTCGGCGGGCTCGGCGCGTCCAGGGACCTGCAGGCCGTGGTCGAGCGGGAGCTGAAGGGCACGCCCGACAACCGGCCGGGCCGGATCGGCATCGGCCTCGGCATGGCCGCCCCGACGATCCTCGCCTTCGGCACCGAGGAGCAGAAGAAGCGCTTCCTGCGCCCGCTGTGGACGGGCGAGGAGGTGTGGTGTCAGCTCTTCAGCGAGCCGGGGGCCGGTTCCGACCTCGCCACGCTGGCCACCCGCGCCGTACGCGAGGGCGACGAGTGGGTGGTGGACGGCCAGAAGGTGTGGACGTCGAGCGCGCACACCGCGCGCTGGGCCATCCTCGTGGCCCGCACCGACCCCGGCGTGCCCAAGCACCGTGGGCTGACCTACTTCGTGTGCGACATGCACGCCCCCGGCGTCGAGGTGCGCCCGTTGCGCCAGATCACCGGAGAGGCCGAGTTCAACGAGGTCTTCCTCACCGGGGTGCGGCTGCCCGACTCGCTGCGGCTGGGCGAGGTGGGCGACGGCTGGCGGGTCGCGCAGACCACCCTCATGAACGAACGGGTCGCCATCGGCGGCACGCCGACCCGGCGCACGATGATGGGCGTCGTCGCCGAGACCTGGCGCTCCCGGCCCGAGCTGCGCACCCACGACCTGCACCAGCGGCTGCTCAAGCTCTGGGTGGACACGGAGGTCATGCGGCTGACCGCCGTACGGCTGCGCGAGCAGCTCGCCGCCGGGCATCCGGGGCCGGAGGGATCGGGCATGAAGCTGGCCTTCGCCCGGCTGCACCAGGAGCTGTCGGGCCTGGAGGTCGAGCTGCTGCGCGAGGACGGCCTGGCCTACGACGACTGGACGTTCCGCCGCCCCGACACGGTCGACTTCGTCGGCCGCGAGGCGGGCTACCGCTACCTGCGCGCCAAGGGCAACTCGATCGAGGGCGGCACCTCCGAGATCCTGCGCAACATCATCGCCGAACGCGTCCTCGGCCTGCCCGCCGAGCCGCGCGCCGACAAGGACGTCGCCTGGAAGGACCTCCCCCGATGACGCTGCTGTACACGGAGGTGGAGGAGGAGCTGCGGGCCGCCGTCCGCGACCTGCTCACCGACACCTGCCCGCCGTCCGCCGTGCTCGACCGGGCCGGCTCGGCCGCCGCGGGCGGCACGCCGTACGACGCGGAGCTGTGGAAGGCGCTCGCCCGCGACATCGGCGTGGCCGGGCTGCTGGTCCCCGAGGAGCTCGGCGGCGCGGGCGCCTCGGCGCGGGAGGCGGCCGTCGTGCTGGAGGAGCTGGGCCGGGCCGTCGCTCCCGTGCCGTTCCTCAGCAGCGCCGTCCTCGCCACCCAGGCATTGCTTGTGGCGGGGGGAGAGGTGGCCGGTGAGCTGCTGGGACGCCTGGCGACCGGTGAGGCGACCGCCGCGCTCGCGGTGTCGTTCGCCGCCTCGCCGTACGCGCCGCCGGCCCCGGTGGCGTCCCTCGGCGAGGACGGCACGGTCACCGGCACGGTCACGGGGGTGATCGGCGCGGAGGCCGCCGACGTCCTGCTCGTCCCGGTGCGGCTCGCGCAGGGCGTGGGGCTGTGCGCGGTCGAGACGTCGCCCACCGTCCAGGGGAGCGCCGAGGAGGCCGTCCGGGTGACGACGGTCACCTCGCTCGACCTGACCCGGCCCATCGCGACCGTCGAGTTCGCGTCGGCCCCGGCGCGGATCGTCGCGCGGGCGGAGGGGCTGGAGCTGCCGTGGGTGTGGGAGGCCCTGGCGCGCGGCGCCGGCCTGCTCGCCTCCGAACAGCTCGGCGTCGCCGAGTGGTGCCTCACCACCACGGTCGCGTACGTGAAGGAGCGCAGGCAGTTCGCCCGTCCCGTGGGGTCGTTCCAGGCGGTCAAGCACCGGCTGGCCGACCTGTGGCTGGAGGTCGTGGGGGCCAGGGCGGCGGCCCGCAACGCGGCGGCCCTGCTGGCGGAGGCGCCCGCCGCGGGACCGCTCGGCGACGAGGCGGCCGTGGCGGTCGCGGTGGCGCAGGCCCACTGCGGGGCGGTCGCGGTGCACGCCGCGGAGGAGTGCGTGCAGCTTCACGGCGGCATCGGGATGACCTGGGAGCACCCCGCGCATCTTTATCTCAAGCGGGCCAAGGCCGATCAGATCGGGCTGGGCACGCCGGGCGACCACCGCGACGCGCTCGCCGGCCCGGCGGGCCTCCCCGCGCCCATGTGAGCCGTGGTGCCGGGCGTGATCAGGGTCGCAGCGAGTTGAGCAGGAGGTCGGCGAAGTGGCGGCCGACCTCCTGGCCGGTCAGCGGGCCGTCCGGGTGATACCAGGTGCCGAGGTGGTGGACCGAGCCGAAGAAGAAGTCGACCACCATCTCGGCGGGGATGTCGTCGCGGAAGACGCCGTCGCGCTGCCCCTCGACCACGAGGTCGCGGAACCGCTCGTGATAGCGCCGCCGCTCGGCCCGCACGCTCTTGTACGTCTCCGGCGCGAGCTGGTGCATCGACCTGAAGAAGATCTTGGAGTCGTCGAGGTTGTCGACCGTGGTCACCACCACGTCCGTCGCGGCGGCGTGCAGCCGCTCGGCCACCGGGCCCTCCGCGTCGGCGAACCGGTTGAGGCGCTCCATCTGCAGGCGCAGCACCCGGGCGTAGATCTCGTGGAGCAGGTCGTCCTTGGAATCGAAGTAGTGATACATGGCGCCCTTGGTGACGCCGGCGGCCGCGACGATCTCCTGCACCGACGTGCTCTCGAAACCCCGCTGGGCGAACAGCCGGGTGGCCTCGGCGAGCAGGCGCTGCCGCACCGGCTCCTCCAGGGACCCGTTCGCGCGGTCCCCCGTTGCGCGGCGTTCTCCGGCGGCGCTGCGCTCTCGGGCTGCGCTGTGTTGTCGGGCTGCGCTGTGCTCCCTGGCTGCGCGGCGGGCCATTGCCGACCTCCTCTGTCTCTCAAGTCAAGCATACCGACTGGTCGGTCAAGTGTCGGCACTGGCGTAATTGCGCTACTTCCCTCACCTTAGGAGGGTTGGGATTCCCGCTCGGGTATCCCGGAGAAAGCCGCATGCCTAGTGTGGGGGGTTTCGCGTGCCCAGTGGGTCCATTTACGTCCCGAAGGATGAGAAGTTCACGGGCGCATCGCCGCAGAACCTGTACGAGACGTTCTGGTTCGCCGGACGCAAGAACCGCATCCGGGTGCGGGCCGCCGTCGCCTTCGCGGGGTTCGTCATCGGCAACCTGGTGGGCCCGCGGTTCGGCCTGAACATGTTCGCCGCCGGTGTCGGCCTGGGCGTCCTCGCGGGCGGCACCGACCTGTTCATCGCCTGGCGCCTGCACGAGCGTACGGCCGTGTGGCGGGGCAAGCGCCGTGGCGAAGTGCGCACCGGGCGGCTGCTGCGGTTCGCACTGCGCCGGCACGGCTATCGCGTGATGGACGGCCGGGCCGTCCCCGGCGAGGCGTCGATCGACCACCTCGTCATCGGGCCGGGCGGCATCTGGATCGTGGACAACGAGGCGTGGTCGCCCGACACCCTGATCGCGCGCTACGGCGAGCGGCTGTTCTTCGACGAGAAGTTCGGCACCTCGGTCGCCAAGGGGCTCATCTCCGCCGCCGGGTCGATGGCCGGGCTGCTGACCAAGGAGACCGGCATCGAGGTCTCCATCGACCCGGTGCTCGCCGTACACGGCGGGAAGATCAAGGCCAGGGGCGGCGTGCTGCACGGCGAGGGGCTGACCGTCGCCTACCCGTGGAGGGTCGCCCGCTGGATCCGCGCGCACGGGTCCGGGACGTTCACCGAGGAGCAGATCGAACTGCTGGCCCGTACGGCGGCCCGCATCCTGCGCCGCATGAGCTGAGCCGAGCCGAGCTGAGCCGGGCGGCCCGCGGCCGTGTCGATTCGGGCGAAGGGAATCGACTCGGGCCGGTGTCTCTCAGGCCGTGTCCGTCAGGCCGTGTCCGTCAGGCCGTGTCCGTCAGGCCGGTGTCCGTCAGGCAGGCGTCTCTCAGGCCAGTGTCTCGACGAAGGCGGCGAGCTGGGCGACGTTGCGGCACTCGTGCATGGGCACGACCGAGCCGTACGCCGTGGCGAGGGAGTCCCCGGTGTCCCACTGGGCCCGGGGCTCCGGGTTGAGCCAGTAGGCGTGCCTGGCCTGCCCGGCCAGCCGCTTCAGCGTGCCCAGCGCCGGCACCTGATAGTTCGACCTGGCGTCGCCGAGGATCAGCAGCGACGTCCGGGGGCCGACGGCGTCGGGGAAGCGTTCGGCGAAGCGCTCGAAGACGTGGCCATAGTCGGTGCGGCCGAACCTGACGATGTCGGCCTCGTCGGTGAGGCGGCCGATGGCGTCCAGCACGTCCGCGCCCGGGGCGAACAGGTCCGTGATCTCGTCCACGGTGTCCACGAACGCGAACGCCCGCACCTTGGTGAACTGCTCCCGGAGTGCGAACGTCAGCAGCAGAGTGAAGTGCGAGAACGTGGAGACCGAGTCGCTGGCGTCGCACAGCACCACCAGCTCGGGCCGGTGCGGGCGGGGCGGGCGCAGGTGCGTGGTGAGCGGCACCCCGCCCGTGGACAGCGAGGCCCGCACCGTACGCCGGAAGTCGAGCCGCCCGCGCCGCCCCCGCTTCTGCCGGATCGACAGCCGCGTGGCCAGGCGGCGGGCGAGGGGATAGACCTCCCGGCGCAGCCGGGCCAGCTCCTCCTTGGTCGCGCGCAGGAAGTCGACCCGGTCGATCGGCGGCCGGACCGTCGACCTGGCGATCTTCTCGACGCCCGACTCCTCGGCGATCCTGCGGCGTACGTCGGAGGCCACCGCCTCGGTGAAGGCTTCGATGGTCCGAGAGATGTGTCGTCTGGCGACCTTCTCCGGCAGGCCGCCGCGCTCGTCGAGCATGGCCGCCAGCATCCGGGCCACCAGCGTCTCCGGCGACAGCGCGCGCAGCACCGGGAAGGAGAACCACGACTGCCTGCCGGGGGCCGCCTGGACCTGCCCGAACCGTCCGACCATCGCCCGCGCGAACTCCCGGAACGTGGGGTCGGCCGGGTCGCCCATCAGCAGCTCCGCCAGCCGCTCACGCAGCTCCGGCAGCGCGGCGTCGTCGGGGACGTCCGTGCTCGCGGCCGGACCGGTCACCGGCGGGAACCACAGGTCGAAGAGCAGGTCGAACCCCGGCCGGTGGGCGGGCCGCTTCACCAGCGTCGCGGCGTACGCCTCGCGCAGCGTCTCCCGCTCGGCCAGGTCGATGACCATGAGCGCGTGGGCCGCGTCCAGGCCCTCGGCCGGGGAGACCGGCAGCCCGGCCTCCCGCAGGGCGTGGACGAACCCCACGTGCCGGTCCACGAGGGACGCCGGAGCCGTCATGACCGGGACGGCAGGCCGAGCTCCTTGGCGGCCCGCACCTGGTCGGAGTTGTGCTTGAGCACCACGCCCAGCGTCGCGCCGATCAGCGCCTCGTCCAGCTCCGTGCGGCCCAGCGCGAGCAGGGTGTGCGCCCAGTCGACGGTCTCCGCGATCGACGGCGACTTCTTCAGCTCCAGCCCCCGCAGCGTGGCCACCGTACGGGCGAGCTGGTCGGCGATGCTCGCGGGCAGCCCGGGGATCTGCGCGAGCAGGATGTCGCGCTCTCGTTCCGGCGTGGGGTAGCCGAGGTGGAGATAGAGGCAGCGCCGCTTGAGCGCCTCCGACAGCTCGCGGGTCGCGTTCGAGGTCAGCACGACGTACGGCCGGCGCGCGGCGGTGATCGTGCCCAGCTCGGGGATCGTGATCTGGTAGTCGGACAGGATCTCCAGCAGCAGCCCCTCGACCTCGACGTCGGCCTTGTCGGTCTCGTCGATGAGCAGCACGGTGGGCTCCTCGCTCCTGATCGCCCGCAGGAGGGGGCGTTCGAGCAGGAACTCCTCGGAGAAGATGTCGTCCCAGGCGCCGTCGTCGGCCTGGATGCGCAGCAGTTGCTTCTTGTAGTTCCACTCGTACAGGGCACGCGCCTCGTCCAGGCCCTCGTAGCACTGCAGGCGGATGAGCCGCGCGCCGGTGGCCCGCGCCACGGCCTTGGCGAGCTGGGTCTTGCCCACCCCCGCCGGGCCCTCGGCCAGCAGCGGCTTGCCCAGCGCCCCGGCCAGGAACACCGATGTCGCGATGCCGTCGTCGGCAAGGTAGTCGACGGCCGCCAGCCGCCCCCGGACCTCGTCAGGCGAGGCGAACCACATGTGCGCTCCCAACCGCTGAACCGAATGTTGTTCTACTCTAACCGGATTTTGTGTGATCTGGCTGCTGCGGTAACCTCTAAGAGCTTTCGCGCCGCTAGCTCAGTTGGTTAGAGCAGCTGACTCTTAATCAGCGGGTCCGGGGTTCGAGTCCCTGGCGGCGCACCAGCGAGAAACCCCAGGTCGGCATCGTCGGCCTGGGGTTTCTGCTGTCGCGGGCGGCGGCCTGGCGATCCTCCTGGGGCTCTTCCTGCTGCTGATCGCCGCCACCCTGCTATCGAGCGGCTGACGGCCGCGGGGTTCCCTCGGCCCGGGCCTTCCCCGCCGCCGAGGTGGCGTACAGGGACGCGAGCAACTGGAGGCGTTCGGCGTCCGCGCTGCCGGGCTCGGCGGTGTGGACGAGCAGGACCGGCCCGGGATCGCCGGGCAGGGGATAGACGTCCCAGTCGAGGGTGATGTCGCCGACCTGCGGGTGCCGGAACAGCTTCGTCCCGTGGACGGTCTCACGCACCTCGTGGCGGGCCCAGAGCCGGCGGAAGTCCGCGCTGCGGATGCTCAGCTCGCCGATGACCTCCCGGGCGCGCGGATGGTCCGGGTCGGTCGCGACGGCGGCCCGCAGCATGCCGATGTACTGCAGGGCGGTGGCCTCCCAGTCGGGGCAGCGCCCACGGGCCCCGGGGTCCTCGAACAACGCCATGAGCAGGTTCCGCCGCCCCGGCGGCAGGGTGTCCGGATCGCCGAGCAGTGCCTCGGCGAGGGTGTTCCACGCGAGCACGTCGAGGTGCCGGCCGAGCACGACCGCCGGGGTGGCAATGACGTGCAGCAGGCGCCGGGTGCTGTCCGGCACGCGTTCCGGCGCCCGGCGGGTGCGGACGGCCGCCGGCCGCCGCGCCGCCCGGGCGAGGGTGAACAGGTGCCGCCGTTCCTCGTCGTCGAGGTCGAGCGCGGAGGCGATGGCGTCGAGCACGTCGTCGGAGGGCCGCACTTCACGGCCCTGCTCCATACGCTGGTAGTAATCGGTGCTCAGCCCGGCCAGCAGCGCGACCTCCTCGCGCCGCAGCCCGGTCACCTTGCGCCGGGGCCCCGGCTCCAGGCCGACGTCCTGCGGGCGCAGCCGACCGCGGCGGGTACGCAGGAAGTCGCCGAGCTCACGGGCGTACGGGTGGTTGACGGCCATGCCGACAGTCTGCCGCCGTGGTCCGCGCCCAAGGTAGGTCTGTGGTTCCCAGGCACCCGCGTACGACCGAACCCCGGCGATCCCGTCCTAGCGTCGCCGCCATGAGCGAATGGAACGCCAGTCACATCCCCGGCCAGCAGGGCCGGGTCGCCGTCGTCACCGGCGCGAACTCGGGGCTCGGCCTGGTCACCGCGACCGAGCTCGCCCGGCACGGCGCCCACGTCGTGATGGCCGTACGCAACACCGCCGCGGGCGAGCGGGAGGCCGAGACGATCCGGCGCTCCGCGCCCGGGGCCGAGATCGAGGTGCGGGAGCTCGACCTGGCCTCGCTCGCGTCGGTGCACGCGTTCGCGAAGGACCTCGCCGCGGACTTCCCGGCGATCGACCTGCTGGTCAACAACGCGGGCGTGGTCCTCCTCGGCCCCGCCCGCACGACGGCCGACGGGTTCGAGCTCCAGCTCGGCACCAACATGCTGGGCCACTTCGCCCTCACCGGCCTGCTGCTCGGCAACCTCGGCCGGGCGGACGCGGCACGGGTGGTCGGCCTCAGCTCGATCACCCACAAGAACGCCCACCTCGACTTCGACGACCTGATGTCGCGGCGCGACTTCGGCGCGAGCCGCGCGTACGGCCGCTCCAAGCTCGCCACCACCGTCTTCGGCCTCGAACTCGACCGCCGCCTGCGCGCCGCGGGCTCACCGGTCGTCAGCGTCCTCGCCCACCCCGGGCTGTCCAGAAGCAATCTCACTCCCCGGGCCTGGGAGCATCGCGGCCGGCTCGGCCGGATCATTGCCCGAGCCGGGCTGCTGGTGACGCAGCCCGCCGAGCGGGGGGCGCTGCCCCAGCTCTTCGCCGCCACCGCCCCCGGCGTACGCGGCGGTCAGTTCTTCGGACCGTCCGGCCCCTGGGAGACGCGCGGCCGGGTCGTGGAGGTCCGCCCCAGCGCGGAGGCGGCCGACCCGAGCGTCGGCCGCCGCCTCTGGACCACCGCCGAGTCCCTGACCGGCGTCACCTATCTCTGACCCCGCGTCCTGGCTTCCCGTCGGCATGACGCTGGATCTACGCTGAACCCGCTCGTACGGCGGCGCCGGGACGGGGGTCCCGGCGCCGCGTCACCAGACGGTCAGGGGATCAGTAGAGCTTGTTGTCCGGCACCGGCAGGTCGATCTGCTGGGGACCGTGCCAGGTGCCCTTGTCCTTGGGAATGTCGCCGCCGTTCAGCGCGTGGCCCACGCCGAGCACGAGCGGAATCTCCACCCGGCTCTTGTGCAGGTCGACGGTGACGGTGGTGCCGGTGGCCCGCTCGCCGCTGTAGTTCGAGTCGGTGCCGGCGATCACCAGCCCGATCCTGTGGCCCTTCTTGAAGACGTACTCCTGCGGCAGCGTCTTCCACTTGACCTGCGCGTACGTGCCGGGGGTCAGCGGCGAGGACTCGGAGAGCGAGTCGCGGTTCTGCGCGTCGATCCAGCCGCGGGCCACGACCTCCAGCGGCCGTGTGGCCAGGTTGGTGGCGACCTTCTTGTAGCAGGCGTCGTCGTCGGCGGTGCTGTCGCCGTGGCAGTCCTCTTCGGCGAGGGTGGTGATGCCCTGTCCACGGCGCCAGTCGACCCGGGTGTCCTCGCCGAAGTCGACGAGAAGCGCGGTCAGGTTCGAGGCCGGCGTGTCGAGCGAGACCCGCAGGTCCACCTCGGGCGTGCCCGACATACGCAGGTCGCGCGGCAGCTCGCCGGTGGTGAAGGCGATCCGTCCGGCCTTGGCCGTGCCGACATCGGCGACCATCGCGTCCTCCGACTGGCGGACGTCGGTGAAGCTCGCGGTCTCGCCGTTCTTGCCGGGCTTGAGGTTCAGCGAACCGTCGGCGGACGGACGGAAGAAGTGGGTCGAGGCGGCAGGCGTCGGCCAGTCGCTCTGGGTGACCCAATCGGCCGGGCCGACCTGCACGTCGGCGCGCGGCTCCCGCATGATCCCGTTGTTCACGCCGAGCAGCCAGTAGTCGAACCACCGGTGCAGCGTGTCGACCCACAGGTCGCGGCGCCCTTCGAAGTCGAAGGGGTCCACGTGCTGATACTGGCCGACCCAGATCTTGCGCGGCACGTTCCGCTCGGCGAGCGCCTGCCACCACACCGAGAAGTTGTCGGGCTTGACGTTCAGGTCGTTGACCGTATGCACGACGAAGACGCTGGCGTGCACCTTCGAGGCGTCGCCGAGCGACCCGGCGACGTAGTCGCGCTCGGCCCAGAAGCCGTTGTAGTTGCCCGTGGTGTCGTCGGCGTCGACGTCGAGCTGGGCCCGCTTGGCCGCGCACTTGGCGGCCGGGTCGGTGTCGACGGCCCGGGACAGGTACGACATGTAGTTGAAGTTGTAGATGACGCCGTTGGAGCGCTGGTACTTGTACCAGGAGCTGATGGCGGAGATCGGGACGATCGTCTCCAGGCCCTCGACCCCGGTCGCCGCGACCGCGTTGGCCAGCGTGCCGTCGTACGACTTGCCGATCATGCCGGCCTTGCCGGTGCTCCAGTCGGCCACGGCGGGGGAGCCGTCGTCGTGGAAGGCGGGGGCGCGGCCGTTCAGCCAGTCGATGACCGCCCTGCCGCCCAGCACGTCGGCCCTGCCGCCGACGTCCGGGCAGCCGTCGGACTTCGTGGTGCCGACCATGTCGACGTTGAGCACGGCGTATCCGCGCGGCACGAAGTAGTTGTCGTAGAACAGCGGGAACTTCACGGGCTCGCCCGCCGCGTCGTACACCTTGCGCTCGGACTCGTTGCCGCGCCCGGAGTTGTCGTAGTAGGGGCTCTCGTCGATGATCGTCGGCACCTTGAGCCCGGGGCCCGACTCCCTGGGCCGGATGATGTCGACCCTGACCCGGTCGAGGCGGCCGTCGGAGTCGCTGTCGACGCTCGACTCGACGTAGACGTGCTCGCGGATGGCGTCGGCGTAGGAGAAGACCGGTTGGGTGCGTCCCTTGTCGACGGTGATGGCCGGACCGGTGGCCGCGTGGGCCGGGACCGCGCCGATCGCGGCCACGGCGACCGCGGCGATGGCTGCTCGTAACAGCACGGAGAGCCTCCAGAGGGGGTGTGGAAATCCCCCGCAAATCTCCATGCGTGCCGGTTTGCCGACAAGATCCCTTTATGCGATCGACATCACCTTGATCCTGCTGTGTGACAGAAGTGGTTCACGGGGGTCAGGGGGCGTTGTGAGATCGCGGCCGGTTCATCGGGCTGACGAACACCGGCGTGCCGGAGACGGCCAGGCACAGCCGCCGGTCGCGGACCTCGACGGGGTGCGGCTCGCCGAACGCGTCCACGGCGGTCGCGGCGGACGCCGGCCAGGGCCAGGAGACGGCGACGGGCGGCAGATCCTCCTCGTCGACCGCGCCCCGCCCGTCCCACAGCACGAGCAGCGGCTCCTGTCCGGCACGCTCGACCTCGAACGCGTACAGGCCGGGCGCGTCGGCGAACGGGACGCGGGTCACCCGCCGGGCGTCCGCGAGCTGCGCCGTGAGCAGGGCGAAGGTGTCCGCCGCCGGGTGCCGTACGGCGAGCTCGCCGTCCCGGTAGCCGAGCATGGCGAGCTTGCCGAACATCAGATGCATGATCTGCAGCGGATCGGCCGGGCCGGGCACCTCGGGCGCGAGGTTCCAGTGGAGGGTGCGGCGGACCCCGGCGGCGAGCGCCTGCAGGGTGCACGCGACCAGTTGGCGGCAGTTGATCCGGTGTCGCCGGGCCTCCAGCTCGGGCGGGCACCCCTCCATGAACATCTGCAGCCGGGGCGGGAGCTGCGGCATCCGGGCGTACAACGCGGCCATGGCCCGCCGCTCCGGGGTGTCCTGCCGCGCCCTCGCGGCCAGCTCTCTCGTGCTCTGCACGGCTGGCTGGCTCGTGCTCTGCACGGCTGGCTGGCTCGTGCTCTGCACCTGCCCGCCCGCGTCGGCGAACGCCTTGGCGAACACCTCGTACATCACGGCCTGCGCTTCGGGGAACTCGAACGGCACGGGCGCGGCGTACTCGCCCGCCACCACCGGCCGGAGACAGCCGTGCGCCCGCATCAGCTCCCGTACGGCCTCGATGTGGGCGGGGACCGCGGCGGCATCACCGTAAAGGTGCACGTCGAACAGGTCGAAGGCGTCCCGGCCGCCGCGCAGCACCTGCTCGAAGAAGCGCCACGGCTCGCTTCCCGGCTCCCCGCCGAGCACGTCGTAGCCGCACCCGCCGAGCACCACGGCGGCCGCGGGGTCGGCCTCCTTGACCGCGGCGTACATGACCTTGAGCTGCGCGACGTACTCGTCGGCGGTGCCCGCCCACAGCAGGTCGGTGTTGCTCGGCTCGTTGTCGCACTGCCAGTAGTGCACCCGCCCGGCGCAGCGCCGCACCACCCGGCGGACGAACTCGACGTACGCGTCCAGGTCGAGCGCGGGGGAGGGCGGCAGGAAGTCGGTCGGCGTCCGGGTCGCCCAGGGGGAGCTGGAGCACAGCGTGATCCAGACCTCCTCGTCGCCGTCGAGCTGGCCGAGCAGCGCGTCGACCACGTCCCAGCGGTAGTGGCCCGGCTCGGGCTCGACCTGGCTCCAGTAGACGTACGCCCGGAGGATCCCGGCCCCCAGCGACCGGGCCTGGGGGATGAACGTGCCGGGCGGGCCGAACAGGCCGTAGCTGACGCCCCTCACCACGCCCAGCCGGATCCCCTGGGGTTCGTACGCGTCGGTCGTCTCCTGTGCCATCGGTGCCTCCGTAAGTTTATGACGTACACATAGAGTGTATGTTGTAAACTTACGGCATGGGAGAGACGGACGAGTTCCCGCTGATCTGGACCCGGCCACAACCGCGCAGGCGCGGGCTGGACCGGGAGAAGGTCGTGGCGGCGGCGATCGGCGTGGCCGACGAGGCCGGGCTCGACGGCCTGACGATGAAGGCGGTCGCCGCACGGCTCGGGCCTTACTCGCCGATGGCCCTCTATCGGCACGTGCACAGCAAGGAGGGCCTGTTCGACCTCATGCTCGACGCGGCCACGGCCGAGATCCCGCTGCCCGCCGAGCCCGGCGGCGACTGGCGTGACGACCTGCGCACACTCGCCCTGGAAACCCGGCGGATGACGTCGCGGCATCCCTGGTTCGCCATGCTGGTCCACGCGCGCCCTCCGGCAGGCCCGCACATGATGCGCCGGCTGGAGTTCATGCTCACCGTCCTCGTACGGCAGGGCGCAAGCGTCGGCGACGCGATGACCTACGCGGCGCTGCTCGATCGGCACGTCCTGGGCAGCGCGCTGCAGGACAGCGAGGAGGCCCGTCAGGAGCGGCATCAGGGCCTGGACGACGACGCCCGGCTCTATGCCGCCATCGCGGCGCTGCGCGACCTGGCCGCCGCCGACGGAAGCCTGCCCCACCTCACGGAATGGCTCACCCATCCGGCCGGTCCCACGCCGGAGGAACGCTTCGTGATCGGGCTCGACTTCGTCCTCGACGGGATCGCGCGCAGGCTGCCGTAATCGGGGCCGCGCCCGAAAACCGAGATCACGAAAACCTTTTCGCACGCTCCGCGCCGCTCTGATTTGTGCTGCCAAGGCGACCCGGCACCGTCGCCGCCACCTGCAACGACGGCTCGAAGGACAGCCGGGTGGCGGTGACCTGGGACGCGACCGATCCCGAGCGGTACGCCGCCCCGGGCACGTTCACCGTCACCGGGCACGTGACCGGGTGCTCTCCCACTCCAGCGCACCCTTGACGACCTTCGGCCGCCAGCCGCGGATCGGCCTGCCGGTCTCCAGCGACCTCGTGGTCGCCTTCAGCAGCGCCAGATAGGACGGCCACACGACGTCGCCCTCCAGGGTGAGGCCGTCCTCGTTGAAGAACTCGCCCGTCTTCCCCGTACGCGTGTCGATGAAGAGGTTGCCGCCGTCGATGGCGTAGGCGAAGGGGGATCAGGTGGCCGTCCCGCCAATACCCGTCGGGGCCGATGTAGCAGAGCATCTTCCACTCGCTGTGGATCTGCTTGGCGGGCATCAGCTCATAGAAGGGGGCGGGGCCGAACCCCAACGAACCGGCAGCTCCTCGGTCGTCGGCTTCTCCGGGGTCGGCTCCTCCGTCGGCGTCGGGCAGGCGGCGGCCGTCGTTCGCCTCCCACCCGGCGAGGTTCTGCGGGTCGGCGCCGAACTTGAGCTTCCGCAGCGTGGCCGAGGCGTGCGCGCCCAGCCAGCGTTCGATGCGGTCCCACGCCTGGTTCACCCGCGCCGCGATCGCCGGATCGGGCGTACGCGGGGTGTAGGTGGGCTCGTCGCTTGGGAAGCCGGGGTCCTGCGGGATGTCGGGGGTGAGCTTCGCCTCGTCGTCCCACTGCACCGGCGGGCACCCGATGCTCTTCGCCTCCTCGGGAGTGAGGGCGTTGGCCTTCATCTCGGCTTCGAACTCGGGATCGCCGCAGGACATCGACGCGACGGCGCCCATCGATGTGGAGATGCACAGCACCGAATGCACCGTGAGATCCGGCTCGCCGGCGAGCCCTCCCAGCACAAGCACGCTCACGAGCGCCGGCCACACGACACGCCGCGATCTGATCACCGGCGCACTGTATCGATCTTGACCGACAGACCTCAGGCCGTTCGCAGGCAAACGCACCTTTGATCGCAATTGAAACGCGGTTTCGGGGGAATCTCTCCGTAGATCGCTCTGAAACTGTATGGTTCTTGCGCTCAAGTGAAGAGGTGATCACTATGCTTCTGCGCTTCCGGGTGGCCAACCATCGGTCGTTGCGCGATGAACAGACGTTGTCGTTCGTGGCCGCGCCACGGCGGGGGGAACAGAAGCGAAAGGGTGCTGTGATCCCTCGGACCGTGTCAGCGGCGGGGATCTACGGTGCGAACGCATCGGGCAAGTCCAACGTGCTGGACGCCCTGCGGTGGATGAGCCGGGCGGTGAAGAGTTCGCATACCACGTGGGCGCCGAGCGGAGGGGTGCCGCGACGTCCGTTCCTGCTCGACGAGACAGGCCGCAAAACCCCCTCCTTCTATGAGGTCGACTTCCTCGACGAGGGAGTGCGGTATTCCTATGGCTTCGAGATCGACGACGAGAACGTCCGCGGCGAGTGGTTGTACTCCTTTCCGGCCGGGCGGCCCAGGACGCTGTTCGAGCGGAACGGGCCCGAGGACTACAGGTTCGGTCGTTCGCTCGGCGGAGAGACCGCCCGGATCGCGAAGCTCACCAGAGGGAACGCCCTTTACCTCTCCTCGGCGGCTTCCAACAACCACCCGTTGCTGGGTGCCCTATACGAGACGTTGGCGGAGAAGGTCCACTTCGCCGAGCAGGATCACTTCGACGAACAGGCTCGGCTCTCGGCGACCATGTCGCTTCTCGAGCATCCCCGAGCGGCCAGGGACGTCAACGAACTCCTGCGGCTGGCCGATCTCGGCCTGGAGTCGGCCGAGGTGGTGCGTCGCGAGATACCGCCCGAGGTGCTCACGAGTTTCCGGCGTCTGCGAGAGGCCGTACGGGAGAGTGGCGGCGACTTCGCCACCGACGAGGAGCAGTTCGGAAAAGAGATCCGCCTACGCCGGGCCGGGACGGACGTCACCCTGGACATCAGAGAGGAGAGTGCGGGCACCCGAGTCTGGCTGTCGATGCTGGGCTACACCCTGGTGACGCTTCTGGCCGGACACCTGCTGGTGGTCGACGAAATCGACTCCAGCCTTCACCCCGTGCTCTCCTCGACCTTGATCCGGATGTTCCAGGACCCCGAGATCAACCGGACCGGGGCGCAGTTGCTGTTCGCGTCCCACGACACGACACTGCTCGGCACCATGCTCGCCGACGACACCCTGGGCCGGGACGAGGTCTGGTTCACGGAGAAGGACGCGAACGGTGCCACATCCCTTTTCCCGCTCGCCGATTTCCGGCCACGAACCGACGAGAACATCGAGCGTGGTTACCTCCAGGGTCGATATGGTGCTGTGCCGTACCTGAACTTCGACAAAGTTCGCGAGATCTTCCGAGGAATGGAACCCCGACTGGATGAGCCCTCGGCGTAGCCCCCCACGCTTGGAACGGCCTTCAGCGAAAAGAGATCCGAAGAAGCGCATCCTCGTCATATGCGAGGGCGTCGTCACCGAGGTCCAATACTTCAACGGGGTGAAAGACCACTTTCGAGCAGTCCCCGTAGAGGTCGGCCACTGCGACGTCGACGGCTGCGGCAAGGATCCGCTGAGCGTCGTGAGGGAGGCGATCCGGCGTCGGGACAAGGCCCGTTCCGCCGCGCGGCGGCACCGGGACGCCTTCCTCGCCTATGACGAGACATGGGCGGTGGTGGACGTCGACGATCACGCCTCTCTGGATGAGGCGATCCGCGTGGCGCGAGATGATGGGATCAATCTGGTCATCTCCCGCCCCTGCTTCGAGATCTGGCTGCTGTGGCACTATCAGGATTGTCCGGCCGCTCTGACCGCCAAAGAGATCCAGCGGAAGCTCGCGACGAAACTGCCGAACTACGACAAGCATCTCTCTGCGACATTTCCCTACCACGACTATCTTCGAGCCGAACGCCGTGCGAAATCGGCCGATCCCGATCACTCGGCACCTAACCGGAAAGGGCGCAATCCCTCCACGAACGTGTGGCTCGTCGTGAACGGGATCGCCCAGTCCGGGAAGAGAGAACCCGTCGGCATCTGAGCCTCGTACGCTGATCTTCTTTTCCGGGGGTGCGGGAAAACCACTGGGCGTACCGGGCCGGGGCGGAGGAGACTCGGCACATGGGGATCATCGCGGCGGAGCGGCTCACGTTGTGGCCGCTGACCGTGCAGGACGCGGACGAGATGGCGGAGGTGCTGTCGGGAGAGGAGCTGTACGCCTTCATCGGCGGAGCCCCGCCCACCCCGCAGGAGCTCCGCGCCAGGTACGCCAGGCTCGAAGCCCGCCGCTCACCGGACGGGCGGCAGGAGTGGCTCAACTGGATCATCCGCCGCGACACCGACCGGCGGGCGGTCGGCTACGTCCAGGCGACCGTGGCGGACGAGGGGCGGCGGGCCGAGGTCGCGTGGGTCGTGGGAACCACGTGGCAGGGCCAGGGCTACGCCTCGGAGGCGGCGGCTGCCCTGGCCGGGTGGCTGCGGGCGCGCGGCGTCGCCCGCATCGAGGCCCACATCCATCCCGATCACCACGCGTCCATGGCGGTGGCCGGCCGGGTCGGCCTGGCGCCCACCGATCACGTCGAGGACGGCGAGCGCCTGTGGGCCTGGGAGGCCGGGGCCTGAAACGCCCCGGCCTCCCGCCGGTCTGCGCCAGTCTGCATGTCCTCCTGCCGGTCCGCGCCGGTCTACCCGGTCTGCGCCGGTTCGCGTCGGTCTGCCCGGCCTCCCGCCGGTCCGCGCGTGAACGGGCCGGTCTGTGGGCGGACGAGCGGCCTACGTGCGGCCGGGCAGCCGCAGCGTCGCCACGACTCCCGCATGGTCGGACGGCCACAGGCCCAGCGGCGTACGGTCGGTCTGCCTGTTCCCGATCACGTTGATGTTCTTGACCCCGAACGCCCCGCGGAACAGGACGAGGTCGATGCGGCGCGACAGCGAGGAGACGGAATTGCGCAGGTCGGGCGCCTGGCAGCAGGTGAATCCGGGGTCTCCGGAGTGCCTGAACCTCCACGCGTCGGAGAAGCCCTGGTCGAGAAGGAACCGGTAGGTGGCGAACGTCGGATCGTCCGGGTCACTGGCGTTGGCGTTGAAGTCGCCGACGAACACGACGGGCAGGCGCGTGTTCGCCGCACTCGCCACGAGCTCCTGCGCCTGCGCCCGCTGAACGGTCAACGGTGGTGTCGAGTCCAGATGGGTGTTGACGAAGCGGAACGTCCGCCCGCAGACGGTGGCGTCCACGGAGATCCAGCCGCGGATGTCGGTGATGGTGCCCGCCGGTGAGCGCTGCGTCGAGTTGATCACGTAGGTCTGCACCTGCCGGTTGGACAGCGTGATCTTCCTGGCCGCGTCCGCCCTGACGATGACCACGTCACGATAGGTGAGGCGCACGTCGATCCCGAGCGTGCTGGGCACCTCGATGTCCGTGCCGGGCATGATGCCGACCGTCTCGTAGTGGTGCCCCAGCCGGTCGAGCTCGGCCAGAAGGGCGTTCAACTGGTCCGACTGCACGTTCTCCGCCGGCCGCGAACCGGTGCGCACGATGTCGACCTCCTGGAGGCCCACCAGGTCGGGCTCGTTGCGGGCGATCTCGCGGGCGACCGCGGCCGCGCGTTCGGCGGGCGCGCTCGCGATGATGTTCTGGTAGACGGTCGTGACCCCCGCGAGGAACTGCGGGAGCGTCTGCGCGGCGATCAGCGGCGCGAAGTTGCTGCCCAGGTACATGTTCTGCGTCATGACGCGAATGTTGGGATCGCAGGGTTTCGGCGCCGGCTCGTTCCTGGGGTTTTTCCGGGACTGCGCCGCGTTCTGCTGGTCGCCGGCGTTCTGCCGGCCGTTGGCGCTCTGCCTGGTCTTCTGTGCCGATGAATTCCGTACGTGCGAATCGGTCTTTTGGGTGTTCGAGGTGATCGTGCGCGAATGGGCGAGTTGCCGGTTGTCCGGCAGTGCCCTCGATTGCGTCGTGGACTGCTGAACCGGCGACAGGACCTGGGTGAAATCACGGAGCAGCTTCTGGTTCTGGCCCTGGCCCTGGTCGCCCCGCTGCCGCTGATCGTTCTTGTTCTTGCTCTTGTTCTTGTTCGCGCCGGGGTGCGGGGAGAAGGGGTCGGCGGCGGCGCGACCGGCCAGGCCGCGCGCCGGTATGGGAGCGGCCGTGCCGTCCGCGGCGGCGTGGGCGACGGTGCCGCCGGTCAGCAGTGCGCCGACCGTGAGAAGCGCGACAAGGCTCATTCTTCTGGGCAATTGAGCTCTCCTATGCGCGGGTTCCCCGACATCGCCTCGTTCATCGCGAATGTCGGTATTAGTGACCCGCCGTGAATGGTTCCCTGCCGCCTTGGCTTTCCTTTCCGTTCACCGTGTAAACGGCCATCGCCTTTTCTTTCGACTGCCTTGGGCGCGCATGTGGTGTCGGTTGCCGAGCCCCTCTTATCGTGCGCTCTTTCCTCCTGGTTTGATGGGATGTCGAGGTCGATATAGGGAGACAGGCATGGAGACGGCGCAGAGGTATCGGTACTTCGCGGAGCAGGAGGTCAGGGAGCGCAGCCCGGCCTACGAGGCGCTCGCTCTCGGGATCGCGGCCGACCCCGGGCTGCTCGAACTGATCGACGGCCTGCCGGAGCCGAAACGGCAGCCGAACCTGCTGCTGGCCGCAGTCCGCTTCCTCGGCGGGCCGTACGACGAGTTCGGCCGCTTCCGGGAGTGGCTCGTGCGCCACTGGCCCGAGGTGCGGGAGACGATGCTCGCCCGGCGGACGCAGACCAACGAGACGGGCCGGTGCGCGAGCCTGCTGCCGGTGCTGGCGGCGCTGCCGCAGCCGCTGGCCCTGGTGGAGGTGGGCGCCTCGGCGGGGCTGTGCCTCTACCCCGACCGCTACCGCTACCGCTATGACGACGGGCCGGAGATCGGGCCGGCCGAAAGCCCGGTGCTGCTCACCTGCCGGACGAACGGGAAGGTGCCGGTGCCGGAGCGTCTCCCCGAGGTCGTGTGGCGGGCCGGGCTGGACCTCGACCCCGTCGACGTACGCGACGACGAGGCGGTGCGCTGGCTGGAGTGCCTGGTGTGGCCGGAGCAGCAGGACCGGCTCGCCCGGCTGCGCGGGGCGGTGCGGATGGCGCGGCAGGACCCGCCCCGCCTGGTGCGGGGGGACGCCGCGGCGGCCCTGCCCGATCTCGTCGCCGCCGCGCCCGCCGGGGCGACGGTCGTCGTCTTCCACAGCGCGCTCATGCCCTACCTGGACGCCGAGGCGCGGGACCGCTTCGTGGCGCTCGTACGCGATCTTCGGGTGCACGGTCTGCCGGTGCGGTGGATCTCCAACGAGGGCTCGCCCCGGCTGCCCTCCCTTCTTCCGAAGCTGACGGCCGGGCTGCCGGAGCGGCGGCTGGCGTTCCTGCCCGCGCTCGACGGCGAACCGCTCGCGATGGCCGGGCCGCACGGCGAGTGGCTCGACTGGCTCGCCTGACCGGGCCGATCTTCGGGGCGATCTTCGGGCCGATCTTTAAGCCGGGGCGTGGGATCCGCACCGCGGGGGGTAAGGACAGACCGGAAGGAGAAGGCATGCCTGACCCTGCGGTGACGGAGCGGCTGCGCCAGGTCGTGGACGAGCTCTTCCACGACCGTCTCCGCGTGACGCGCCGCGACCTCTACTCCGCCGCCGCCGCGGACATCCACGTGCCGGCCGAGACCCTCGCCCTCCTGAACGAGATCCCCGAGGGCTCCTACAGCCGGGGGGAGATGCTGGAGGCCATCGAGGGGGCCGTACGGGACCGGGACGAGGCGGAGCGGGAGGCGCGGCGACCCGAGCGGATCGTCGCGCTGGAGGACACCGCCGAGGCCGAGCGCGCCATCATCGGCGACACCACGTTGAACGCGCTGATCCAGGGGCCCTCCGGCCCTCCGCCGGACGCGCCGCCGTTCCGGGAGCCGGGCGAGTGATACGCACTGTGCCGCCCAAGGACTGTGCCACCAAGAGACTGTGCCGCCAAGAGCGGGTGCTGCCAGAAGACTGCGCCGCCCAAAAGACATAGGCCGCCCACAGACATATGCCGCCAGAAGGCGCGTGAGGCCGCCAGAAGGCACACGAGAAGGCGCACGAGGAGGAGGGGTGACGCGATGCGATCCGGCCCGGTGACGATGCGGGTGCGACGCTACCTGCCCGACGGCAATCCGTTACGGCGCGGCACCGACCGCGTCGAGTCCCTGGCCGTCCTGGCCTTCCTGATCCTGTCCGTGCTGAGCCTGGGCGCGGCGTACGCCGTGGGCGCCGCCGTCTATCGCGGCGGCGTGGCCGAGGAGCATTCCGGGCGGTGGGTGACGGCGACCGTCACGCGTGACGCGCCGGCGGCCACCTGGGTCGCCGTGGAGGGCACCGCCGCGCGGCTGCGCACGGGCGTCGCCTGGACGACCGCCGACGGCCGTACGGTGACCGGGCAGGCGCCGGTGCCCTCGGCGGCCAAGGCAGGCACGCCCGTGCGGATCTGGCTCGACCACGAGGGCAGGCCCGGCGACGGCCCGCGCAGCCGGATCGACACGGTCGCGGACGCCGTCGCGTCCGGAACGGCCACGGCGGCGCTGTCGCTGACGATGCTGCTCGCCTGCCTCGCCCTTGTGCGCCGCCGTCTCGATCACCACAGGTACGCCGCCTGGGACGCCGGATGGCTCGCGATGAACCGGCGGCGCAAGCCCAAGGACGCGTAAGCACACAGGAGGCGCGTCGTGCTGACAGTGACCGACCATGCCGTTCGGGCGATCCGCGATCTGATGGTGGGGGAGTATCTCCCCGAGGAGGCGGGCCTGCGCATCGCGGCCAAGCCGGGCGAGCCCGCCTCGCTGGAGTTGTCGCTGGCGAGCGCGCCGTTCGCGGGCGACGAGGTGATCGAGAAGGCGGACGTGCGCGTCTTCGTCGAACCGGAGGTCGCCGAGGCCGTCGGCGGCAAGACGCTGGACGCCGAGACCGGTCCCGGCGGCCGGCCCACCTTCCGCTTCACCTGATCACCTGTCGCCCGTACTCACAGCTCGGCCGGGACCCGTGGCGGCGGGACGCTCGCCTCCTGGCGGCTGCGCAGCGCCTCCAGGCCGACCAGGTCGTCCGGCTCGGCGTCCGGGGTCTCCTGGTCGAACCTCGCCAGGGCCGGGTGCCGCAGGGCCAGCGTGATCGTGAGTGCGATGGCCAGGCCGCACACGACGTACAGCAGGCCGATGCCGCGGCCCTCGCCGACGCCGATCACCTTGCCGACCGTGCCGGCCAGCGGGCCGTCCGGCCGCATCAGCGGCTCGAAGAGCAGCCCCACCAGCCAGGCCTGTACGGCGAGGCCGACCGGCTGGGTCGACAGCGCGAGCATCCGGTTGATCGCGATGACCCGGGCGTGGTAGCGCTGGGGCACCTTCGAGTGGATGATCGTCAGCCAGATGCCGTCGCTGATCGTCATCATCAGCGACATCCCGAAGGCGCCGATCGTGATGAGGACGAGCGACGGGCGCAGGCCGGCGATCGCGCAGAAGATCCCCAGCACGCCGGCGGCCGCCAGCATGCCGAACATCCGGCGGTCGCGCGGGCCGCCCCACAGCGTGATGATCAGGCCGCCGCAGACCGCCCCGATCCCGGCGAGCAGCGCCACCCGCCCGGTGTCGGCCAGCTCGCCGACCGACAGCACCAGCGGCGAGATCATGATGAACCCGGTGAACAGGAAGAAGTTCACGATGAACATCGTGAAGGCCATGGCCCGCAGGCCCCGCCGTCGCAGCAGATAGCGGAAGCCGTTGCGGATCTCGGCGGAGACCGTCTCACGGCGCCGCCAGGCCATCGTGGCCGGGAAGCGCACGAGCAGGGTCACGGTGAACGCGATCGCGTAACAGACCACGTTGGCGGTCAGGATGCCCTCGATGCCGATCAGCGCCAGCACGGCGACCGAGAACAGCGGCACCATGAGCTGGGCCACGGCGTTGCCGAGCTGGACGACGCCGCCGACGTGATGCAGATAGTGCTTGGGCGCGAGCTGCGGACCGGCCGACTGCCAGGCCACCCGTTGCAGGGTCACCGATATCGACAGCACGACCAGCAGGCCGTACAGCAGGGGCATGCTCAGCACGTCGCCGGCCATCAGGGCGAGCAGCGCGGCCTGCACGGCCAGCGACAGGCCGTCGGCGGCCAGCATCGCCCGCTTGCGGTCGTAGCGGTCGACGAGCGCGCCGATCAGCGGCGCGAGGACGAGCCCCGGCACCAGCCCGATGATGGCGAACAGGCCGAACTGCACCAGCGAGCCGCTCTTCAGGTACGCCCAGATCGGCACGGCGAACTCGGTCATCACGGCGCCGATCATGGAGACGATCTGACCGGTCGCCACCGTGAAGAACCGGCCCAGGCTGGGTTGCGGCCCGGCGACGTCGGCCTTCCGGTCGGTGGACAGCGCCTGCCGCCACCACGTCGCCGGGTCCTCGGGTGGGCGTGGCCGCCACTCTCCGGGGCGTTCGACGGCGGCGTGGGTGGTCGTGACGATCGCGGCCAGTTCCTCGGTGCGATAGCGGAGGAAGTAGTGGCCTGCCTCGGCCATCACGACCAGTGCCGTGGTCTCGGAGACGCAGTGCCAGTCGCGGTAGCGCTCCTGGTAGAAGTCGGTCAGCGCGTCGCGGTCGCCGACGATCGAGATCACCGGGGCGCGCAGCTGCGGGCTCTGCCGCTCCACGAGCTCGCTGAAGTAGTCCTCACCGGCCCGCGCGTCCACGCGCATGGTGCGGATGATGTGGTCGACCTGCTCGGGTTCGAGGTCCTGGAGATCGGCGCCCATCGCGCGCAGCCAGTTGGCGTGCGCGTTGGCGTTGTCCAGCGCCTTGCTGCGGAAGATGCGCCCGAGCAGGCCGTTCAGGCCCTTGGTGGGGGTGGCGAACGGGAAGCTGCCGCCCATGTAGACGGCCTCCACGCGCCGCCCGGCGGCCTCAAGACGCCGCGCGATCTCGGCGGTCAGCGCGCTGCCGACGCAGTGGCCGTACAACGCGACCGGGCCGCGCACGCGCTCGACCACCTCGTCGCAGACCCGCTGGGCGGCCTCGTGGAACGGAATCGTGCTCTCCTCGACGCCCAGCTCGTGGCCGGGCAGGGCGACCGCGAACAGCGAGTGGCCGTCCGGCAGCGCGTCGGCCAGCGGCTGGTAGACCATCGCGCTGGCCCCGCCGTACGGGATGCAGACGAGCGACAGCGCCGACGTCTTGATGGGCCGGGTGAGCTCGACCAGCAGGCCGCGCGGGCCCTCCTCGGCGGTGCTCTCCGGGGTGCCGTTGGCGGCGTCGATCACCGCGGCCAGCTCGCGCACGGTGCGGTTGGCGATCGCGTCGAGCACGGTCACCTGGTAGCCGCCGGAGGGCAGCGCCTGGCGCAGCTTGGCGACCATGCGGATGAGCAGCAGCGAGTGGCCGCCGAGCGCGTTGAAGTCGGCGTCGATCGAGACGGCGTCGATGCCGAGGACCTCCCGCCAGACCCCGGCCACCACGATCTCGGTCTCGGTCGTCGGCTCGGCCAGGTCGTCGCCCACCCGGACCACCGGATCGGGCAGCGCCTTGCGGTCCACCTTGCCGTTGGCGTTGAGCGGGATGGTCGCAAGCGGCACGAACACCGACGGGACCATGTAGTCCGGCAGCCGTTCCGCGCAGTGGTCCGCCAGATCGGACAGCTCCGGACCGGTGGGGACGTAGTAGGCGACGAGCCGCTTGTCCTCGGAGGTGAACGCGTGGACGGTGACGACCGCGTCGCGCACCCCGGGGTGATCGAGGACGGCCGCCCGCACCTCGTCCAGCTCGATGCGGTAGCCGCGGATCTTCACCTGGTCGTCGAACCGGCCCAGGAAGGCCACGTTCCCGTCGCGGGTCCAGGCCACCCGGTCGCCGGTGCGGTACATCCGGCCGCCCGGGTTGAAGGGATCCGGCAGGAACCGTTCCTCGGTGAGGTCCGGCCGGTTCATGTACCCGCGGGTCACGCCCACGCCGCCGACGTACAGCTCGCCCGGCACGCCGACCGGCTGCAGCCGGCGGTTGGCGTCCAGGACGTACATCCGCATGTTGGGCAGCGGGCGCCCGATCGGGACGACCTCCACGAGCTGGGCGTCCCGCACGGGATAGATGCACGTGCCGACCGACGCCTCGGTGGGGCCGTACTCGTTGATCAGCCGGCCCGGGCCGAGCATCTCCAGCCAGCGGTTGGCCATCGAGCCGGGCAGCGCCTCGCCCGCGACGACGATCTTCCCGGCGAGCGCGGCGGCCTGCCGGGCGTCGATCTGGTGACCGAGCACCTCCAGGTGCCCGGGGGTGCACTTGATGAAGGCGTACGGCCCGCCCGCCACCAGCAGCGAGCCCAGCTCGCCCATGTCGAAGTCCTGCGGCAGCACGGTGACCCGGTGGCCTGTGACGAGCGGCGCCCACAGGTTGGGCACCACGAGGTCGAACGCCACCGAGCCGAACAGCGGCGCGCCGCCGTCGCCCTGGGACGCCAGGTCCTCCACGGCCCACCACACGTGGTTCACCAGCCCGCGGTGGGTGACCTGCACGCCCTTCGGCTTGCCCGTCGATCCCGAGGTGAAGATCACATACGCCAGCCGGTCGATGTCGTACGGCACGCCGACCGGGTCGCGCGGCTGCCCGTCGAGCAGGCCGCCGCCCACGTCGACCACCTCGACGCCCTCGAACAGATGCGCGTAACCCGCTGAGGTCAGGACCAGCGGGGTCGCGGCGATCGACAGCATGTCGTGCACGCGCTGTGCGGGGAACTTGGGATCCATCGGCAGGTAGGCCGCGCCCGCCTTCCACACGCCAAGCAGGCAGGCGATGAGATCCGGGCTCCGGTCGAGCAGCACGCCCACCGTGTCCTCCGGGCCGATGCCCCGCTCGCGCAGCAGGTGAGCGACCTGGTTGGCGCGGGCGTGCAGCTCGGCGTAGGTGGTCGTGCGGCCCTCGAAGGCGACCGCGACCGCGTCGGAGTCCGCGTGGCGCTCCAGCAGCTCGGGCAGGGCGACGTCCGGGTAGGGCCGGGCCGAGTCGTTCCAGTCGTCCAGCACCACCTCGCGCTCGGCGTCGGTGAGCAGCTCCAGGCCGGCCAGCGGGGTGTCCGGGGCGGCGGCGATGCGCTCGGCCAGCGCCCGGTAGTGCCCGGCCATCCGGGCGACGGCGTCGGCGTCGAACCGGTCCTTCTGGTAGGTCAGGTAGAGCTCGGGGTCGCCGGCGCCGTTCAGGTGCACCAGCAGCGCGAGGTCGTAGGTGAAGTCGTCGACCTCGTGCTCCCAGACCGACGCCTCCAGCCCGGGCCAGCGCCCGCGCTGGTCGCGGAAGACGCGCAGCGAGAAGCCGACGGTCGACAGCGAGAAGTTGCGGGCGTCCCGGTCGCTCAGCGCCCCGGCCAGCTCCGAGAACGGCAGGTGGTTGGCGAGCGCCTCGCCGAGCCTGCGCCGGATCCCGGCCGCCGCCTCCCGGAACGACGGGTCGCCGGACAGGTCGGCGCGCAGCGGCAGGGCGTTGACGAAGCAGCCCAGCACCGGCTCCAGCTCCACGCGGCGCCGCCCGCCGTCCACCGTGGCGATCGTCAGGTCGCCCTGCCCGGTGTATCGCGCGAGCAGCATCGAGAAGACCGTGAGCAGGGCCACGAACGGGGTGGTCCCGGGGCCGCCGGCCTCCCGCAGCGCCCGCAGGACCTCCTCCGGCAGCGTGAACAGGTGGCAGTCGCTCCGGTTGCCCTCGGTGACGGCCTGGCCGTCCCGCGCGATGGGCAGCTCCACCGCGCTCGCGCCGTCGAGCCGGTCGCGCCAGTGGGCGAGCCGCCGCTCGCGCTGCTCGCCGGTCAGCTCACGCCGCGACCAGGCCGCGTAGTCGGCGTACTGGAGCGGGGGCGCGGTCACCTCGGCGGGCCTGCCCTCGTGGGCGGACGCGTACACGCTGGTCAGCTCGTCCACGATGATGCCGACCGACCACCCGTCGCACGCGATGTGGTGGCAGACGAACATCAGCACGTGGTCCTCGTCGGCCAGCCGCACCAGCGTCGTACGGTGGACCGGCCCGGCCTCGAGGTCGAAGCGTTCGACGGCGGCCCTGCACGTGATCTCCCGGGCCCGGGCCTCCCGCTCGGCCTCCGGCAGCTCCCGCAGGTCCACGACGTCGAGCGGCGCGGGCCCGGGGTCGAGGATGACCTGCCGGGGCTCGTGCCCGTCGCCCTCGTAGACCGTACGCAGGATCTCGTGGCGTTCGACCAGGCTGTCCAGGGCGATGGTCAGGGCCCGGAGGTCGAGCGGGCCGGTGAGCCGCAGGCCGATCGTGGCGTTGGGCGCCGGGGCGCCCTCGGCGAAGCGGGCGCCGAGCCACATCTGGGTCTGCTCGTAGGAGCAGGGGGCGGGTCCCTCGCCGCGCGGGGTGATCGCGTTGGCGGCGGCGGCCTTGGCGGCCCTGGCCGCAAGCAGCCGGCGCAGCGCCTCCTGCCTGCGTGGGGAAAGCGACGCTATTAAATGCTCGTTGTCAGTCGTCGGCGTTATCGTCACCGAGCGTTCTCCTCTCTGCGCAGACAATGCGCAGGACCAGCTGACCACGCAGAAAAGTGGTTGAACCAGAAAACGCTTGATCGTCGATTCCGCAGGACGTCGCCGCGTATCTCGCCGCGTTGAGCCGAGATGCGTGGGAGCGCTCCCACGAAAGTGATTATTTTACGATACGGGATGCACGCTGGGTAACGCAAGCCTCACTTTCACCTGCGATCACGTGCGCAGAGTATTGGGAAATCGACCTTCCGTCAGCGATTGCGGGTGACCGAACATGAGCAGCCGTCGGCATTGCCGACGGACACAGGCATATGTCGGAGAATTTGACTGGCGCCGTCGAGCGGACCGGATGAAACATGTTTCTTGCGCGTAACCCGATCCGGGTTCTATGTTGGCCGCCGGAATCTCTTTCCGCAGGGGCGCCGCTTATTCGAGGGCCCGCCTGCCTCCTTAATTCGACTTTTCCCCGTGCTCGGCCGCGGCCGGATCGCGCGCAGAAGGAGGACGCATGGACGACTTCTGGAAGCCCTTGGAAATAGCCCCGGACGGCGTCGCCGCCACGCCCGAGGGGCTGCTGCACCGGCTGCGCGAGCTGAACGTGGGCGACCTGCTGGTCCACGAGAAGGCGCTCGTCTTCCGGGGGTTCGGCGTCACGCCCGAGACCCTCGATCCCGTCATGGACATGCTGCTGCCCAACCGCCTGGCGTACGTGCACGGCAACTCGCCCCGCACCAAGGTCGGCGGCAACGTCTACACCTCGACCGAGTATCCGCCCGAATACACGATCTCCATGCACAACGAGCTGTCCTACTCCGCCACCTGGCCCTCGCGGCTGCTGTTCTACTGCGAGAAGGCGGCGGAGACCGGTGGGGCCACCCCCGTCGTGGACGGCGTGCGCTGGCTGGAGTCGCTCGACGACGAGGTCAGGGACGCCTTCGCCAAGGGCGTGCGCTACACCCAGAACCTCCACGCCGGCCGCGGGCTCGGCAAGAGCTGGCAGGAGACGTTCGAGACCGGGGACCGCGACCAGGTGGCCGAGTTCCTCGACGGCATCGGCGCGGACTGGCAGTGGCGGCCCGACGGCGGCGTGCGGATCTCCCAGGTCAGGCCGGCCACCACCCGCCATCCCGTGACCGGCGCCGAGGTGTGGTTCAACCAGGCCGACCAGTGGCATCCCGCCTCGATCGGCGACGAGGCCGCCGCCATGCTCGCCGAACTCATGCCGCCGGAGGAGCTGCCCCAGTCGGTGACGTTCCCCGACGGCGCCCCGATCCCCGGCGAGTACGTGATCCAGGTGCGCGACCGGGGCCTGGACAACGCGGTGGACGTCGACTGGCGGGAGGGCGACCTGCTGCTGATCGACAACGTGCTGGTCGGGCACGGCCGCAGGCCCTTCACCGGCTCCCGCCGCATCCTCGTGGCCATGTCCGACTGATCAGGCGCCGTTCGAAGGGACACCGAAGTGAACAAGATCGGGCTTGGGGTCGCCGCGACCTTCACCGCCGAGCCGCTCGGGGACGCCCTGCGGTTCTGGCTCGCCGAACTCGGCATCCACGGGGACGCCGAGGAGGCCGTCGCCTTCGCGCCGTACGACCAGGTCTTCCCCTCGCTGCTCGACTCGGGCAGCGTGCTCGGCCGGGCCCGCGCCGCCGTCGTACTGGTCCGGGCGGAAGACCTGGTGGCCGAGGATCCGTCCGCCGGGCAGGACGGGCTCGACGAGGCGGAGGCCGTCGCCACCGACCTCGCCGCCGCGCTGCGCACCTCGGCGCGCGGGTCGGGCAGTCCGCACGTGCTCGTCGTCTGCCCTCCCTCGCCCGAGCACGGCTCGCCCGAGGTGCACGCGCGCCTCGCGTCCCGGCTGGTCCGGGCGTTCGAGGACGACCGGGCCGTCTCCGTGCTCACCTCCGCCGAGCCGTACGAGCCGGGGCCGGACGAGGTGCACGACGCCTTCGCCGACCGGACCGGCAACGTGCCCTACACCGACCGCTATTTCGCCGCACTGGCCGCCGCGGCCGTCCGCCGCCTGCACGCCATGACCACCCCGCGTCCCAAGGTCGTCGCCGTGGACTGCGACGGCACGCTCTGGGACGGCGTGGTCGGCGAGGACGGCCCCGACGGCGTCGTCATCGGCCCCGAGCGGCTGGAGATCTGGCGCGAGCTGGCCCGCCAGGTCGCCGCGGGCAGGCTGCTGTGCCTGTGCAGCAAGAACGAGGAGAAGGACGTCCGCGAGGTGTTCGCGCGGCATCCGGAGCTGCCGGTCGGCCTGGACGACATCGCCGCGATGCGCGTCGGGTGGGACGCCAAGTCGGTCTCGCTGCGCTCGGTCGCCGCCGAGCTCGGCCTCGGGCTCGACTCCTTCGTCTTCCTCGACGACAGCCCGGTCGAGTGCGCCGAGGTGCGGGCCGGCTGCCCCGAGGTGCTGACGCTCAGGCTCCCGGCGGACGCCGCCGAGGCGGCGGCCTTCCTGCGGCACTGCTGGCCGCTCGACCTGGCCGCGGTCACCGAGGCCGACCGCGAGCGCACCCGGCGCTACCAGGAGGAACGGCAGCGCGAGCAGGCCAGGGGCGAGATGTCCCTCGCCGACTTCTTCGCCACGCTCGACCTGCGGGTGACCATCACCCCGGCAGGTCCCGAGCACGAGGCGCGGGCCGCGCAGCTCGCCGAGCGGACCAATCAGTTCAACCTCTCGGGGACGCGCCGCCTGGACGGCGACGAGAAGTTCGTCGTGGACGTGCGCGACCGCTTCGGCGACTACGGCGTCGTCGGCCTCACCGACGTGCGTACGGACGGCGACACGCTGCGCGTGGGCGCGTTCCTGCTGAGCTGCCGGGCGCTCGGGCGCGGGGTGGAGCACCGCATGCTCGCGCACCTGGGGGCGCTCGCGCGGGAGCGCGGGCTGGCCCGGGTGGCCCTGGCGTTCCGGGAGACCGAGCGCAACCGGCCGGCCAGGGACTTCCTCGCCGCGCTGCCCGCGAAGGTCGAGCCGTACGGCGAGGAGTCGGCCTGGTATGTCCTCGACGCGGCCGACGCGGCCGCCGTCGTCCACACGCCGGGCCCTGCTGAGGAGAGGGCAGCGGGGCCCGCCGGGACCACCGGCTCGGTCGAACCCGCCGGGCCCGCCGGATGGGCGTCGGTCGAACGGATCGCGACCCGGCTGACCGGCGCCGACGCGATCCTCGACGCCATGCGGGCCGGCCGCCACATGACGGAGGTGGCGGGGGCGAGCCCCGTCGAGGCGGCCGTCATGCGGATGTGGGCCGAGCTGCTCGACGTGGCGCCTGCTTCCGTGAGCGACGGCTTCTTCCAGCTCGGCGGCCACTCGCTGCGGCTGGTGCAGTTCATGGCGCGGGTGCGTGCCGAGTTCGGCGTCGAGCTGCCCTTCGACACGCTCTACACCACCTCGTTCACCGTCGCCGAGGTCGCCAAGGCGATCGAGGAGCGGCAGCTCGCCGACGCCGACGACGAGGAGCTGGCCGGGCTGCTCGACGAGCTCGCGGGCCTGTCGGACGAGGAGATCGACGCCCTGCTCGACTCGGAGAACGGCTGATCCGCATGGCCACGATGCTGCTGAGCACCCACGGCACCAACGGCGACGTGCTCCCGTTCGTACGGATCGGGCGCGAGCTGGCGGAGCGCGGCCACGACGTCGTCGTGATGACCCACGCGTGGTTCGCCGACCGGATCGCGGCCGCCGGCCTGCGGCACCTGCCGATCGACACGGACGAGGGCTACGACCGCCACCTGGACGACGCCCGGCGCTACATGCTCGATCCACTGAAGGACCCCGAGGGCGTGCTCGCGCTCTACCGGCGCAACGGCCTGTTCGAGCTGCTGGCCGACGAGGTCCGCATGATCGAGGCGCACTACCGTCCGGGGGAGACCGTGGTGGTCGCCCGGCACACGTCGGGCATCGCCGCGCTGATGGCCGCCGAGCGCCGCGGGGTGCCGGTGGCGCTGGTGTCCGTCACGCCCCACCAGTACGTCTCGCTGCCGGTGCTCGCGAACCTCTTCAGGCGCGTGCTCGGGCAGGGGTACGACGAGGTCTTCCAGGAGTTCGGCCTGCGACCGGTCCGCGACTGGTCCGCCTATCTCAACAGCGCCAAGACCCAGCTCGCGCTGTGGCCGGAGTGGTTCGACGCCGCGGGCCAGCCGGCTCCGGAGGGTGTCGTCCGCTGCGGGTTCGTGCTCGGTGACACCGCGGAGGGGCCGGTGCCCGACTGGGCCGAGCCGCCCGTGCTGATCACCGGCGGCACCGGGCAGGTGCTGCACGACCGCTTCTACGACGTGGCGGCGCGGGCGTGCCGGCGGATCGGCAGGAAGGCCCTGCTGGTGAACCGGCATCCGGCGTTCCAGCCGGAGTCGCTGCCCGACGGGGTGGAGTGGATGCCCTCGGCGCCGTTCGCCTCGTTCATGCCCCGGGTCGCCGCGGTCGTCCACCACGGCGGGATCGGCACGCTCGCCCGGGCGCTGTCGTCGGCCACCCCGCAGGTGCTACTGGCGCACGGCGTCGACCGTCCGGACAACGCCGAGCGGCTGGAGCGTGCCGGGGTGGCGACCTGGCTGCCCGTCACGCACTGGACCGAGGACCGGGCGGCCGATCTGCTGGCGCGGGCCCTTGAAGACAGCGGGGAAGACGGCGGATATCGGGAGCGGATCGCGCCGCTCGCCGCCGACGCGGCGTCGGAGAACGCCGTGCGTGTCGCGGCCGACCACGCCGAGGCGCTGCTCGGCATCGACGCGGTCATGACGCGGCCGGATCCGCGTGAGCGGCTGGCGCGCCTCACCCCGGAGCAGCGCACGCGCCTGGCCGCCATGGCCCGCGCCCGCCGGGCCGTGTAGAGGACCGTGTGACAGGCCGTCACGGTCACCCGGCGGGGAGCGCGGCGGCCAGGCCGTCGAGCACCTGCCGCAGGCCGGACGCGAAGATCCGCTCGCCCTGGTCGGCGCGGTGCGGCCCCTCGGCCTCCACCATGATCCGGATCAGCGGCGTCGAGGCCGAGCCCGTCGACCGCCCGCAGCCACGCCTCCATCCAGGGCAGACTGCCGGGGCCGAGCCCGGGCCGCGCCGCCGTGGCGAGCGCGAACCAGGGGCGGCGCAGCATGAGCGCGCGGGTGCGCTCGGCGAGCTCGCGCAGGTCCGCGCGCCATTCCCCGATGGGCTCCGGCGGCGCGTTCTCGCGCAGCACGGCGTCCACCATCAGGTCGATGAGGTCGTCCTGACGTGGTGGTGGCGGGTGCGGGCCCGGCCGGGCTGATGCTCGCCTGCGAGCTGCGGCTGGGCGGGGTGTCGGTGCTGGTCCTGGAGCGGGAGGCCGAGCCCGGGGCGGCGCACAAGGCGGGGGCGATGGGCGCGCGGTCGCTCAACGCGCCGACGGCCGACGCCTTCCACCGGCGGGCCGGGGCTCGCCGCACGGGCCGAGGGTTTCGCCGGCCGTCTCACCGTGCTCCCGGGCGCGCCGGCCATGCTCGTACGGCCGGACGGGCTCGTGGCGTGGACCGGCGAGCCGCCCGCGGACCCGTTCGCGCCCTGGCTCCGCTGAGCGGACCCGGGCCCTTGTCGGGCGGCCCGGGCGTGGGTGACGATGGCGCCTGAAGACGCGGAGAGTGAGGGCGCCGTGACCAATCCATGGCTCGCGCTTGAGTCCGGGGCCGACGCTGCGGAACGCACCGGTGAGCTGCGCCGCGCCCATGAACGCTTCCTGTCGGCCGGGGTGATCGACGGCCCGATCGACGGCCCGGTGCGCTCCGTCGTCGCGGACTCGTGGCGGCGCTCGGCGCGGGCCGTCGATCCGGACGCGCTCGCGCCGCTGGAGCTCAGCGACGCCGAGCTGGAGGAGTATCGCCGCGCGCACCCGCTGGCCCAGGTGCTGCCGCTGTTCCGCGACCTGCTGGGCGGCATCGCCGACGACGGGCGGCACCTGCTCGCGGTGTGCGACGCGGCCGGGCGGCTGCTGTGGGTCGAGGGCCATCGCGGGGCGCGGGCGCGGGCCGAGCGGATGAACTTCGTCGCCGGGGCCCGGTGGGACGAGTCCCACGCGGGCACCAACGCCCCCGGCGTCGCGATCACGGTCGACCATCCGGTGCAGATCTTCGCGGCCGAGCACTTCGCCGTGCCGGTGCAGCCGTGGACCTGCGCCGCCGCGCCGATCCACGACCCGCACACCGGCCACCTGCTCGGCGCGGTCGACGTGACCGGCGGCGACAACCTGGCCAGCCCGTACAGCCTGGCCCTCGTGCAGGCGGCGGCCCGCGCGGCGGAGGCCCATCTGGCGACCCTCCCGGCACCGGATCTCGCGCCCGCCGTGACGCTCACCGCCCTGGGCCGGGACGACGCCGTGCTCGGCGAGGGCCCGCGCCGCATCAGGCTCGGCCCCCGGCACAGCGAGATCGTCGTGCTGCTGGCCTGCCACCCCGAGGGACTGGGCAGCGACCAGCTCAGCATGGAGCTGTACGGCGACCGCGCGCTGAACCCCGTCACGCTCCGCGCGGAGCTGTCCCGGCTGCGCCACCGGCTCGGCCCGCTGCTCGACTCCCGTCCGTACCGGCTGCGGGTGCCGGTGCGGGCCGACTTCCAGGAACTGGCCGAGCACCTGGCCGCCGCGGACGCCGACGCCGCGCTGCGGGCCTATCGCGGGCCGCTCCTGCCCGGCTCGGACGCGCCCGGCGTCGTCTGGCAGCGCCGCCTGCTCGACGACGGCGTACGCGACCTGCTGGTGGCCCGGCGCGACCCCGCGCTGCTCGAACGGTGGACGCGCGCGCCGTGGGGGAGGGACGACATCGTCGCCTGGCAGGCGCTGCTGGCCGCGCTGCCCGCCGGATCCCCGGCGCGGGCGCGGGCCGCCCGGCGGGTGCGGTACCTCGACGCGGAGTACGGCCTGCCGTCGCTGTGAAGGCTCAGGCGAGGTTCCTGAGCCATCGGACGGCGACCGCCGCGGCCAGGCGGGGCGGCACGGTGCCCGCTCCGAGCCCGACGTCGACGAGCAGGTCGAACACCTCGGTGCGGCGGGCGGCGACGTCGATCGCCGCGTCGATGAACCCGGGGGAGCGGGCGGCCAGGGCGAGCGTGTCGGTGGTGCGCAGGTGCCGTCCGAGCGCCCGGCGCAGCCCGCGCCGGTAGGCCCGCAGCGGGGCGTCCGGTGACCCGATCGCCGCCTCGGCGGCGAGCCGTCCCGACACCAGCGCGTAGTAGATGCCCTCGCCGGTCAGCGGGTTGATCAGGCTCGCCGCGTCACCGGCCAGCAGCACCCGGCCCGCGCCCGGCACCGGCCGCCCGCTCGACAGCGGCAGGTGGTGGGCCCGCAGGTCGCGCACCTCGCCGGGCGGGCTCTCCATCATCTCGGGAAGCAGCCGGGCCAGCCGGCCGTGCAGCACCTCGCGGCCCGGCAGCCCGGTCTCCCGCATGCGGGGCAGCAGCAGGCCGTAGCCGACGTTGGCCGTGCCGTCGCCCACGGGGAACGACCAGCCGTAGGCCGGCCACGCCTCGCTCTGCATGACGATGACCTGCACGTCGTCGTCCGGGGGCACGTCGGCGTACCCGCGCACCGCGATGGCGGTGTGCCGCTCCGGGCTCGGCGGCACCCCGATCAGCCGCCGTACGGCCGAGTTGGCGCCGTCGGCGGCGACGACCGTCCGGGCGACCAGGTGACCGTCGACCACGACGTGCCCGCCGAGGGCGGTCAGCGTGCGCACCCGGTGGCGGCGCACCTCCACGCCGCGCGCCCGCGCCGCCTCGACCAGCCGGGCGTCGAAGACCCGGCGGGGCACCACGTGGTTGGGCCGCGCGACGACGGCCGAGACGTGGGCGCCGCCGGGCGACGTCACCGACAGGCGCGGCGTCGGCCGGTGGTCGTCGAGCAGGCCGGGCAGCCCGAGCAGCGCGAGCTCCTGCCGTGCGTGCGCCGCGATGCCGTCGCCGCAAGGCTTGTCCCGCGGGAAGGCCGCCCGGTCGAGCAGCAGCACCCGGCAGCCGGGGTCGAGCTGCCGGGCCCGCAGCGCGGCGGCAGAGCCCGCCGGCCCGGCGCCGACGACCACCAGATCCCAGACGTCGTCCACATTTACAGACCGTACGTGGAGAAGAGGTCGGTGGTGGGCCAGGACTTCACCGAGTTGGCGGCGGTGTGGAGAAGGGAGTCGATGTCCCCGTAGCCGAGCCCCGAGGCGTCGTCGCGCTGGTCGAACAGCACCACCCAGCTCAGCCCGTCGTAGCGCCGCACCATGAGGGTGGAGGTGCCGGCCAGGGAACCCGTGTGCCAGGTGTTGCGGCCCCCGGTGACCGGGCGGACCTGCCAGCCGAGGCCGTAGTACCAGCCGTTGGAGTTGATCCCGATCGACGGCTTGGCGAACGCCTTGGAGATCGACGCCGAGGTCAGCACGCCGGCCGCGTCGAAGAGGGTGGTGAACTTCGCCAGATCGACGGCCGTGGCGAGCCAGCCGCCGTGGGCGGCCATGTTCTCCAGGTTGAACTCGCCGTACGGGTAGGGCAGCACGGAGCCGGAGGTGTCGATCACGCTCGTGCCGGTGTACTTCGAGAAGTACGGCACCTCGCCCGATTTGCGGAGACTCTTCGCCGTCCTGCCGAGCGTCATCCGCTTGATCTTGAGCGGCGTCAGGATCTTGCTCTGAACGTAGCTCGCGTACGAGACCCCGCTCGCCTTCTCGATGACCTTCTGCAGGAGGAGGTATCCGTAGTTCGAGTACGCGTACGTCGTCCCGGGCGCGTGGTCGAGCTTGCGGCCGGTGACGTACTGGATGATGTGCGCCTGGGTGACCGGCAGCGGGACGCCGAACTTGGCCGCGATCGTCCGGTCGCTGAACATCGGATCGCCCGACACCTCGGAGTCCCAGCCGCCCAGGTGCTGCAGCAGGTGGGTCACGGTGACGGAGGCGAGGCGCGGGTCGGCGGCCGTGCTCAGCCCCAGCAGCGGCGCGACCTTGGCCGTGAGGCTGAGCTGGCCGTCCTGCACCAGCTTCAGCACCGCCGCGGCGGTGATCGGCTTGCTCAGGCTCGCGATGCGGAACAACGAGGTGGGCCCGGCCGAGAACGAGGTGTCCGCCGTCCAGTTGTAGCCCCGGGCGAGCACCAGCTTGCCCTTGCGGGCCACGGCCAGGGAGGCGTGCGGGATCGTCCGCGCCTGCATGAAGCTCTTGAGCGTGTCGTCGAAGGGCTTGAGCGACGTCGCGCCGCTGCCGGTCACACTCCACGTGCGGGCCGCCGCGCTCGCGGGCGACGCGGGCAGCCCGGCGGCGAGCCCGGCCGCGGCGCCGCCCGCCAGCAGGCGCAGCGCGTCCCGACGGGAGGCGGAAAACGATTCCGAAATCATGACGCGTGATTTTAGGACAGACTTGACCGGCCGTAACCTTATTTCTGACTATCCGGATCGGAGGCTCAGCTCGGTGAGAGGCTGTTTCCGGAAAGGCGCCGGGAACATGGACGCAACGTGTCGGCAACGTGCCCGTGACTAAGGTCCGGGGCGTCAGACCCACACCCTGTCCGGGAGGTCCATCCCATGACCCGTTACGCCGCGCCGGGACAGCCGGACGCCCTCATGGCGTACGAGCAGCGTTACGACCACTGGATCGGCGGGGAGTACGTCCCGCCGCAGCGCGGGCGGTACTTCGAGAACCCCACGCCGGTGACCGGTCAGACCTTCACCGAGATCGCGCGCGGCACGGCCGAGGACGTCGAGCGCGCCCTGGACGCCGCGCACGGCGCCGCCCCCGCCTGGGGACGCACGTCCGCGGCCGAGCGGGCGAACATCCTCAACCGGATCGCCGACCGCATGGAGCAGAACCTGGAGCGGCTCGCCGTCGCCGAGACCTGGGAGAACGGCAAGCCGATCCGGGAGACGCTGGCCGCCGACATCCCGCTGGCCATCGACCACTTCCGCTACTTCGCGGGGGCGATCAGGGCCCAGGAGGGCAGCCTGTCGGAGATCGACGCGGACACCGTCGCCTACCACTTCCACGAGCCGCTCGGCGTCGTCGCGCAGATCATCCCCTGGAACTTCCCGATCCTGATGGCCGCCTGGAAGCTCGCGCCCGCGCTGGCCGCCGGCAACGCCGTGGTCCTCAAGCCGGCCGAGCAGACCCCCGCGTCGATCCACTACTGGATGAGCCTGGTCGCCGACCTCCTCCCGCCGGGTGTCCTCAACATCGTCAACGGGTTCGGCGTCGAGGCGGGCAAGCCGCTGGCCTCCAGCGCGCGGGTCGCGAAGGTGGCCTTCACCGGGGAGACCACCACCGGGCGGCTGATCATGCAGTACGCCAGCGAGAACATCAAGCCGGTCACGCTGGAGCTCGGCGGCAAGAGCCCCAACATCTTCTTCGACGACGTGTCCTCCGCCGACGACGAGTTCTTCGACAAGGCGCTGGAGGGCTTCACGATGTTCGCGCTCAACCAGGGAGAGGTGTGCACCTGTCCCTCCCGGGCGCTCATCCAGCAGGGCCACTACCAGCGGTTCCTGGAGGCCGCGGTCGAGCGTACGGAGAAGATCGTGCGCGGGCACCCGCTGGACCTGGCCACGATGGTCGGCGCCCAGGCGTCCAACGACCAGCTGGAGAAGATTCTGTCCTACCTCGACATCGGCCGGCAGGAGGGCGCCAAGGTGCTCACCGGCGGGCAGCGCGCCGACCTCGGTGGCGAGCTGTCGGGCGGCTACTACGTCGAGCCGACGATCTTCGAGGGCGCCAACCACATGCGAGTGTTCCAGGAGGAGATCTTCGGACCGGTCGTCTCGGTGACCTCGTTCACCGACTTCGACGACGCCATCAAGATCGCCAATGACACGTTGTACGGCCTCGGGGCCGGTGTGTGGACCAGGGACGTCAACAAGGCGTACCGGGCCGGCCGGGCCATCCAGGCCGGGCGGGTCTGGACGAACTGCTACCACGCCTATCCCGCCCACGCCGCCTTCGGCGGCTACAAGCAGTCGGGCATCGGCAGGGAGACCCACAAGATGATGCTCGACCACTACCAGCAGACCAAGAACCTGCTGGTCAGCTACTCGCCCGCGAAGCTCGGCTTCTTCTGATGCCCGAGGTGTCCCGCGTGGACCTCACCCCCGCGGCCGCCGACCTCATCCGGCGGCTGCGGGCGGCCCACGGCCCGCTGATGTTCCACCAGTCCGGCGGCTGCTGCGACGGCAGCGCGCCGATGTGCTATCTGGAGGGCGAGTTCCGCACCGGCTCCTCCGACGTGCTGCTCGCCTCACTCGCCGTCGAGGGCGTCGACGAGCCGGTCACGTTCTGGATGTCGGCAAGCCAGTTCGAGCGCTGGCGGCACACCCATCTCACCGTGGACGTCGTCCCCGGCCGGGGCAGCGGCTTCTCCCTGGAGGCACCCGAGGGCGTGCGCTTCCTGATCCGCTCCCGCCTGCTCACCGACGCCGAACGCGCCGCCCTCGACAGCTGAATGTCGATTACGCGTTGACGTCGCAATGTGACGGTAAGTAATGACTTCGCTGTAGTTGGGCGCGGTGGTGGACGGACCGGGAGGGGCACGGTGAGCATGCGGCTGATCCGGGGAGGAGCGGTGATCAGCATGCCCATCGATATGCCGAATCCTCTGGCGGGTCCGTGCTGTCCATACTCCTGGCGGCACGGGAGCTGGACCTGTCGGTGACCGAGACCCACCTGGTGGGGCTCCTTTATCTCACCGACGTCGCCGCCGTCGAGGCGGGACACGCGCCGATCAGTGGGGCCACCTGGCGCCTCGGGCGCCGTGGCCCCTACGACCCCGCCCTGATGCGGGCCCAGGACTATGTGGTGGAAAGCGAACTCGCGGAGCGTGGCGACGACGAGTCGGCCGACGCGGGGGCGGGCGTTCTGTCCCTAACCCTGGTTGTGGACGATCCTCTCGATCGTGAGGCCATGGACTTCGTCCGTACGGTCGTGGCTCTGCATGGCGGCAAGGACACAGCCGCTCTTCGGAGCGTGGTGGACGCCACCGTGCCCGTCATCGAGGCGCAGGCGGGCGGAGAGTCCGGCGTTCTGCTCGACCTCAGCCGGGCGCGGCGGCGCAGGCAGGCCGAGGCGCTGCTCGCGCGAGCGAGGACGACGCTCAAAACGGAGTATTGCGTCAAGCTCGCGCAGGGAACCGCCAATCTGCCCAGCAAGTGCTGGGTGCGCACCGTTTGCGCGCAGCCCTTTCTCAAGGAAGAGCTCGGCGACTACCTGGGGCGGCTTCCGCCGCAGGTGGTGGCCCTGATCGAGGACAACCTGCTCGCGTGTCTCGGCCTGGTCGACTGACGGGCGAGCGGAGGCCGCGGCGTGGGGAGCCGCGGCCTCTGGGGTCTTCCCTGGGCTCAGATCTTGCCGGTGCCCGCGTTGGCGAGGACGTTGGCCTTGACGCCACTCGGGTTGTCCACCGTGTACGAGTACGGGATGGAGGCGACGCTGCCGGCGGTCTGCGGCGTGCCGGAGTTCACGAAGTAGTTGTCGCGGGCGACGATCGACCCGCCCGGCGACGAGCCTTCGGCGGTGTGGGTGGGCTCGGCGATGTTCTCGAAGTAGTTGCCCTCGACGAGCACCCCGGCGCCGCAGGTGGAGGCGATGCCGTAGCTGTAGCCGGTGTAGGACGGGTCCTTGTAGTAGTAGTTGTTGAACACGTGCACCGGGTTGGCGAAGCGCACCCGCGGGTTGCGCTGGGCGCAGGTCTGGAATGCGTTGTGGTGGTACGTCACGCGCAGGTGCCCGGTGTCCTCGGAGCTGTTGTTGTCGCTGTGGCCGACGAGCGAGCACTTGACGTGGTCGTGCAGCTTGTTCCAGGAGACGGTGACGTAGTCGGAGCCGTGCGTGATGTCCAGCAGGCCGTCGTAGTAGTCGGTGCCGTGGCTGGTGTCGCTCGACAGGTCGTTGTGGTCGAGCCACACGCGCTTGGCGTTGTCGAGGTGGATCGCGTCGCCGTTGCCGTTCCCGGCCCGGACCTTCGAGATCTTCATGTTGCGCACGATGACGTTGTCGACGTCACGGATGTTCAGGCCGCAGCCGGTCAGCCCGGAGTCTGCGCCCACGCCGACGATGGTGGTGTTGCCGCCCACGCGCACGTCTTCCGAGCAGGTGAAGTTGCCGTTCACCTGGACGATCTTCGCGGCGCTGTCCTTGACGGCGGCGGTGAGCGCGGTCAGGGAGGTGACCGTCGTCGTGCCGCCGCCCGCGCCGCCGGTGGTGCCGCCGCCCTGGGTCGCCCAGCCGATCAACCCGGTGGTGGGCGGAGTGGTCGGGCCACCGGTGGGCGGGGTGCTCGGCGAGGGGGTCGGGCTGCTCGTCGGCGTCCTGGTGGGGGTGGGGGAAGCGGGCGGCTGGGAGCCGGTGGGCTGGAGTGACCACTGTTTGGTGGACACCGAGTCGCAGGAGTTCTGCTGCACGAGCGCGCCTGAGGAGGTGGAGTTGTCCTTGGTGTTGAGGCACTTGTCGCTGTTGGCGTTGACGATGCGGTAGTTGGAGCCCGAGGCGGTCAGTTCCCAGGTCTGCGATGTGGAGCCGGTGCAGGACTCCTGCTGGACGGCCCTGCCCGCGGAGGTGGAGGCGTCCTTCACCCCGGCGCACTTGCCGCTGTTGGCGGCGGCCAGGCGGAAGCCGCTGCCCTGGGTGGACAGGTTCCAGGTCTGGTTGCTCGCGCCGTTGCAGCTGGACACGGTGAGCTGCACGCCGTCGGCGGTGCTGTTGCCGGGGACGGTCAGGCACAGGCCGCTGGCGCCGTTCACGATCCGGTAGGCGCCCGCGCTGGGTCCCGCACTGGGTCCCGCACTGGGTCCCGCACTGGGCGCCGCGTTGGACACGCCGACGAAGACGCCGCCCACCAGGGCGGCGACCCCGACAACGGTGCCGATCACCCCGACTCCGGTTCTCGTTGTGGTTCTCAAAGCCGAGCTCCTTGCATGTCGTGCAGGACCCCTGACCGAGGGGGGCTACTCCTGGTCCCGCGAAGGGCCGTTCATGAATGCGAACAGCATTCATGAGGAGGAACAACACGCATCAAATTACGGACCTGTTAAGCACCGGTCAATGGATCCGCCCGCCCGCGTTCCGGCCCGCCGGGGTCGCGCGTACCGGCTGGGCAGGTGGAGGCGGACGGACGGCCTTTGAGATCATCGTGAAACGTTCACGCCGCGACACGGGGAGAGATGCCGGATGACCGAGGAATCGACGACGCCGTTCAGCGAGTGGTTGCGGTCGGGGAGCGAGCCGGACTGGACGGCGGTGGTCACGCACCCCTTCGCGGAGGCGATCGGGAGCGGCACCGCCGACATGCGCCGCTATCTGGAGCAGGATTTCCAGTTCGTGGACGCCTTCACGGCGCTGCTCGGTGCCGCCGTCGCCGCCGCCGACGCCTTCGAGGCACGGGTGGCCGTGGGCCGCTTCCTCGGGCTGACCGTCGCCGACACCGAGCGGGGCTACTTCCACCGCGCGCTCGCCGAGGTCGGCGGTGAGACGGCACCGGCCACGCTGGAGCCGGTGACGGTCGAGTTCCGGGATCTGATGGACGAGGTGCGCCGCGGCCAGGACTATCCGCTGATCCTGGCGGTGCTGTGCGTGGCCGAATGGACCTATCTCGGCTGGGCCTCCCGGATCACGAAACTCCCGGAGGGCTTCGTCCACCGGGAGTGGATCGAGCTGCACAGCGGGCCGGAGTTCGAGGCGTGGGTGGGCTTCCTGCGTGGCGAGCTCGACCGGCTCGGCCCCGGGCTCGACGCGGACGGCCGGGCCCGGGTGCTCAGGGTCTTCCGGCGGGCGACCGCGCTGGAGCGCCGCTTCTTCGACATGGCGCTGGGCTAACCGCGCAGGGCGAGGGCGGCGAGGCGGCGCAGGGACAGGCGCAGGAAGACCGCGCTCACCGGCCCGGCGATCCGCCAGCCGATCCGCCCGGCCAGGCCGAGGGGCAGGTGGAGGTTCTCCTCCCAGATGATCCTGCTCCCGCCGTCCGGGCGGGGCAGCACGTGGAACCGCCCGATCCCGCGTATGACACGGCCGGTGTGGCGGACCTCCACCTCGTGTGGGGGCCGCCAGCCGGTGACGTCCATCGTGTCCACGAACGACAGCGGGCCGACACCGGTGGACGCCGCGAGCCTGCTGCCCCTGCTGCGCCCGTCACCGGCCACCACCCACGCCCGGGTCAGCACCATCCACTCGTGATGCCTGGGCCAGTCGGTCAGCACGGCGAACACCCGATCCGGGCTCGCCTGCGCGTCCACCGCCACCGAGAGGGTCTCCACCCCAAGGGTCCTACCCCAGGAAGCGGATGTCGCGCGCGGGGGCGTCGCCGGCCGCGAACTCCAGCAGGCGCTCGCCCCCCCGTTCTCGTCCCGGTAGGCGACCAGATCAAGACCCTTCACGACGGAGCGCAGCCCGGTCAGCCCCGACCAGACCTGCATGTCCTTTACCGACGCCGGACCGAAGGCGCGCAGATAACGCAGCACCATGTCGCCGGCGGCCGAGCCGTCGCCGAGCGGGCGGCCCAGCCACGACTCGGCGGGGACGTGCCGGGCCTGGCCCGAGGCGCCCCACACGCCACGCGGCGGCACCTGCACCAGCGGCACTGCCGCGCGTACGGCCTGGGCCAGCGCGTCGTGGCCCGGCCACCGCTCGCCGAGCAGCTCGTCGAGCTCCGCGAAGCTCAGCGGCCGCTCCTCCATGAGGGCGCGGGCGGCGCTCGCCACCTCGCCGAGATCCACCCCGCCGAGGCGCCTGCCGTACGACGTGCGCAGCAGCCGGTCGAGGAGCGGCTGCACGACCGGGCGCAGGGCGAGGCAGTCGTCGGCGCTGACCAGGTGGATGGTGCCGCGCATCAGCACGATCCGTACGGCACTGCGGTCGGTGAGCAGCCCGGCCAGGTCCTCGTGCCGGAAGCCCCGCAGGCGGGTCCAGAGGCCGACGTAAGGTGAGAGAGGAGTCTGCGACTGCATGCCGACCAGGTGCTCGATCGCGGCAAGAGCCTTGACGTCGTGGCGACGCAGCAGCATCTGGCGGTCGAGCAGCGCGCGGTTGAGCAGTGTGCGGTCGAGCAGTGTGCGGTCGAGCACGCGTCGGGTCAGCACACCGCAAATCTAACGACCGGCACCGACAGAACCGGGGGAGTGCCGATGATCAGAATTGACGTCCCGCACTGGGCCGCCCGGCTGCGAGCGCTGCGCCGCGGCCGCCTGTGGAGGCGCCGGGACCTGGAAGAACGGCTGAACGAGGCCGCGGAGGAGACCCAGGAGACCGAGCCCCCGCCCGCGGAGGCGGTGCGCGCATGGGAGACGGGGGAGCGGCGGCCGGATCCCGGCCATGTCGAGCTGCTGTCCCGCGTCTTCGGCATGGACGAGGCGGACCTGTTCGTCGGTCCGTCGTCGGGCACCGTGCTGTGGCACCACCTGACCGGCATTCCGCTGATGCCGGGCCTGTTCTCCGAAGAGGAGGAGGAGCGGGTCGGCCGGGCCGTCGAGCGTCCCTGGCGCGCCGACGCCGCCACGGCCGGCTACTTCGAGCGGATGCTCGACGCCTGCGCCGCGCCGTACGCGCGGCCCGCCGATCTCGTGGCGGCGCTGCGGCCCGTCTTCGCGGGCATCGAGGCGTTCCGCCGCGACGCCGGGTCGTCCGTGCGGGGTGCGCTGGTCGCGCTCGCCGCCCGCGACGCCGAGCTGATCAGCGGGATGGGGCACGAGGCGGGCGACGCGCCGGGGGCGCGGGCCTGGTCCGACCGGGCGATCCGGGAGGCACGCGAGACCGGCGATCCTCTCACCGAGGCCTTCGCGCTGGTCCAGCGGGCCGGGCTGGTCGACGCCGCCGAGCCGGGCGAGATCGTCGCGGCGGCCGTGGCCGCCCGCGAGCGTGCTGGGGTCCCGGCCGAGGTCGGCACGCTGTCCCGGCGGCACGAGGCCCAGGCGCACGCGCTGGCGGGCGAGATAGAGCCGTGCCACCGCTGCCTTGAGGAATGCGAGGCGGGGGCGGAGCTGTGCGCGGGCTGCCTGGTCGACCTCGGGCGGCCGGGAGGCGCGATCGAGATCCTTGAGAGCGAGCCGCCCCTGTCCGTGCCTGCCTATCTGGCCGCGTACGGGCTGGCCCGCAGGGCGCACGCGTACGCCGAGGCGCACGAGCGGGACCAGGCGGCCGACCTCGCCCGGCAGGCGCTCGCGCTGGCCCGTCGTACGGGTGCCGCCCGGGCCCTGCGTGAGCTGGGCCGCGTGCACCTGCCGCCGCCGGTGGAGGCGGGCAGGCGCGTACTCGTGTGACGACACGGCACTGTTAAGTTGTGGGCGTTTCGCCTGATTCTTCCTGAAAGGGACGCCCATGACGGCCGGATCCTCGTTGCCGCCCTCCCTGCTCCGGGCGCTGGCCCGGCCGGTCCCGCCGGGGAGCCTGGCCGACGTCGAGCACGTCGTCTTCGTCATGCTGGAGAACCGCTCGTTCGACCACTACTTCGGGCGGATGCGCGGGGTGCGGGGATTCGGCGACCGCAACGCGGTGTCCACCCGAGCGTGGCGGCCGATCTTCGAACAGGACGGCGTGCTGCCCTTCTCCGTACGGGAGGCGGCCGAGCGGGCCGGTGCCGACCCGATGCTGCTCGACACCCACGACCACACCTGGCTCGGCACCCAGAACGCCTGGGCCCTGGGCTGGAACGACGGCTGGGTCGCGAGCAAGGGGCCCGGCTCGATGGCCTACTACGACCGGCGCGACCTGCCCTTCCACTACGAGCTGGCCGACACGTTCACGATCTGCGACGCCTACCACTGCTCGCTGCTGAGTTCGACGACGCCCAACCGCAACTACCACATGACCGGTCACACGGGCTACGAGCCGGGCACCCGGCAGCGCGCGCTGGACAACGTCGCGTCCGAGGGGGCGGAGGGGCACCCGGGCTACGACTGGGTCACCGTGCCCGAGCTGCTGACGCGGGCCGGCCACACCTGGCAGGTCTACCAGGAGTGGGACAACTACGAGTGCAACAACCTGGAGTTCTTCCGGCCGTACGTGGCCGTGATGGACCGGCTCGGGCTGGGCAGCATGCGCGCGTTCTACGAGAAGGTGCGGGCGGCGGAGGACCCGGCGCCGTTGCTCGCGGAGCTGGAGGCGCGGGTGGCCGCCCTGGAGCCGGCCGACCGAGACCTCTACGACCGGGCGCTGCGCCGTGCCCCTGCGGGCGGCCTCGGGGAGTGGTTCGCCGCCGACGTCGCCGCCGGCCGCCTGCCCGAGGTGTCGTACGTCGTGCCCTCGCTGGCCGACTGCGAGCACCCGGAGGGATCGTCCGCCGTGGAGGGCGGGCGGATCCTCTACCGGCTGCTCGACGCGCTGGGGTCCCACCCCGAGGTCTGGGCGCGCACCGCGCTGTTAGTCACGTACGACGAGAACGACGGCTTCTTCGACCACGTGCCGCCGCCGGTCCCGCCCGGCGGCACCCCCGGGGAGTTCGTCGGCGGGCGGCCGCTCGGCCTCGGCGTCCGCGTGCCCATGATCGTCGTGTCGCCGTGGAGCGTGGGCGGCCACGTCTGCTCGGAGACGTTCGACCACACCTCGACCGTACGGTTCCTGGAGCGCCGGTTCGGGATCACCGCGCCGATCGGCGAATGGCGGCGCCGGGTGGCGGGCGACCTCACCTCCGCCTTCGACTTCGGCACGCCCATGACCCCGCCTCCCGTTTCGCCGCCGGTGGAGACCGCGGCCGCCCCGCGCTCGGTGCCGGCCGGGAACCGGTGGTATCCCCAGGTGCCCGATGAGCAGCGGATGCCGGTGCAGGAGCCGGGGGTCAAGCCCGCCCGCGCGCTGCCATACCAGCCGGACGCGGAGGCGGTCGTGCGCGGACGGGCGGTGGAGATCGCGATGCGCAACTCCGGCACCGCCTCCGCCCACTTCATCCTGTACGGCTACCTCGGCGAGGTGGCCACGCCGCTGCACTTCGACGTGCTCGGCACGGCGGAGGAGGTGGTCTACTTCCCCTGCCCGACCTACGACCTGGTGCTCGTCGGGCCGAACGGGTTCCGCCGGGAGTTCCGGGGCGGGACGGCCGACCCGGTGGAGGTCACCAGTGCGATCGACGCCGCGGCCCGCGCCGTCGTGATCGACGTGGCGAACCCTGGACCCCTCCCCGCCGAGGTGTCGGTCACCCCGCTGGCCTACGGAGGCGAGGCGCGTACGGTACGGGTCGAGCCGGGAGCCACCGCCCGCGTCGAGTGGCACGCCCCCACCGGGTGGTACGACCTGGTGATCGGCGTGGCCGGGCATGACGGGTTCGCCCGGCGGCTGATGGGACACATCGAGAACGGCCGCCCGAGCGTCACGGGGTGACGCCCGGGCCGGGTACGCGGGTCAGGAGCGGACGAGCGGCGTGTCCACGAGATGCTCGGCGAGGAACCACGCCTGCAGCTCACCCGTACGGATGACCTCGGAGACGAGCAGGTCGTTGGTGCCGTCGTCGCCCATCTCGGCGGCACGGGAGGCGGCGTCGTGCGCGGCGACCAGGATCGTCTCGTGCGCCTCCAGGAGCCGGGAGAGCATGGCGGGCACCTCCTCCACGCCGTCCGGCGGGCGCGGGATCACGGTCATCTCCGCCACCTGGCGGGGATCGCCGACCGCGACGCCGCCGAGGGTCTGGATGCGTTCGGCGACGGCGTCGATGATCGGGAGCTGTTCGCTCGCGTGCTTGTCGAGGAGCAGGTGGAGCTGGTAGAAGGTCGGGCCCCGCATGAGCCAGTGGTGCTTCTTGTAGAGGCTGTAGAGGATCTGCGTGTCGGCCAGGATCTGGTTGAGCCGCTGGCAGGAGTATTCGCGGGTCTCCCTCGACATCCCGACCGGGAAGTCGCGCACGGTGCCGAACGCCTGTATCTCGGTGCCCCTCTGGTGAAGCCAGGGCTGGCTGCTCTCACGCATTCTGGAGGAAGGGTTGACGCTCAAGATGTCTCTCCTCGTTCAGTAGGTTTGTCCCCAATAGGGAGTCTTTCGCCGGGCATGACCTTTAAACGCCTGCTTAGGGCATATATCCCAAGGTGAACCATGTCACACCGGTTATCCGAGTGGCGCTCGCGTTGGTGCTGCTCGCGGTGACCGGCTGCGGCGGCGGCGAGGGGAAGACGCTCACCGTGTTCGCCGACACCTCGCTCACCGGGACGTTCGGCCCGCTCGGCAGGACGTTCGAGGCCACCCATCCCGGCGTCGCCGTACGGTTCGACTTCGGCGGCAGCGACGCGCTGGCGCGGCGGATCGCGGGGGGAGCGCGCGCCGACCTGTTCGCCGCGGCAGGAGAGGCGGCCATGCGCGCGTCGAGGGCGCCGAACGCGCGGGTCTTCGCGCGCGACAGCCTCCAGATCGCCGTGCCGAAGGGGAACCCCGCCCACGTCGCGAACCTGAAGGACCTGGCCGCCCCCGGCGTCACGGTGGCCCTGTGCGCCGAGACGGCGCCGTGCGGGACGGGCGCGGGCATCGCGCTCGCCGACGCGGGCGTGACCGTCACGCCGGCGAGCCGGGAGCGGGACGCCGCGGCGGCGCTCGACAAGGTCAGGCTCGGGAAGGCGGACGCCGCGCTGGTCTACCGTACGGACGTCAGGGCGGCGGGGGGAGCGGTGGAGGGCGTGGACGTCCCCGAGGCGGCGAAGGCGGCCCTCGACTACCTGGTCGCGACCGTCCCCGGCACCGAGAACATCGCCCTGACCAGGGAGTTCGTCGACCTCCTCCTGTCCAATGAGGGCCGCAGGGTGCTCGCGGGCGCCGGCTTCACCCCTGTGACAGGGTGACCTGCGGGCTCTCAGCGAGCCGCGCCGCCGTACGCTCGGCCGTGGCCCTGGCCCAGCGGCCGGTCGTCAGGAGGGCGACCGCCAGCACGATCAGGCCGTACAGGGCGTTGACCCGATGGGCCGCGGCGCTGGAGGCCATCGATCCCGCGATGGCCACGCCGAGAGACTGGCCGACCTGCCTGCTGGTCGAGGCGACCGCGGCGGCCACCCCCGCCTGCGCGATCGGCATCCCGGAGACCGCGGTGTTGGTGATCGGAGGGTTGAGCAGGCCGAACCCGACACCGAAGATCACGTAGATGCCGAGCAGCAGCGGAAGCGGCGTGGTGAGCGTCACCTGCGACAGCAGCCACCCGGCCACGGCGAGGCACACGCCCGCGACGACGGACGGCAGGCGCGGGCCGCGGGTGCCGACGAGCCGGCCCGACAGCGGCCCCACGACCGTCGTGATCCCCGCGACCGGCAGCGTGCACAGCCCCGCGGCGAGGGCGGAAAGACCGCGATGGCTCTGCAGATATAGCGTGTTGAGGAACAGGAAGGCGCCCAGGGAGGCGAAGCCCGACACCGCCATGACGGCCGCGCCCGAGAACGGCGCGCTGCGGAAGAACCGCATGTCGATGAGGGGTTCGGGCCTGCGCAGCTCCCAGACGATCAGCGCGGCCAGGGCCGCCGCCGCGAGGATGAAGCCGACGGCGCTCACGGCGGGGCCCGCGGCCCGGCCCTCGATGATCCCGTACGTGAGCGTGCCGAGCAGGACGATGACCAGCAGCTGCCCGATCGGGTCGAGCCTGCGCGCCGACGGCGCCTTCGACTCCGGGACGAAGCGCCAGGTCAGGAACAGGGCGAGCAGGCCGATCGGCACGTTGATCCAGAAGATGGCCCGCCAGTTCACCGTGTCGGTGAGCAGGCCGCCGACGACCGGGCCGAGTGCCATGCTGACGCCGACCACGCCGCCCCACACGCCGATCGCCTGGGCCCGCTCCCTGCGGTCGGTGAACGTGTTCGTGATGATCGACATGGCCACCGGGTTGAGCATCGACCCGCCGACGGCCTGGACGATCCGGGCGGCCACCAGCCAGCCCAGGCTCGGAGCGAGGCTGCACAGCAACGACCCCGCCGTGAAGACCACCAGGCCGGTCTGGAACGTGCGGCGGCGCCCTATCCGGTCGGCCGTCGAGCCGGCCAGCATCAGCAGGCTCGCGAGCGTCAGCGTGTAGGCGTCCACCGTCCACTGGAGGCCGGAGATCGGGGCGTGCAGGTCGTGCCCGAGCGACGGCAGTGCGACGTTGACGATCGTGTTGTCGAGAGACACGATCAGCAGGCTCATGCAGCAGATGAGCAGGACGAGTCTCCGCCGCCGGCGGGTCATTTGCGACACCACATCACACAACCGTACAGATCTGGTCAGGTGGTGCTTGCGGCAGGGCAAACCGAATGAAATTCTGGCTCGCATGCGTGCGACGGCTAACGGCATCGAGATCTGCTACGAGGTGTTCGGCGAGCCCGGGGGACGTCCGGTCGTCCTCATCATGGGGCTCGGAGCACAGATGATCAGCTGGCCCGAGGAGTTCATCGGCCTGCTCGTGGAGTCGGGTCACCGCGTCGTCCGGTTCGACAACCGGGACGTGGGCCTGTCCACCCACTTCACCCCGGCGGACGGCGACGCGCCCGCCCCCTCCTACCTCCTGGACGACATGGCCGACGACACGGCCGGCCTGATGGACGTGCTGGGCTGGGAGAGCGCCCACGTGGTGGGCGCGTCGATGGGCGGCATGATCGCCCAGGCCCTCGCCATCCGCCACCCCGCCCGGGTCCGTACGCTGACCTCGATCATGTCCACCCCCGGGCCCCGCGTGGGGCGGGCGACCGAGGAGGCCATGGCTGCGCTGACGGCGCCCGCCCCGCAGGACCGCGACGGGGCGATCGTCCGCGCCCTGGAGAACGCGCGGGTCATCGGCTCTCCCGGCTACGAGATGGACGTCGAGCGGATCACCCGCCTGGCCGGGGAGGCCTACGACCGGGCGTTCGACCCCGCGGGCACCGCCCGGCAGTTCATCGCGATCCGGAGGTCGGCCGACCGTACGGAGGGGCTGCGCGGGCTCTCGGTGCCCGCGCTGGTGATCCACGGCGAGGACGACCCGCTGGTCACCCTCGAAGGCGGGACCGCGACCGCGGACGCCATCCCCGGCGCGAAGCTGCTGACCTTCCCCGGAATGGGCCACGACCTGCCCCGCCCGCTCTGGCCGGTCATCGCGGAGGCGATCACCGAGTTGACCGGGAGGGTGTGACCCGGCCGGGTGGTCATCCGCGTCCGGCGAGGGCGGCGATCCTGTTCGCCGCCCTGAGCCCCTCGATCCGGAGCTGGCGGAGATCGGCTCCCTGACACGTGCGGACGGCGAGGACGAGCGTGGGGCCCGCGGCGTAACACGCGGTGTGTCCCTGGGTGCCGGAGATCAGCGTCTCCTTCAGCAGCCCGATCCTGGCGAGGTCGGTCATCTTCCGGCTCAGCGACAGCAGCGCCGACGTGAGCGCCGCGGTCTGCTCGGTGTCGGCGGTCAGGTCCGTCGTCACGAGCATGCCGTCGATCGTGCAGGTGAGCGCTCCCGTGATCTCGGGCGCGCGTTCGCGCAAAGCGACGAGCTCCTCGTGTATGCCGTGATGTACGTCGTGGCGCAGATCCACCGGGACACCCTTTCCCCGCACAGCCGGTGCAGCGCGGCCAACACTAGAGGAGCAGGTGGACGGGCATCCCGGGCCGAAAACGGCTCGGATAAATGGATTAGTCCGGAAGAATAAGAATTCTTCCTCTTGGAATGGTAATTCCGATTTTCGTGAGCTTTCCTCATGTCGTCGGGGCCGGCACGTGCACCGCCGTACGGTGGCGAGAATGGGAGGCGTGGAACGGATTCTCGTCAGCGCCTGTCTGCTCGGCAGCCGGGTGCGCTACGACGGCGGGGCCAAGACCAGCGACGACGAGCTGCTCGCCCGCTGGCGCGCCGAGGGACGTCTGGTGCGGTTCTGCCCCGAGGTCGAGGGCGGGCTGCCCGTTCCCCGGCCGCCCGCCGAGATCGAGGGCGGCGCGGGCGGCGCGGCCGTCCTGGCGGGCGAGGCCCGGATCCTGACACCGGAGGGCGACGACGTCACCGCCGCGTTCGTCTCCGGGGCGCGGCAGGCCCTCGCCGTCGCCCAGTCCCGCGGCGTACGGGTCGCGATCCTCAAGGAGGGCAGCCCGTCGTGCGGGTCCCTGCGGATCTACGACGGGAGCCACCGGGGGAGGACCACCCCCGGGCAGGGCGTGACGACCGCGCTGCTCGAGCTGAACGGCATCCGCGTCTTCGGCGAGGACCGGATCCCCGAGGCCGCTCAGTATCTTGCGAGCCTTGTCAGGGAGACAGGGGATCCGACGTGACGATCACGGCCTTCTCGTCGGGCTTGTGCACCAGGACGTTGTCCACGTAGGACCGCACCGCCGCCTCCAGGCCGACGTCCCTGCCCGCGGCCTCCGACATGTACCAGCGGTGGTCGAGCACCTCGTGGAAGAGCTGGGCGGGCTCCAGCTTGCGCCGCAGGTCGGCCGGGATCGCGTTCACCACCGGCTGGAACACCTCGGCCAGCCATCGGTGGGCCACGATCGCCTCGTCCTCGTGCCGCAGGCCGGTGGACACCCGGAACGAGTCGAGGTCGTTGAGCAGCCGCCTGGCCTGGTTCTCCTCAACGTCGAGGCCGGTCAGGCGCAGCAGGCGGCGCTGGTGGTGCCCGGCGTCGACGACCTTCGGCCGGACGATCAGGCGGGACGTGCCGGCCTTGCGGCGCACCATCATCTCCGCGACGTCGAAGCCGAGCGAGTTGAGGCGGCGCACCCGCTGGTCCACGCGGTGCCAGTCGACCTCCTCGATGATCTCGTCCTCGGTCAGCTCGTCCCACAGCCGCTGGTAGCGCTCGACGAGCTGCTCGGCGAAGGCCAGCGGGTCGATGGTCGGGTGGAGCAGCCCGCCCGCCTCCAGGTCGAGCATCTCGCCATAGATGTTGACGTGCGCCACGTCGATGTCGTGCGACCGCTGGCCCTCGCTGATCGCCGGATGGAGCTCCCCGGTCTCGGCGTCCACCAGGTAGGCCGCGAACGCCCCGGCGTCCCGCCGGAACAGCGTGTTCGACAGCGAGCAGTCGCCCCAGTAGAAGCCGCTCAGGTGCAGCCGTACGAGCAGGACCGCGAGCGCGTCGAGCAGGCGGATCAGCGTGTCGGGCCGCACCGACCCCGACAGCACCGCGCGGTAGGGCAGCGAGAACTGCAGGTGCCGCGTGATCAGGGCCGAGTCCAGCTCGGTGCCGTCCGGGGTGGTCCTGCCGGTGACGACGGCGACCGGCTCGACGGCGGGGGCGTCCTGCCGCGCCAGGTCCCACAGGAGCTGGTACTCCCGCTTGGCATACCTGGTGCTGATCTCCTTGATCGCGTACACCCGGCCGCTGAGCCGGGCGAAGCGCACCACGTGACGCGAGATGCCGCGCGGCAGCGTCACCAGGTGGTGGACGGGCCACTCTTCGAGGGGGACGTCCCACGGCAGCCGGATCAGGTCGGGGTCGCTCGGGGCGCCGGTGATCTGCAGGGGCACCAATCGCTCCTTATCTGGGGGCTTCTACCCAAGTGTCGCGGATAGAGTCGAGCGCTATGACGCTGGTGGACGAGTTCATTGACTGGTACCTGGCCGAAAACCCGGTCAGGGCATCCCTCCTCGGAGCCGACGGATACGACCGTACGCTGGGCGACCTCAGCGCGAGCGGCTTCGCGGCGAGGGAGCGGGCGGCCGAGGAGTGGCTGCGCAAGTTGTCGGAGGCGACGCCCGAGAGCCCCGAGGACGAGATCGACAGGGACCTGGTCGTCGCGCACCTGCGCGGGCAGATCGCGCAGGCCCGCTGGCCGGAGTGGCGGCGCGAACCGGCCGCCTACCTCGGGGTGATCTTCGCGTCGATGTTCACGCCGTTCCAGCAGCGCCTCAAGCCGGAGGCCGAGCTGGTCGACGCCGCCGTCGCGCGGCTGGCCGAGGTGCCCGCCGTGCTCGCCGCCTGCCAGGCCAACCTGGACCCCGGCCTCGCCGCCGGCCTGCTCGTCAAGCGCGGCCTCGACCAGGCCCGTACGGGACGCCGCTTCCTGACCGAGACGCTGCCCGCACTGGTCGGCGACCCGGACCTGCGGGCGCGGCTGGCGAGCGCCGCCGAGCCCGCCGCCGACGCGTTCGACGGGCTGGTCCGGTTCCTGGAGGGCTTCGAGGCCAGGGGCACCTGGCGGATGGGCGAGGAGCTCTACTCCGCGCTGCTGCGCGAGCAGGAGATGCTCGGCTATGGCGCCGCCGAGCTGCACGAGAAGGGCCGCCAGGCCTGGGCCGAGCTGGACGGGCAGATGACCGAGGTCGCCGCCCGCCTCGGCTCCGGGAGCTGGCGGGAGGCGATGGAGTCGCTCATGGACGACCACCCGCCGACCCTGGAGGCCATGCGCGCCGAATACGAGGCCGAGACGCAGCGGGCGCGCGAGTTCGTCCGCGAGCGCGGCCTGGTGACCTTCCCCGAGGGGGAGGTGTGCCGGGTCGAGCCGTCTCCGGAGTTCCAGCGGCCCATCATCGCCGTGGCCAGCTACCTCGCCCCGCCGCCGCTGTCGTCCTCGCGCGACGGCGTGTTCTTCGTGCCGTACACGCCGGACGGCTTCACCGAGGAGCAGGTGCGGCAGCGGCTGCGGACCAACTCCCGCCCCCAGATGCCCTCGATCAGCGTGCACGAGGCCTACCCCGGCCACCACTGGCACCTGTCCTGGATGGCCGGCAACCCGCACCGCGCCCGCAAGATCTTCCGTACGCCCTACTTCGTGGAGGGCTGGGGGCTCTACGTCGAGAAGCTCATGCACGAGCAGGGCTACTTCGACACGCCCCAGACCGAGCTCGCCCACCTCGACTGCCGCATCTGGCGGGCCGCCCGGATCGTGGTGGACACCGCGCTGCACTGCGACGACATGTCGATCGAGCAGGCGGAGGAGTTCCTGACCACGAAGGCGTCGCTGTCGCCGGGCACCGCCGCCGGTGAGGTCAGCCGCTACTGCGCCTGGCCCACCCAGGCGCCGTCCTACCTCACGGGCGCGCTGGAGATCGAGCGCATCCGGGCGGACTACACGGGCGACCTGCGGACCTTCCACGACACGATCGCGGGCTCCGGCGGCCTCCCGCTCGGCCTCGCCCGGAAGGTCGTCCTCGGTTAGGCGGTCTTGTCCAGCCGGTTGCGTCCAGCCGGTCGCGTCAGCCCTGCAGGGCGCGCTCGATGACGGCGGTGAGCTGGTCCTCGGTGAGCACCGTGGGCCGGCCCACCCCGAGGGCGCGGACGTAGACCTCGCACAGCCACTCCAGCAGGCGGGTCGCCTCGAACGCCTGCTCCATGCCGCCTTCATCGCCGCCGCCGATCGTCACCGCGCCGTGATTGGCCATCAGGGCGGCCTGCCTGCCCTCGATCGCCGCGATCACGTTGCGGGCCAGCTCCGGCGTGCCGTACGTCGCGTACGGGGCCACCCGTACGGCGCCGCCGAGCAGCAGGGCGTTGTAGTGGATCGGCGGCAGCTCGGTCATGGTCGAGGCGACCACGGTCGCGAAGACCGAGTGGGTGTGCACCACCGCCCGGGCCCCGGTCTCCCGATACAGCGCGAGATGCATCGGCGTCTCGGAGGAGGGCTTGCGCTCCCCCCGTACGACCCGCCCGTCGAGGTCGACCACCGGGCAGTCCTCCGGGCTCAGCCGGTCGAGCGCCACGCCCGATGGCGTGACGACCACCAGGTCACCGTCGCGGGCGCTCAGGTTGCCCGACGTACCGATCACCAGGCCGAGGGCCGCCGCCCGCCGCCCGTACTCGCACAGCTCCCGCCGCAGCGCGTCGACCTGCTCGCTCACCTGCTCGTCCGCCTGCTCGTCCACGCGGCGAATCTACACAATCGGCCGAGTTTCGTGATGTCCTGATCTCATGTACGAGGCTTCCGAATGGCGCCGGGAGGGAGACACGATCCGCAGGACCGTGGTCGCCCGAGACTTCCGTACGGCCATCGCGATCGTGAACGACATCGCCGAGCAGGCCGAGGCGCTCAACCACCATCCCGATATCGACATCCGATGGCGCACCCTCCACCTGGCGCTGACCACCCACGACGCCGGAGGCCTGACCGACCTCGACTACAAGCTCGCCGCCCGCATCGACGCCATCGTGGCCGACCACGAGTCCGGAAAGTCGTAGGTCACGGCCGGCGACGTGGGGCTCTCACACGCGAAACGGGCCGGGGAGCCGTGGCGGGTCGGCCCTGCGTCATCCTGGATTCCCGCTCGCGACGTTCTGCCGGAGTCTGCTCGGACAGAGGCTGCTCAGAGCGCGTTCAGGGCGGCGAGGAGTTGCTCCTCCTCGCGGGCGAAGTGGGCCTCCAACTCGGCCGACAGGCGGGCGAACCGGTCCTTGAGGGCGGCCGGGTCGCCGGAGCCCGCCTCGCCGACCGCCGCGCGCAGGTCCTCCCTGATCTCGGCCAGCCGCACGTGCTCTTCGCGCAGGCGGTCGAGGGCCGGGGCCAGCCCGGGGTAGGCCCGCTCCAGCAGGGGGAAGCCCCGCTCGCTCTCGTTGATGTGGTGCTCGTGGAAGGCCGTGCAGAAGGACAGGCAGCGCTCGCGCAGCGCCTCCTCCAGGTCACGACCCGGCAGGTTCACCGGGATGCCCGTGGCGGCCCCGTCCTCGGCCGCGTTCCCGGCCGCGTCCTCGACTGCGTTCCCGGCCGCGTCCTCGATCGCGGCCAGCAGCGCGGCCATCTCCGCCCGCATCCCGTCGTGGATCCGTACAAGCTCGTCGCCGAGCGCCCGGGCGCGCTTGGGATCCCGCCGGTAGAGGGCGACGACAGGGATGACCCGGGAGGCTTTCTTCTGGTAGTCGGCGAAGACCGGCGCCACCTCGGCCTGCCGGGCATAGATGCGGTCGCGCTCCTCGCCCGACAGCGGTCTGGCCGTGGCGATGAACGTCTCGATCGCAGTCCCGTCGCCCACCTCGACGGTCACCGTGGGATTGGCCAGCAGGTTGTGATACCAGTCCGGGTGGCGTGGCGCGCCCGCGTTGGAGGCGAACACGAGGATCCTGTCCCCGTCACGCCGGCAGGCGACCGGGTTCGTCCGGGCGGCGCCCGTTCTGGCACCGGTGGTCGTCAGCAGGATCAGCGGTGTCCCCTCGAACGGTCCGCCGACCATGCCGGCGTTCGCCCGGAACTCTTCAATGATCTTGTCGTTCCATTCGGACATGCGACGATGGCTCCCCAGCCTCAGAAGTGTTTGCTTTGATAGCAAAGCTATTTTGGAGATCAATATATGTCAACGGATGACGGACTGAGCCTGGACGAGGGGATCCGTACCCTCCTGCTGCTGATGCCGCGTCTGGTAGGGCGTGCCAAGCGCATGCCCGTTCCAGAGTCGCTCCGGACGCTCGACCTGGCGCCGCGCCACCTGTCGCTGCTGTCCTATCTGCTGTTCGACGGCCCGCTCACGGTGAACGAGCTCGCCGCCCGCCTGGAGGTCGCCCCGGCCACCGTGAGCCTGATGGTGGGCGACCTGAGCCGCAAGGGCGTCGTGGACCGCCGTGAGGACGATGCGGACCGCCGCCGGACGATCGTGAGCATCGCCGAGGCCAACCGGGAGGCGGTCGACGCCTGGCTCGCCCGTGGCGCCAGTGCCTGGCGCAGCGCCCTTGAGCCGCTGACGAGCGAGCAGCGGCGCATGTTCGTCGAGACGCTCCGCTCGTACGAGCGAGCCGTCACCGGTGACGCCGAGTAGCCGGCCGGATTTCCGTCTCGCCTGTGACCCCAGCTCAGAGGGCTTGCGAGCTTGCTTCCTGCTCACTCAGCGTGAAAGAATCCATACATCAGTTCGAATCGAGTGAGGAGGGTGTGATGGATCTGTTCGACATCGATCCTGAGCGCCTTCGTCATTCGAACGATGCCGATGGCGAGTGGTGGGACCGTCTGATCGCCAACTCGCCGCTGTGGTCGTCCGACGGCTCATCCGCCCGCGATCCCTTCCCGATCATCGACTTCGGGCTCCGGCAGCGCGCCGACGCACCCGTTGTCGAGAGCACGAACGGCCCGGTGGCGGACGCCCCAGGCGCCGAGACCACGGACGGTCAGGGCGCCGATACCGACTGCGCAGATGCCACGCGTAGGACCGCCGCCGGTGCGGCTGCCGCTGGCGCGGATATCGCGCGTTGGGCCGCCGACAGCGCGGGGTCTGACGCGGATGCCGCCCGTGAGGCTGCCGATTGCGCGGATGGCACTGGTGCGAATGCCGCTGGCGCGAACGCCGCGCCTTGGACCGCCGACAGCGCGGGATCTGACGCGGGCGCCGCCCGTGGGGACGCTGATGGTGCGGCTGCCGCCGGTGCGGATGGCGCTGACTTTGGTGCCGCGCGTGGTGCTGCCGACGGTGCAGATATCACTGGCCCGGACGCTGCTGGCGCTGCTGGTGCTGGCTTTGGTGCCGCGCGTGGTGCTGCCGACGGCGCGGACGCTGCAGGCACAAACGGCACTGGCGCGAACGGCACTGGCGCGAATGGCACTGGCGCGGCCGGCCCGGGTGCGGGTGCTTCCGGCGGTGTGGGTGGGCGTGATCGTGGTCGGGGTCGTGTGCGGTCGTCGTGGGTGGTGGTGGGGTCGGTTCGTGAGGTGGCCCAAGAGCTGGCGCTGACGCCGCTTCCCGATGACGTGGATGTGTGCCTGGCCGAGGCGGAGGAGTTGCTGTTCGCCCGGGATCGGATCACCAGCGCGCTGGCCGATCGGGTGGGGCGGGTGCATCGGGCGGGGCAGGCCAGGCAGCATGGCCATGCCTCCACCCGGTGTTGGTTGCGCACGAGTGGGGGGATGACGGTGGGTGGTGCGGGCCGCCTGCTCACGTTGGGGGCGGAGTTGCCGCGCCTCCCCAAGGTGCGGGAGAAGTTCGCTGCGGGTGAGTTGGCGGCGGGGGTGGTGGAGGCCATCTGCGCCGCTGTGGCCGGGCTATCGGATGAGCAGGCCGGCCTGGCGGAGCCGATCTTGGTGGACCTGGCCGGCAAAGCGGGGGCGGCGGAGGTCGCCAAGGCCGGCCGCCACCTGCGGGCGGTGCTCGACCCTGATGGGGAAGAACGCGATGAGCGGGCCGATTACGGGCGGCGGTTCCTGCGGGTCCGCCCGGGCAAGGGCGGCGGCGTGGAAGGAGAGTTCTACCTGCCGCGTGAGGCCGGCGCCCGGTTGATGGCCTTGTTGCAGGCGTACGCCAAGCTGAGGGCACAGGGGGATGACCGCCCGCTGACGGTACGCCAGGCGGACGCGCTGATCGCCCTGCTGGAGCAGAAGATCGCCGCCGAGCTCCTCGTCGTGGTCAGCGCCGAATCCCTCCCCACCGACCCCGACAACACCGACCCCACCGACGACAACCCACACCCCGCCGACGACACCAGCGACCCGGCCACCGAAGACACCGACCCGGCCACCCAAGACCCCGCTGCCCCGGCCACCGAAAACACCGCCGCCGACGACGCCGTCTCAGACGTGATGGGCGACCCGGGTGCTGCGGGCGGCGCCGACGGCCCCGAGACCCCGGACGGGCTCGACATCGCCGAGGCTGTCCCCGCCACCGACCCTGCCGCTGGCTCCGGCGACGCTGCGACCGGACTTCGCGATGAGGAGCCTTGTGGCTGGGGAGCCGGTGAGCGCGGGGCCGGTGAGCGCGGGGCCGGTGAGCGGCGGCCCGGCGAGTGCGAGCCGCGCGACACCGCAAGCACCGCCGCTGCTGAGGGCGACCACGCCGCGAACGCCGACTCCGCCGAAGACGACAACATCACGAGCGCTGGCTCTGCCGAGAGCGACGAGACCGCGCCCGCCAAGGGCGATGGGTGGGATCGCGGCGCGGCCCGGTCCGGAGCAACCCATGTCCGGCGGGGTGCGTCAGCATGGCCTGCTCACGGTGGCGGGCATTGGCACACAGCGCCTTCGCACGCTGCCCCTTCGGACACAGCACCTTCGGACATAGCGTCTTCGGGCGCGACGGCTTCGGATGCGCCGCCATCGCAGGCGGCGCACTCGCAGGCGGCGCACTCACAGGCAGCGCCTACGGAGGTGGCGCCTTCGGAGGCGGCGTGGCCGGACCCTCCGCCCGAGGACGCCTCCGTACGTCACACCCACGCCGGGCCTGGGCCTGCGGGGGACTGCCGGCATGGCCACAGCACGTGCCGGTGCGACGGCCAGGGCGCGTGGCGGTGCAGTGGCGAGGTGCGCTGCTCGCGTGCGACGCAGGCGTCGGGGACATCGGGACCGTCGGGAGCGACGCCCGGCGGGCCCGGACCGGAGCGGGAGACACCACCCGGATGGGCATCGGGAACGGCACCGGGAGCCAGGCGAGCGACACCGGAGACGGCGCAGGAGGCATCGCAAGGAGCCGCACAGGGGGCATCGCGGGGTGCATCACCGGGAGCAGCTCCCGGGGCGTCACCCGCAGCAGCACCGGGTGCGTCGGCGGGCACGATGCCCGGGGCGTTCTTGGGTGCGTCGCTGGGAGCGTCGGCAGGCACGTTCCTGGGTGCGTCGTTGGGGATGGCACCGGGGACCGCGCCGGGGACAGCGCCGGGGTTGCTGCTGGCGACCGGGCAGGTGCTGCCCGTCTCCAGCGTGCACCGCCTCGCCCGGACCTCGACTCTGGTGCGGATCGTCATGAACGCCGAGGGACAGGTCCTGGACATGGGGCGTAAGGTCCGTCTGGCGACTCCTGCCCAGCGGCGGGCCATCTTCGCCCGGTATGCCACGTGCTGGGTCGACGGCTGCCCGCTCCCGGCGACCATGTGCCAGATCGACCACGCCGACAACTGGAGCACCGGCGGCCTCACGGACCTGAAACTCCTCGGCCCGGCCTGCCAGTTCCACAACCGCGACCGCTACCAGCACCCCGACCGCTACACCCGCCGCAACGTAGGCGAAGACCGCTGGGCCTTCACCTACCACCGCCTCGGACGAGCCCGACGACTACACGAGTAAGACGGGGCACACAGGGAGCGCGACGCGGCACCGAGCGACGCGCGGACAGGCCAGCACGGCTGCCGGAGTGAGGCGGAAGGCGCCGGACGGTGTGCGGACGCGCGGACCGGCCCGGACGGCTGCGCGAGTGAGGCGGGAGGCACAGAGGGCGACGCGCAGGGCAGGCCCGGGCGAACGCGCGAGTGAGGCGGGAGCCACGGGGGGTGGGCGATGCGCGGGCAGGCCCGGGCGGACGCGCGGACAAGTTCTGCGGCTGCGTGCATGACCATCAGGACCGAGGAGCGAGGCCCGACGCGAGGCACGAGGCACGAGGCGAGGATCGCCGGTGCGCTGTCCGTTGGGCGTCATAGTGCTCCGCACATGAGGCCTCACGGTGCCCGTCGGGGCTTCACGCTGTTCCCTAGGGCCAACATGCTCCCTGGGGCTTGATCTGCGTCGTAGTGCTGCGTGGGGCTTCACAGTGCTTCGTCGGGATTACCCCGGTGGGATCGAGGGAGCGGAGCGGAAGGGAGCGAGGACCGCAGCGAAGGCCCAGCGGAGCGGGCTTCGCGAGGACCGTGCCGACCCGACCGACCCGGCTATGGGGCCGTGGACAACCCCCTAGCCAGTAGAAGCCCTGCTAGTCGAACAGGCCGGGCGGGGGAACGGGGGCGAGGACGGCGTCGCCGTCGGAAATGGGGGCGGCACCTGCGACCAGGCGGGTCAGGTCGTCGTCGGCCACGCATCGCGCCTGGGTGAGGCCGCCCGCGGCCTTCCTGGTGAGCGCCTCGATCGGCAGGTCGCCGGACGAGGCGGCCAGGATGACGTTGCCGAACCTGCGCCCGCGCAGGATGCCGGGCTCGGCCAGCAGCGCGGCATGCGGGAAGACCCGGCTCACCGAGGAGGCGACCCGCTTGACGAACGGCAGGCCCTTGCCGTCCGCGACGTTGATCAGTGCCATGCCGGAGGGGCGCAGCACGCGGGCGATCTCCGCCATGTATTGGACGGTCGCCAGCTCGACCGGCATCGTCGCGCCCGAGAACGCGTCGAGCACGAACAGGTCGGCCGAGTCGTCGCCGAGGGCCGTCGTGGCCGCGCGGCCGTCCGTCACCCGGACCTTCAACCGCGGCACCGACTTGAGGTTGAGCTGGTCGCGTACGAGCTGGACGAGTGCGGCGTCGGGTTCCACGACGATGTGCCGGGAGCCGGGCCGCCGCGCGGAGATGTAGCGCGGGATCGTGCATGCCCCGCCGCCGATGTGGACGGCGTCGAGCGGGCCTTCGGGCAGGCAGTCGATCACGCTGGCCATGAGCTGCGTGTACGAGAAGTCCAGGTAGGTGGGATCGGTCAGATCGACGTACGACTGAGGCACGCCGTCCCTGATCAGCATCCACCCGTCGGGCCGGTCGAGGTCGCGCAGGAGCTCCACCTCGCCGAAGGACACCGGATAGCGGCCTGGCAACGGTTCTTTGCTCCTCGCCACCTATGACTCCTTTCGCGTGATATGAGAACCGTATGCGGAACAGGGCCCTGCTCGCCCTCGTCGTGGTCGCCGCGGGCATCTTCGTCTTCGGCGTTGCCGGACTCATTGTGTCCGGCAGGCAGGAAGCGAGTTCGGACTTCGTCGCCGCGCCGCGGGGGACGCCCGCGGGAGGGGGCCCGCAGACGCTCCAGCTCCGCCCCGACTCGTCCCCCGAGCCGTCTCCAGAGCCGTCTCCCGAGAGCTCGCCGGAGGGCTCCCCGGACCAGACGGCCGCCGCCTACTTCCAGGCCTGGGTCAAGAGCGACTACGACGCCATGCGCGAGCTGGTCGACGAGCCCCCGGACGATTTCGCGGACCAGCACCGCGAGTTCGAGGACGCCGCCCTCTCCAAGTCGCTGCGGATCACGGTGGGCAATCTCGTACGCACCGGGAACGACACGGCGGAGATCCCCTTCACCCAGGAGCGGGACGAGCAGGACGCCGGCACCTGGCGCTTCGACTCCAGTCTCCATCTGGCCGTACGCGATCTCACCTGGAAGGTCGTCTGGACGCCGGCCGTCCTGCATCCGGACATCCAGCCCGGCGGCAGCCTCGTCAGGACCGAGCCCGAGGCGGGGCCGCTGCGGCCGGTGACGAGGGGAGGGCGGGAGTTCCCGCAGAACTCGGGCGCCGAGGCGTACATCGACAACCTGATGAACCAGGGGGTGGCGCCCACGACGGGGGTGGCCGTGGGATGGGCGCTTGAGGTCGAGAACCCGGGCATGCCGGCGAAGACCATTCTGTCGTACAAGCCGGAAAAGCGGCCCGTCGGCGTACGCACCACCATCGACTATGCGACGCAGGTCGCGGCGGCACGGGCGCTGGACGGCGTGCAGCGGGGCGCCCTCGTGGCCGTACGGCCGTCCACGGGGGAGATCCTCGCGGTGGCCGACCGGCTGGGCGGCCGGGGGGCGTTCGAGCGGAAGTACGCCCCCGGCTCGACGTTCAAGACGATCACGGCGGCCGCGCTGCTCGCGAACGGGCTGTCCCCGGACAGTTCGGTGGAGTGCCCGGCGTCCTACCAGATCCCCTTCAATCGGTCGATCCCGAACTACCAGAACGAGGACCACGGGACGATCACGCTGCGCCAGGCGTTCGCGCTGTCGTGCAACACCACGTTCGCCCGGCTGACGATCGAGCGGCTGAACGCCGACACGCTGGTCGACCAGGCCAGGGCGTTCGGCTTCGGCGAGGGGGAGGGCGGCGGCGCGGGCACGTGCGGCAGCCTGCGGCGGCCGGAGAACCCGGACGCGCTCGCCGAGGACTCCTTCGGGCAGGGCACGGTGGAGGCGACCCCGCTGTGCATGGCGCTGGTCGCCGCCGCGGTGGAGAGCGGCGAGTGGCGGCCGGCCCGCCCGCTGGCGGACGAGGCGCCGCAGGGGGAGCTGCCGCAGAGCGTGCCGCTGCCGTCCAACGTGGCGGAGGGGCTGCGTTCGATGATGAGCGCGGTCACGGCCGACGGGACCGCGGCCGGTTCGGGGCTGCCGCAGGGGACGGCGGGTAAGACCGGCACCGCCGAGGACTGGCACGGCGGGCAGGACCACGCCTGGTTCATCGGCTATCGGGGCGACCTCGCCTTCGCCGTGTTCGTCGAGCACGGCGGCACCGGACGTGGCGCCGCCGTCCCGATCGCGGCCCGCTTCCTGAAGGCCCTCTGAACCCCAGCTTCACACGCCGGGCCAGGCGAACCGGTGGGTGTGGATGCCGAAGTAGGTGAACGCCTCGGCCCTGGTGACGCCCGGCACCCGCTTGATGTGGTCGTTGAGCACGGTGAGCAGCTCGGCCGGCTCCCGGCACACCACCTCGGCGAACAGGTCGAACGAGCCCGCCGTGAGCACCACGTAGATCACGCCGGACAGCTCGCTGATCCGGTCGGCGACCTCGTGCACGTCGCTGTCGACGCGGACGCCGATCAGCGCCATGACCGGCAGGCCCAGCGCCATCGGGTCGGTGACGCCGACGATCTGCACGACTCCCTCGTCGCGGAGCCGCTGCACCCGTTGCCGTACGGCGGGCGCCGACAGGCCGGTGGCCTCGGCGAGCGCGGTGTAGGAGGCCCGGCCGTCCCGCTGCAGCTCGCGCAGCAGGATCCGGTCGGTGTCGTCGAGCGTCATGCGACCAGCTCCGCGACGGCCGCGGCGAACACCTCGTGGTGCAGGTGTACGTCGGCCTCGGTGGTGGCGGGGGACATCAGCGCCATGTTGTGGAACGGCGTGAGCAGCACGCCCCGGTTGGCCAGATAGACGTGCAGGTAGTCGTCCAGGCCGGGGTCGCCGGCCGCGTTCGACTCGCCGCCGTTGCGCGGGGCGGGGCGGGTGAAGCGATACTCGGCGCGCGCCCCGAGCTGGGTGACCGACCACGGCAGGCCGTGCGCGTCGATCACTTCCTGGACGCCCTTGGTGAAACGGGTCGCCAGCTCGGTCATGGCGGCGAACGCGTCGTCGGTGAGCACGTGCTCCAGCGTGGCGCGCATCGCCGCGACCGACAGGGCGTTGCCGGCCAGTGTGCCGCCGACGCCGCCCATGTCGACCAGGTCGAGCCCGTCCATCGCCTCGACGCGCGCGGCGACGTCGGCGGACAGGCCGTAGCCGCCGCTGGGGATGCCGCCGCCGATAGCCTTGCCGATCGTGACGATGTCGGGGCGCAGGCCCCACGCCTTCGTGCAGCCGCCCGGGCCCACCGAGAAGGTGTGCGTCTCGTCGTTGATCAGCAGGCTGCCGTACCGCCGGGTCAGCTCGCGCACGCCCTCCAGGTAGCCCGGCTCGGGCAGCACGATGCCGATGTTGGTGAGAGCGGGCTCCATGAGGACCGCCGCGACGTCGCCGTACGCGAGCTCGCGTTCCAGCGCGGGCAGGTCGTTGAACTCGACGACGCGCGAGGTGACGGTGGGATCGACCGGAGCGCCGACGTTGCCCTCGCGGGACACCTGCCGGCCGTCCGGGCCGACCACGAGCAGCACCTCGTCGACGCTGCCGTGGTAGCAGTAGCTGTTCACGAGGATCTTGGGCCTGCCGGTGACCGCCCTGGCCAGCCGGATCGCCCATCGGTTGGCGTCCGTGGCCGTGAGCGAGAAGCTCCAGTAGGGCACCCCGAACCGGCGGCCCAGCTCGGCGCCGACCCAGGCGGCGTCCTCGGTCGGCATCATCACGGTCGCGCCGCCCCGGCGGCCGAACCGGTCGGCGACGGCCTCCACGGTCGCCTGAGGGGAGTGCCCGGCCATCGCGCCGGTGTCGCCGAGGCAGAAATCGACGTACTCGTGGCCGTCCAGGTCGGTGACGCGGGCACCGCGGGCCTCGGCCAGGTAGAGCGGGAAGCCGGCGGCCGTCTTGTTCATCCACGTCATCGGCACGCCGCCGAAGAGGTGGCCTCTCGCCTGCTCGTACGCGGCGGCCGAGCGTGGGTTGCGCTCCCGGAACGCGTCGCGTTCGCGGTCGAGCAGCCGGGCCAGGCGAGTGCGGTCGATCATCATCCCTGCCTCAGAAAAGATCGCGACATCCGGTTTAAGCCACGGAATCTGAAGTAAAGGTACACAATCGCGTTCGAATCGTCAGCATGCGGCCCGTGGTGGGGTATCGGGCGCGGATCTACCCTCACGGCCTGAAAAATGTCCTCTTAAGGTGCTATCTAAGCGGAAACCCTTCACATAGAAGGCCAGATATGAGGGAATCATCTCGTATCCCAGCGTGACGCGGAGGCGAAATGGACCCCACCACTGTGCACGACGCCCTCGCACGGCACCTGCTCGTGGACGGTTACCGCCTCGTGCTCGACCTGGACAGGAGCGCCGGCTCCTGGCTGGTCGACGCCCGGGACGGCCGGAGATACCTCGACTTCTACACGTTCTTCGCGTCGTCGCCGCTCGGGATGAACCCGTTCGCCGACGACCCGGAGTTCGTGGCGCTGCTCGGCAGGGTGGCCGCCAACAAGCCGGCCAACTCCGACATGTACACCGTCCACCTCGCCGAGTTCGTGGAGACGTTCCGGCGGGTGCTGGGCGACCCCGAGCTGCCGCACCTGTTCTTCGTCGAGGGCGGGTCGGCGGCGGTGGAGAACGCGCTCAAGTGCGCCTTCGACTGGAAGAGCCGCTGGAATGAGGCCCACGGCCGCCACCCCGGGCTCGGCACGCGCGTCCTCCACCTCACCCGGGCGTTCCACGGCCGCGGCGGCTACACGCTCTCGCTCACCAACACCGACCCGGTCAAGACCGACAGGTTCCCGCGGTTCTGCTGGCCGCGCATCGACGTCCCCGCCATCCACTTCGGGGACGTCGAGCAGGCGGAGGAACGGGCGCTCGCGCAGGCCAGGGAGGCGTTCGAGCGGTTCCGCCACGACATCGCCTGCTTCATCGCCGAGCCGATCCAGGGCGAGGGCGGCGACAACCACATGCGTCCCGAGTTCCTCCAGGCGATGCAGGCGCTCTGCCACGAGTACGAGGCACTGTTCGTCGTGGACGAGGTGCAGACCGGCGTCGGCCTGACCGGCACCCCCTGGGCGTACCAGCAGCTCGGCCTGGCCCCCGACATCGTGGCCTTCGCGAAGAAGGTGCAGGTCGGCGGCATCATGGCGGGCCGCAGGGTGGATCTCGTGCCCGACAACGTGTTCAACGTCAGCGGCAGGATCAACTCCACCTGGGGCGGCGGCCTGGTCGACATGGTGCGCTCCCGCCGGATGCTGGAGATCATCGAGCGGGACGGTCTCATCCCGAGGGCGGCCATCCTGGGTGAGAAGCTGCTGGGCGCGCTCCAGAGCCTGGAGGCCGAGGGCATGGTCGCCAACGCGCGCGGACGCGGGCTGATGTGCGCCTTCGACGTTCCCGACCCCGCCGGCCTGGTCACCCGGCTCCGGGAGGAGCGCGCGATCCTGGTCCTGCGCTGCGGCGAGTGGTCCGTACGGCTACGCCCGGCCCTGTCCGTCCAGCCGGACGAGCTTGAGTACGGCCTGGCCGGGCTGCGCGCCGTCCTCACCGGGGACCTGGCCGGGCGCTGACGACACAGGGGTTGACGGCGCCGGTGGCGTGGTCTCGGCACGCCACCGGCAAATGGCCGTCATGCGTGAATCCACGCCCAGCTTCGCGTAGATGCGGTTGACGTGGTTTTTCACGGTCTTCTCGCTCAGGAACAGCAGCCGCGCTATCTCACCGTTGGAGTGACCGGTCGCGATCAGCTCCATGACCTCGGCTTCTCGCTTGCTCAGCCCGTCGATTCTCATCCGGCCTCCGTAGAAGACGATCAGAGATCGCCGAGGCCCCCGCACGGCGGTTGTGAGGCAGCATAACCCGCATCGTCCACCTTTGGGGAAAAGTGCACTGACTTGCCCGGGTCAACGCCTCTCGTGGACCGTGACGGTTTCGAGATGCGGATCGGCGGCGATCTCGGCCGCGGTGAAGCGCTCGGTCACCCACCCGCCCCGCGAGAACAGGGCGGTCTGGTCGGCGTGGTGGGGCGACGCGGGGTTGGCGGACAGCGAGTAGGTGAGGACGGTACGCGTGCGCGGGCCGGCGGGGGTGAGCTCGACGGCCATCATGAAGCTCGATCCGGTGTCCACCTCCGGGTAGCGCCCGTCGGTGCCCAGCGGCCCGCCCGTGCGCACCCGGTCGAAGCAGCCCTCCCCTTCGGTGCAGCCGGGAATCGGGATCGAGGCGTAGCTCTGCGCCTGCCCGGGAGTGAGCGTCAGCGGGATCCCGTTCGAGCGGAAGAACCCCACGGCGTCGGCGAGGGCCTGCCGTACGGCCGGGACGTCCTTGAGACCGCGCGGGGTGGTCAGCGGGTGCGCGGGGTCGAACGGCACCCGCCACGGGCTGTAGGGGGGATCTCCGGCCTTGACGGGACGGCCGAGCCGCGTGAAGAACTCGCGCCAGAGGATCGCGCCCGCGCCGTCCAGGGTGGCCCGCCCGTCCCACTTCTCCAGCGTCCGGCAGCCCTCGCGTACGTCGTTCCGGGAGTCGGTGTCGCACATCTTGAGCAGGTCGTCGCGCATCAGCTCGAAGGTGAGGTCGCGCTTGCCGCGCACCGTCGCCTGCAAGGTGTCCAGCGTGAAGCCGGGCGCGCCGAGCCCGTCGGCCCCGGACAGCCGCTGGGCGATCATGTCGAGGCTGACCCGGGGGCGCGGCTGCAGGTCGGTGCCCGTCTTGCCGTACGCCGTGGGATAGCCGGTGAGCGGCTTCGCCGGGTTGGTCATCCAGTAGGTGTTGTTGGAGTTGGCGACGTAGTCGGCGCGGATCAGCGCCGGCTGCTTGGCGGGCCCGAAGATGCCCGGCACGACGGCGTCGCCGTCCCTGCCCCACAGGCACGCCGAGGTCGAGCCGTCCAGGACGTACGCGTCGAGGCCGGGAACGGGCGAGGGCTTGGCGCAGCGCTCGGCCTCGGCGTCGGTGACGTGGGGGACGACCGAGGTGTCGGCGAAATAGGCGGTGCCGCTCACGTCGGTGGCGAGGGTGTGGACGAACGGCATCCCCTGGTAGGTCCGCTGGGCCGCGCGCAGCTCGTCGAGGCTGCCCGCCCTGGCCATCGCCAGCCATTCGTCGGCCGCCCGCAGGTTGGCGGCGTTCGCGTCGGCCAGCGCGTACGCGGCCTCGTCGCTCTGCCCGACGGCGAGCACCGGGCCATAACGGGAGGTGAGGAGGGTGTGCTGGGAGACGGTGCCGTCCGGCAGCGTGACCTCCACCTCCTGCTCGCCCATCGGCTCCACCCGGCCGTCGACCGTGTAGCTGTGGCCGCCCGCGAGCGCCAGCCGATAGACGGTGAAGTGCTGCGCGTGGGTGACTGTGTGGGTCCAGGCGACCTTGGCGTTGTGGCCGATCTGGACGACCGGGGTGCCGTACAGGCTGCCGCCCGAGACGTCGAGCACGCCGGGGATCGTGAGCTGGACCTGGTAGAAGCGGCGGATTCCCTGCCAGGGGAAGTGCGGGTCGGCCAGCACCATGCCGCCGCCGTCCCGGGTGGCCGTACGGCCGAGCGCCCAGGCGTTGCTGCCCGCCGCGGGCATGGGCCGTGGTTTCCCGGGTCCGGCCATGCCGGTGATGGCCTCCTTCAGGCTGGAGCCGGAGGCCATCCGGCTGAGGTCGAGCAGGTTGGTCCACATGTCGGTGGCGCTGATCGGGCCGACCCACGCCTTGCCCCGGCACCGGGGATCGGGCAGGTTCGCCACCCCGGTGTCCTCCAGGTAGCGGTTGTATCCGGCGACGTAGCCGTCCACCAGGCGGCGCAGCTCGGCGCTCGGGCCGACCGGCGCGGGCCGGGCAAGCAGCCGCGGTACGACGCCGGAGCCGGCGATGCTCTTGTAGTAGACGTCGCTGGCGAGGTCGGCGACCGGCTTGGCGGGGTCGTCGGACTCGGCCTCCGGGCCGAAATAACGCGAGCGTTCGCCGCGCAGCGTCACCACCCAGGAGGCCAGCGTGCACAGGTTGTCCTGGGCGAAGGCGTAGCCGTACCCGAACCCGAGGCCGCCGTAGTCCTTGGCGGTGATGTGCGGGATGCCGTATTCGGTGCGCCGGATCGTGGCCGAGTAACCCCCGCCGGCCGCCGCCGTCGCGGGCGCTGCCGGGACGGCGGGGGCGAGCAGGGCCAGCGCGACCACGAGGGGTCGGAGCTTCATCGGTCTCCTATTCGAAACGCGCGTTGTCGGGCGTGGTCATGCGCCGCAGCAGCGGCAGCGTGGTGAGGATCACCAGCAGGGACGCGGCCAGGCCGCCGCCGAGCGAGGCGAAGTAGACGGGCCCCGGCATCGCGAGCGACGTGCCCTTCATCCGGAGAGCGTCGATGAGCGGCTCGGCCACGCCGAAACCGGCGGCCGCGGCGAGCACGGCGGCCAGCACGAGCGGCAGCGCCGACTCCAGCAGCACCACCGCGGCCAGGGTGCGCGTGGGCGTGCCCGCCAGCCGCAGCAGGGTGAAGGGCTGCCTGCGCTCCACCAGCCCGCCGCCTGCCGCGACCACGAGGCCGCAGGCGCCGGCGACCAGGGTGAGCCCGACCATGGCCAGCGCGATGTTCTCCGCCCGGGTGTACAGGTCGGCCCTGACCTCGGCGACCTCGGCGAAGGTCATCGGCGCTTCGACGGTGTAACCGGCCAGCAGGGTGCGCAGCCGCTCCAGCGTCCCCGTGTCGGACGTGGTGATCATGACGGCCGCCAGGTCGAGCCCGTCGGTGGAGGCGGCCGGGCTGTCGGGGCCCGCCAGCGGAAGGAGCCTGTCGACGGTGAGGGGGTTGTCGGCGCCGATGATGCGGGCGAAGTTGCCCGCCACGGCGCGCGTACCTTCGGGGCAGCGGCCCAGCACGGGGAAGAGGGCCAGGCCCGCGCACTCCACGACGTACGGCCTGGGCGGCGGGCCGTCGGGCCGCGGAGGCGCCTTCTCCGCGTCCACCCTGCCGTAGATCGGCAGCACCTCCACGCCCGGGTGGGCGCGCAGCCGGGCGAGCAGCTCCGTCCCCGCCCGCTGTGACAGGCCGGAGACGCCCGGCCGCTCGAACCTGGCGCCCAGGACGTCGTTGAGGGTGCCCCCGGCCACCTTCTGCTGCCCGGCGACCACCGCCGGCACGAGGGCCGCGATCGTCGTCCCGATGAACACCGCCAGCACCAGCCCGCTCACCGACCTGAAGGCGGTCTTCGGATCGGCGGCCAGGCGCCGCGTGGCCAGCAGCGTCGCCCCGCCCCGGGTCAGGCGGGCGGCCAGGCGCGCGGCGACCATGGTCAGCCAGGGCCCGGCCAGCATCAGCCCGACCATGATCAGTGCGAGTGCGACGACGGCGAGCAGCTCGTCGGGCTTGCCGTTGCGATACACCGGGCCCGCGAACATCCCCAGCCCCGCCAGCAGCGGGATCACCCGCCACGCCCGGGGCGGGGAGGCGGTGGTCTTCCGGGCGACGCCGAGCGGTGAGATCCGCACCCGGCGCAGCGACCACAGGGCGGCGCCGGCCGCCACCACCGGCACTCCGGCCAGCACGGCCGCGTACTGCCAGGCGTGCGGGGCGACCAGGCCGGGGAAGAACCGCGCGCCGGTGACCCGCACCCCGGCCACGGCCGGCCGTACGAGCTGGAAGATCGCGAGGCCCGTCAGCGCGCCGGCGAGCGCGCCCAGTGCCGCGTCCACCGTGGCGAGCACGTTGATCTGCCGCGTGGTGGCGCCGACCAGCCGGATCGCGGCGAAGCGGCTCTCGCGGCGGGCCGCGGCCAGCCGGGTGGCGGTGCCGACGAGCACCAGCAGCGGGACGATCAGCCCGACGGCGGCGACGCCGAAGGCGAAGCGGTAGACGTCCGCGTCGGCGCCGGCCGCGGGCCCGGTGGACGCCGTAGGTACCGTGGATACCGCGTCGACCTGCCGCGCGCCGGGCAGGGCGGCGACCTCGTCCGGCGTCCGTCCCACCACGACGACCAGCTCGTCGGGCCCGGACAGCGCCGCGTCGCCGATCAGCCCGGCGCGCGTGCCGGGGAAGCGGGCGGCGAGCTCCTCGCGCGGCGCGGAGTCCAGCAGCCCGGCCAGCGCGGGCGAGGCGTAATACCGCCCGGGGCCGGGCATGCGGGACAGGCCGGGGATGACCGGCGCCCGCGTGCCGAGCGCGGCGGCGTCGAGCCGCTTGATCGTCCGGCCCGCGTAGAAGTCCTCGCGGTAGCTCCACAGCGCGCCGTCGGCCGTCGCGTCGAGGGCCCAGCCGCTGGGCGCCGAGCCGGTCGTGCACTCCCAGCAGGGACGGCCGTTGGTGGCCTGGAACGCGTTGAACAGCGACAGCGTGGACAGCAGCACCGCGACGCCGGCCGCCACCCCGACGACGACCAGCGCCAGCCGCGCCACCGCCTCCCTGCCGCTGCTCAGCGACAGCCGCAGGCCCAGCCGGATCATCGGACCGCCCCGGTCGCGTACGGGTCGCTGACCCGGCCGTCGCGCACCACGACCTCCCGGTCGGCGCAGGCGGCCACCCGGGCGTCGTGGGTCACCAGGATTACGGTGGCGCCCTTCTCGCGGGCCAGGCCCACCAGCAGGTCCATCACGTGCTCACCGGTGAGCGTGTCGAGCGCGCCGGTCGGCTCGTCGGCGAACACGATCCGCGGCCGTGTGACCAGCGCCCTGGCGATCGCCACGCGCTGCGCCTGCCCGCCGGACAGCTCCCCGGTGCGCCGGCCGCCCAGGTCGGCCAGCTCCAGCCGTTCCAGCCATTCGGCGGCGCGCCGCTCGGCGTCCTTCCTCCGCGTACGGCCCAGCAGCAGCGGCAGCATCACGTTGTCGGCCGCGGTCAGCTCCGGCACGAGCTGGCCGAACTGGAAGACGAAGCCGAAGGCGGTGCGCCGCAGCTCGCTGCGGCGGCCGTCGTCGAGGGTGTCGAGGCGGCGCCCGTCGAACCACACCTCGCCGCTGTCGGGCGTGAAGATGCCGGCCAGGCAGTGCAGCAGCGTCGACTTGCCCGACCCGCTGGGCCCCATGATCGCCACGACCTCGCCGGCGGCCACCGACAGGTTCGCCTCGCGCAGCGCGACCGTGCTGCCGTAGGAGCGGCTGACCTCCCGCGCCTCGATGATCATGACGTACGCACCATCTCGGCCAGCGCCCCCAGCCGGGCCTGGGTGACGTCGATCCACCGCAGGTCCGCCTCCAGGTGGAACATGGCGTGGTCGGCCAGCAGGGCGTCGGTCAGGGGGCCGCTGCGCTTGACCTCGGTGAGCTCCCGCATGCGCCGCATGTGCGTGGCCCGCTGCGCGTCCAGATAGCCCGCCGCGTCACGGCCCAGCATCAGCGCCAGCACGACCTTGGTGAACAGCACCGTCTGCAGGTAGGGCTCGGCCGCGACCGGCTCGGCCAGCCATGTGGCGACCTCCTGCCTGCCCAGGGGGGTGATCGCGTAGCGCTTGCGGTCCGGCCCGTCGCCCGGCTCGCTCTGCCCGGTGACCTTGCCGTCCCTGGCGAGGCGGCCGAGCGTGGAGTACACCTGCCCGAAGGGCAGCGGCTTGCCCCGGCCGAAGAAGGTGTCGTAGTCGCGTTTCAGGTCGTATCCGTGGCTCGGCTCCCGCTCCAGCAGGCCGAGCAACGCGAGGGGTACGGTCATGCCCGCAGACTATATCCCGAGTGTATACACGCGGCGCATAGTCACTCATGAAAAAAGGCCGATGAAAAAGCGAACGGCCGGTCCGTGAGGACCGGCCGTTCGCCGTTGGGGTGAGTGATGGGACTTGAACCCACGACATCCAGGACCACAACCTGGCGCTCTGCCAGCTGAGCTACACCCACCATGTCCGCCGTTCGAGGCGTACGAAGAAAGTGTAGCGGCATTTGGGAGTTGTTCGCGCCCCAATACCGCCGCCTGCGGAGGTCAGGGACCGGAGACGGCCTCCGCGACCTCGCGGGCGGTGGCGGAGTCGGGGCCGGGCTGGGGCACGAAGACCGCGGCGCGGTAGTAACGCAGCTCGCGGATGCTCTCGGTGATGTCGGCCAGCGCGCGGTGCCCGCCCTGCTTCTCCGGGGAGGCGAAGTAGACCCGGGGATACCAGCGGCGGGCCAGCTCCTTGATCGACGAGACGTCGACCATCCGGTAGTGCAGGAACGTGTCCACCTGCGGCATGTCCCGGGCGATGAAGGCGCGGTCGGTCGCGATGGAGTTGCCGCACAGCGGCGCCTTCTTGGGCTCGGGCACGTGGGAGCGGATGTAGTCGAGCACGACGGCCTCGGCCTCCGCCAGGGTCACCCCCGTCGAGAGCGCCTGGAGCAGCCCCGAGGCCGTGTGCATCTCGCGCACGACATCGGACATCTGCTCCAGCGTCTCGGCGGGGGGCTTGATGACGACGTCCACGCCCTCATCCAACTGGTTCAGCTCGCTGTCGGTGACGACACAGGCCACCTCGATCAGCGCGTCACGGCCGAGGTCGAGCCCGGTCATCTCACAGTCGATCCAGACCAGCGGGTCAGTCATGGCTCAAGAGTAATGCTGAAGGGTAAATGGGGACGTCACTGAGACTGAAGCGAGTCCTCCACGCGCTTGAGGATCGACTGGTCCAGGTTGTCCGGCACCGAGACGTACAGCATCGCGGGACGGGCGTTCAGACCACGGTCCACCAGGACGATCGCGCCCTTCTCCTTCTTCCACTTCAGGCCGTTGGCCTCGGAGACCTTGGTGAAGTCCATCTCGAACTCGAAGATCCAGCCCTGCTTGCCGCTCACGGTCAGCGCCTCGTTGCGCAGGACCTTGCGCTCGTGTGGGATGCCGTAGAAGTCGTTCTCGTAGGTGAGCAGCACCGCCTGGGACAGCTGCCCCAGACTCTGCGGGCCGCTGTAGGGGAAGATCTGGGGCACCTCGGCGGTGTAGACGCTGGCGACCCAGTCGTTGCCCCTGCCGTCGTAGTTCGCCTGGGACGTCTCCGTGCAGCCGCTCGTCCACAGCGGCCGCTGCTGGTCGGCCGGGTTGTTGATGTTCTTCGACTCCGGCACCTGACACTTGTCGCCCGGGTACGCGTACGACAGGCCGGTCACGGGGTCGGAGATGCGGCCGCCGGACGGCTGGGGGAGCTGCGGCACCGGCGGGACGGACTGCTGCGGCTCCTGCTCGGGCGGCACGGTCTGGTCGAGCTGCGGGGCTGTCGTGTTGACGTCCGGCCGTGCGCTCGCCGTGTAGGCGCGATCGCGCAGCACGATGACCGCGCCACCGATGACCAGCGCGAGCACCACGACGGCCGCGATGCCGCCCACGACCCACGGCCAGACCGGCGCTGTACGCCGCGGCGTGCCGAACTCGGGCACCGGAAGCTGCGCCGTCTGGTTGATCGGCCCCCACTGCGCCGTCTGGTTCATGGGCCCCCACTGCGGAGCCTGCTGAGGGGCCTGCTGAGGGGCCTGCTGAGGGGCCTGCTGTGGCGCCTGTTGCGGCGCTTGCGGGGCTCCGGCCTCCTGTCCGGGAGCGTGGGTGGCGTCGGTCCACTGAGTGCCGTCCCACCAACGCAGGAGAGAGGAGCCGTACGGGTCCGGGTACCAGCCGGCGGGGGTCGTCGTCATGCGCGCCAGACTAATGAAATCAGCATTTGTAGGCGAAACTTGCTTTGTCCTGGATCGGCTTTCCGGACGTCGTGGGGGACAGGATGCGGAGCGTGGCCGTGCCCTTGAACGTTCCCGATCCGGTCACGTTCCAGTGCAGGGGGAGATCCACCGACGTGTTCCCCGAGGAGACCTGCTGCTCCCCTTCCACCGGCTTGCGGCCGTCACTGCGCAGCCAGCGATAGCGGATGGTCCCCGCCTCGCCGTTGGTCGTGACGATGCCCACGAAGTCGGCGGTGCCGTCGCAGCGCACCGTCTTCGAGGGCGCCTTGACATCGACGTCGGTCACCGCGAGCGGCGCGGCGGGTGTCTGGCGCAGCCAGAGGATCGCCGCCGCGATCAGGATCGCCAGCAGCAGCGTCCCCGCCCACGCCGTCGAGCGCCTCCGGCGCCGCCGGGGCGCCGGACGGCCGGTGTGGGTGGCCGTGACGGCGGCGGAGGTCTGCCCGGCCCGCCAGATCTGCGCGGCCGTGGTCTCGGTCGGAACCCCGGGCCCGAACCGCATCATCACGTTGCCGGAGCCCTCGGTGGCGTCCGGCAGGTCGAGCAGGGTCACCGCCTCCCCGCCGGAAGAACCGGCCGCCGCGACGGTGGAAGGTTCGGGGAACGCCGGGGACGCGGAGAACGCGGGCGCGGACAGGCCCTGAGCCGCGTGAGCGAGCCCTTCCCTTCCCATGCCGGGGAACGCGCCGCGCTCGGCGAGCAGGGTGTCTCGTGCGGCGGCCAGCCCGTGGGCCGCGGCGGCGGACGCGCGCCGCAGTGCCGTCGCGGCGTGTCCGTCACGGCAGTCCGCCGCCAGGGCACCGGCGAGCGCGGCCCAGGCCGCCACGTCCTGTTCCGCGGACGCGTATTCGCCCCGCAGCGCCCGGAGCAGGCCGCGCTCGGCCAGCAGCGCCGAGCCGTCCTCCCCGATGACGACGGTCCCGGCGTGCAACGCGCCGTGGGCCGCCCCGGCGGCGTGTACGGCGAGCAGCGCCTGCGCGGTCTCCAGGAGCACGGTCGCCGCGCCGCCCGGGTCGAGGCGGCCGGCGGCCATCAGGCCGGCGACGGACGGCGTGGCCCGTGTGGTGATCAGCCAGACCTCGTCACGCGCGGCCACCAGGTCGATCACGGGCAGCAGCCCGATCGGCCCGCCCGACTGGAGACGCAGGTCGGCGCCGACCGTCGCGACGAGTCGTTCGCGTGCCCCGGCCGTGGCGACGGCCGGTGGATCGAATAGCAGCGCGCCGGACGGCCGTCCGTCGGGGGACACCGCGTCCGCCCAGGTGCCGACCTCGCTGCGCCGGGTCCGGCCGGTGAGCCGGTGCCCCGCGACCGTCGCGCCTTCTCGCATCTACCGCCGCCTTCGGTGCCGTCCGCGCATGCGCCCCATGGCCAGTGTGGCGGGAACGAGGCCGGTCGTCACCAGGGCGGCGGCAAGTCCGACCGCCGGAGTCTCCGAAGATGGAGTGGGCGAGAACGTCAGCACGGGCGGCGGATCGCTGGGGGTGCCGGGCGTCGTCGGCTGGGTCGAGGGCTGAGTGGGCTGGGTCGTCGGCCGGGTGGGCTGGGTCGAGGGCTGGGTGGGCCGTGTCGTGGGCGGCCGGGTGGTGGTGCTGGGCCGCGGGTTCGCCGGCGTGTTGCCGCCCGGGTCCACCGTGACCGAGCCGTCCGAGGGCACGGGCGCGGGCGACGGCCTCGGCTTCGGCGTGCGCCTGAGCGTCGGCGTGGGCCTCGGCCTCGCGGTCTTCGAGAGGCTGGGCCTGGGGGTCGGCCGGGTGGTCGTGCTGGGCCGCGTGGTCGGCGCCGTCGGCAGGGTGTTCGGCTCGGGGCTGGTGATCGCGGGTGTGGGGGTGGCGTCCTCGGGATCCTGGGTCGGCTCGCCGCCGGACTCGTCGCCCGAGTCGTCACCGGAGCCGACGCTGGACTCGTCCTCCACCTCGATGGACGAGGGATCGATCGCGGGCGTGCTCGACGTCTCGATCGACGACCCGGCCTGCAGGGTGGCGTCGCCGTTCATGGTCTGCACCAGCGCCACCGTGCCGGCCGCGATCACGACCATGCCTGCCAGGGTCAGGCCGATCTTCATGCGGGTCCGGCTCAGCAGCCCGCCGAGGCTCGTCTCGGCCAGCGCGGTGCCGGCCTCGGGGGCGTTCTCCTTCAGCGGGAAGAACGGCACGAGCAGCCCGGCGAGCGCCGCGAGGCGGCGCCGTCCGCGGTCCTCCCAGGCCGGGCCGTACACGTCGGAGGCGACCGTTTCGAGCGCCTGCAGGAACTCCTCGGCCGACGCGAACCGGTCCTCGGGCCGCTTGGCCATGCCGCGCTGCACGAGGTCGCGCAGCGGGGGCGGCACCTCGTCGACCGGAGGAGGGGTCGCCTGGTGCTGGCGGGCCAGCGCGGCCATGTTCTGCGCCCGGAACGGCCGTCCGCCGGTGAGGCACTCGAAGAACACGACCGTGGCGGCGTAGACGTCGCTCGCCGGCCCGGCCTTGCCGCCCTGCCACTGCTCCGGTGCCATGTACGGCGGCGTCCCGGCCGCCCTGACCCCCTCGCCGGCCTGCGCCGCGATGCCGAAGTCGACGAGCTTGCTCGTGCCGTCGGCCTCGATCATGACGTTCTCGGGCTTGTAGTCGCGGTGGACCACGCCGATGGAGTGCGCCGCGGCCAGGCCGAGCAGCGAGCCCTTGAGCACGGTGAGCGCGGCCTCGGGACCGGTCGGGCCCTCCGAGCGGAGCATCGCGCGCAGCGAGACGCCGTCGATCAGCTCCATGACGATGGCGGCGCCGCGCGCGGTCTCGAGGTACTCGTAGAAGCGCGCCGCGTGGGGGCTCGGGTCCATGGAGGCGAGCAGGCGGGCCTCGTGCCGGAACCGGGCGACGAAGTGGAGGTCCGCCATCATCTCGTCGGACAGGTACTTGATCGCCACCGGGGTGTCGTCGCCGTCGTGCCGTGCGAGCACCACTCGCCCGGCGCCCCCGGTCCCGAGTTCACGAATCTCCGTATAGCCGGGGACGCGCCAGGCGCCCGTCTGGCCGTGCATAACGGTCTGTCTCCTCATCGCCTGGGGCCCCCGCCGAATGACGAGACCGTAGCTTAGTGACACGCCGGGTGATGCGCCGAGAAGTCACGATTTAGTCAGACCGGGTTGTCAGTAATCGTCTGGTCGCGTCCGGTGCTATTTGATGCACGAATCCGTTTGCCGGGTGACCGTGGAGGCGCCGCCCGCCGCGGCCGGCGAGGTGGACGCGGTCACGCCGTAGGAGCCGCAGGGCCAGGTGGAGTAGGTGTACGTGGCCGTGACGGTGTAGGCGGTCTTTCCCGACAGGCTGAGGGTCCGGGTGGACACCGTGGAGCCGCCGGACGCCCAGGCGAGGTTCAGCCGCACCGCGGAGGTGTTTCCCGCGGTGACGGCGATGGTGGCCGTGGCCGTCGTCCCGCTGATGGTCAGGCTCTGCACACGCACCTGGCCGACGGAGGCGGGGCAGGTCACCGTGGCCGCACTCGTCGCCGTGCCGCCCGGGGCCGCGGGGTCGGTCGATGCCTCGAACGTGACCTTCTCGCCGCAGGGGCGGCGGGAGAAGGTGTGCGACAGCGTCCGCGTGTAGGTCGTCGCTCCGGACAGGCGGACCGTCTTCGTGCCGCCGCCCGCGGAGGGCGCGGAGAACCGCCCGGTGAGGTCGACCGGGCCGGTGCCGTCGGTGGTCACCGTGACGGTGGCCGTCACGGTCGCCGTCGCGGCCCCCGCAGCCCGGGCAAAGGACGCGGCAGAGGACACGACCGGTGCGCCGACCTTCACCGAGGTGACGGAGGTCGGGCACGCCGGCACCTTGGCCATGGCGGTCCGGGTGCCGCCGGGCCAGGCGGGGCTGGTGGTCACGCTCATGCCCCAGGTGCCCGAGCAGACGCGGCCGAGACCGCCGGAGACGGTGCGCGTGTAGGTCGTCGCGCCGCTGAGGGTGAGCGTGCGGGTGGCGGTCACCGTGCCGTTCGCGGTGAAGCGCACGGTCAGGGTCACCTTGCCCGGCCCGCTCGTCCTGACGGTGACCGTGCCGGTGCCGGTGCCGGTGCCGGTCGCGCCGTGCGCACCCCTTCCTGTCCGGTACGACAGCCCGCCGACGTCCAGCTCGGCGACCGTCGTGAGCGAGGGCGAGGGCGAGGGCGAGGGCGAGGGCGAGGGCGAGGGCGAGGGCGAGGGGGAGGCCGAGGGCGAGGGGGATGGCGAGGGCGAGGGCGAGGGGGATGGCGAGGGCGAGGGCGTGGGGGACGCCGAGGGCGATGGCTTCACCGAGGGCGACGGCTTGGGGGAAGACACGGGAGACGGCATGGGGGACGGCATGGGAGATTCCGGATAGGTCACCACGGGTGTCTCCGACGGCGTCGCTTCGGGCGTCGCCTCCGATGTCGCCTCGGGCGTCTCGTCCGGCGTCCCCGTGGGCGTCTCGTCAGGTGTCTCGCTCGGTGTCGGGCTCGGTGTCGGGCTCGGGGTCGGGCTCGGGGTCGCGCTTGAGGTCTCCTCGGGGACGACCGGCGACGCGGACGCCGTGACGGGCACCGTGTTCCCCGCGTCCGTGCTCCCCGGGTCTGTGATCCGGGTGGCCGGCGACGTCGCGGCGGTGCGCGTCCCGGCCGAGCCGAGGGCGTACGCCCCGATGCCGCCGCCCGCGACCACCACCAGCGCGGCCCCGGCGGTGAGCAGGACGCCCTTGCTCCGCAGCGCCCGCAGTGACCGCAGCGTCGTGGTGAACAGCGAGGAGCCGGTCTCGGAGGGGCGCGTCGGGTTCAGCGGGAACGTCGCGGCGAGGGCGGCGGCGAGCGCGGCCAGCCTGCGACGGCCCCGCTCCTCCCAGTCCTGCCCGTACGCCGCCACGGCGGTCCGCTCCAGCTCGTAGACGAACGCGGCGGCGCTCGCCGGCCGCAGCGCGGGATCCTTCGCCATGCCGCGCGCGACCAGGGGCCGCAGCGGCTCGGGGACCTCCTCGACCGGCACGGGCGCCGTCTGGTGCATGTGCCGGAGGACGGAGTGCTCGGTCGCCCGGTACGGCCGGCGCCCGGTCAGGCACTCGAAGAAGACCGCGGTCGCGGCGTACACGTCGGACGCCGGCGAGGCGGCCGCGCCCGTCCACTGCTCGGGGGCCATGTACGGCGGGGTGCCGGCCGGGGAACCGGGGGCTCCTCCGGCCCGTACGGCGATGCCGAAGTCGGCGAGCTTGCTCGCCCCGTCGGTGGTGACCAGCACGTTCTCGGGCTTGTAGTCACGGTGGACGACGCCGGTCGCGTGCGCCGCGGCCAGGCCGAGCAGCGAGCCCTTGAGGACGGCGAGCGCGGCCTCGGCGCCCGTCGGGCCCTGCCTGCGCAGCAGCGCCCGCAGGGTGGGGCCGTCGACCAGTTCCATGACGATCGCGGCGCCCTGCTCGGTCTCCAGGTATTCGTAGAGCCGCACCACGTGGGGGTCGCTCAGCTCGACGAGCAGGCGGGCCTCCTCCCGGAAACGGGCGACGAACGCCTCGTCCCGGCGCAGGTCCTCCGACAGATACTTGATCGCGACCGGAGCGCCGGAGCGCTCGTGGACGGCGAGGACGACGCGGCCCCCGCCTCCGGCGCCCAGTTCACGCGTGACCGTGTAACCGGGCACATTCCAGTGCTCGGCGGAACTCATGCGGCCTCCCTGGTCGATGAAAGGTCGGTCGCAGTTTCGGCGAAACCGCTTGCAAACCGCTTACAGCCGCGGCTGCCGGTTCCCGATGTGCGGGGGAACCGGGATGCCGGGTGTGAGGCGCGGGTCGGGCTCGGGTGCGCCCCACGCCACGGTGAGGGGCAGCACACCCGCCCAGACGGGCAGGTCGTAGTCCTCCTCGTCGTCTTTCGGCGGTCCCTGCCGGACCTTCACCGACGCCTCCTCCAAGGACAGGGCGACCACGGCCGTGGCGGCCGTCTCCTTGCGGCCCGGCGGACGTACGACGTCCCACTGCCCGGGGGCGAGCTGCTCGGTGATGGCCCGCAGACCGGTGAGCTGTTCCTCGGGGTCGTCCACCACCCGGGCGAGGCCATAGACCATGGCGGACCGGTAGTTCACGGAGTGGTGGAAGGCGGAGCGCGCCAGCACGATCCCGTCGAGGTGGGTCACGGTGACGCAGACCGGGCCGCCGAGCGCGGCGCGCAGCGAGGTCGCGCCGGTGGAGCCGTGCAGATAGAGGGTGTCGCCGATCCGTCCATATCCGGTGGGGATCACCATGGGCGACCCGTCGGCCACCACGCCGAGATGACAGATGAGCCCGGCGTCGAGGATCGCGTAGAGGTCGGCGCGGTCGGTGCGGGCGCGGTCTTTCGCCCGTCGAAGGGTGGTGCGGGAGGTTGGGGAGAGCATGTCCGTTAAGTTAGGCCGAAGTGGACCGGTGGAGGACGTCCACTTGCGGGCCATATGGGGAGACCACTTTGCGCGTGACCATAGACCTGCCGCTGGCCGTGGACCGCGAGTGCCCGGTGCCGCTCGCCGTCCAGGTGGCCGATCAGTTACGCGAGGCCATGCGCACCGGCCGGCTCAGGGCGGGGGAGCGGCTGCCGTCCACGCGGGCCCTCGCCGCCCTGCTCCGGGTCAGCAGGACCGTCGCGACCGACGCCTACCAGCAGTTGTACGCCGAGGGGTGGCTGGACGGGCGGCACGGCTCGGGCACCTACGTGGCCGACGAGGCGCTGCCGTACGAGAAGCCTGCCGAGAAACCGGCCGCCGAGAAGCCGGCCGAGAGGTCCGCCGAGAAGCCGGCCGAGGCCCGCCGGGCCGAGCGTCGCGAGCCGCCGCCCCCGGGGGTGGTGGACCTGCGGGCGGGACGGCCGTGGGTGTTCGGTTATGACACTGCGGCCTGGCGGCGGGCCTGGCGTTCGGCCGGCGAGCTCGCGCTGAACGCGTTCCCCGACCCCTACGGCCACCCGGAGCTGCGCGAGCTGCTGGCCGACCACCTGCGCAGGGCCAGGGCCGTGCCGGTGGGCGCGGGCAACGTCATGGTCACCAGGGGCACCGGCAACGGGCTCGACCTGATCGCGGCCACGCTGCTCGGACCGGGCACCCGGGCGGGCGTGGAGGAGCCCGGCTGGCGGGCCGCCCGGCGGATCTTCGCCTCCCGGGGCGCGGAGGTCGTGCCCTGCCCGGTGGACGAGCAGGGCGTGATCGTCGAGGCGCTCCCCGACGACCTGCGGGTGCTCTACACGACGCCCGCACACCAGTTCCCACTCGGCGGCAGGCTGCCGATCCCGCGCAGGGAGAAGCTGCTCGCCTGGGCGCGCAGGACCGGCGCGATCGTCGTCGAGGACGACTACGACGCCGAGTTCCGCTACGACGTCGCGCCGCTGCCCGCGCTCTACGGGCTCGACCCCGGGCGGGTGGTGCTGCTCGGCACGCTGTCGAAGTCGCTCGGTCCCGACGTCGGGCTCGGCTGGCTGGTCGCCCCCGCCGGCCTGCTCGACGCCGTGGCCGAGCGCAGGACGCAGCTCGCCGACCGCACGTCGGGGCCGGTCCAGCGGGCCGTGACGACCCTGCTGGAACGCGGTGACCTCGACCGGCACCTGCGCAGGATGCGGCTGGAGTACGCCCGCAGGAGGGAGACCATCGTCGAGGTGCTCGGGCCGTACGTGCGAGGCGACACGGCCGGGCTCCACGTCATGGTCCCCCTGCCCGCCGAAGTGGTCCCCGGCCTGGTGCGGCGGGCCGGGGAACGCGGCGTGCTCCTGGACACGGCCGAACCCCACCACATCGGGCCGCCTCGGGTGCACGGCCTCGTGCTGGGCTACGGCTCGGCGTCCCGGGCCGACGTACGGCGCGGGTGCATGGTGATCAGGGAGCTCATACCTCCTGCAGAAGCCTGAGCTCGCTTCGGGGCACGGGGACCTCCAGGTTGGGCGCCTCCTCGCCGATGATGCGGGCGATGTCGATCGATCCCGGGTCGCCTTCCCTTGTGCCGGGCACCTGGGAGTGGCCGAAGTGGCCGCCCCGTGCCCACAGCCGTTTGCTGCGTTCGGCGGTCAGGGAGTGCGGATAGGGCAGTGGAGGGCCGGCCGGCCATCGGCGCGGCACCTCCCACGAGTCGAGCCAGGCCAGGATGTCGTCCAGGCCGTCGAGTTTGGTGTCGGTGAACGGTTCCCTCGCCGAGCCGATGACTTGGATCTGCACGCAGATCCGTCCGTTCCTGCCGCGGTCCGCGGCGAGCCCGCCGCCCGCCCTGGTGGGCGGGAGCAACTGGACGATCTCTCCGGTCACCGGATTCCACACCAGGTGGGAGGGCCGGTGGAGCTGGACCAGCCGCTGGGCGACGGACCTGGCGGAGACCCCTTGGGGGTCGGCGGGCCAGATGAACCAGACGGTCCTCGGGGCTCCTCCGAGCATTGATCCGGAGTCCCCGGGGGAGGGAAGTCGGCTTGCGCCGGGCAGCCATGCTTGGGCCACAATGCCCCCTCAAATCCTCGGTCGCGTCGTTTTTCCCCTTTCAAACTTCCGCTGACACCTCGCGAATCCTGATTGTTACTGGCGAGTGCCAAAGTTCCAACAAGGGTGTAACAAATGGTGATTGTGTGGCGGATGCGTCAGGTAGAGGGCGTGGCGGCGGCCTCGCCGGCCGCGGACGGGCCGTCACCCGTCTCGCCGGACCCGCCGGACTCGCCCGGCTCATCCGGTGGCTGGGAGGAGGAGCCGCCGCCGGGGGGACGCGTGGGGCGGGTGGGGGCCGTCGTGGGCTCGGAGCTCCGGTCGGGCAGCGGGTCGGTGTCACCGTTCCCCTCCCGGCCGTCCCAGGTCATCCGGCACGAGGGCCGGCCGGCCGAGGACGTGAAGGTCACGATCCCTTTGCCCGCGACGCCCGGATCGACGACGGAGAGCGTGACCCGGCCGCTCGCGCCCGCGCGGAGCCTGCCGTGCCGGGGTGAGACCGTGATCCCGCCCGAGGCGACGGCCGTCCACTCGATCACGGCGTTGCGGGCGGCCAGCGTGATCGACGCGCCCGTGGCCGTGCCCAGGTCTCCGGGGCACAGCGCCGTCAGTGCCGGCTCGGGCGTACGCCGCGTGGAGGGGGAAGACGGCCGCGACCGCCCCGAGGGTGCGGTGTGGGGTGGGGCGGTCGCGGCCGATTGGGGGGAGTCGTTCGGTGGGGGTGTCTCGTCTCCGGGGGCGGCGGGCGTCGCCTCCGGCGGGCCGTTCCCCTCCCGGCCCAGCACGGGCTCTTCGGACGCTTCGGGCTCCTCGGGCTGTCCCGGGTCCTGCGGGGCCGCCGTCGGGGAGACGCGTATCGCTTCGAGCCGCTCGGCCGGGGCCTGACCGGAGACCAGCGCGAGCCCGCCGGCCGCGCCGAACACGCAGACGGCGGCGAACATGACGGGGGCGGTCCGCAGCGGGCGGGAGCGGACCCGTCTGCGCTCGTTCCGCCCGGGTTCTGTTCGCGCGTGCCCTGTTTGGGGGTGCCCTGTTTGGGGGTGCCCTGTTTGGGGGTGCTCTGTTTGGGGGTGCCCTGTTCGGGAGTGTGCTGTGTGCGCGGGTTCTGTGCGCCGGTGTTCCGCCCGCCTGCCGGTGGTCGCGGGGAAACCGCGCTGGTCGAACGCGGCGGTGGCGACGTCGTCACGCCGGTCGGCGTGGAGCGCCGATTCGATCACCCGGCGGCGCAGCGACAGCGGCGGGAAGGCGACGGGGATCATGTCGAGCAGCCGCCCGGCCGACACGTGCCTGCCCCGGCCCTCGCGGCAGATCTCACAGCCCGCGATGTGCTTGCTCAGCCGCTTGCGCAGCGGAGCGGCGAGAGGGCCGTCCTGCCAGGCGGCGCCCACGCCGTGGTCGACCAGGGCCGACAGCTCCGGGCAGTGCGCCCGGCCGACCCTGGCCAGCACGAGGGCCGCGGCGGCGTTCTCCAGGTGGTCGCGGGCCCGGGTGAGCCGCGCCGACACCTGCCGGGAGGAGAGCCCGAGAACCGACCCGACCTCGGCCGCCGTCAGGCCGTGCCGTACGGCGAGCTGGAGCACCTCGCGCTCATGGTCGGCGATCTCCCCGAGCGCCTCCCGCACCAGCGCGGCGAGCGGCGGGTCCGCGGACTCCGTCATCTCCATGACGGGCCCGGTGACCTGCGCCGCGCCCTTCCGGGTAGAACGGGTGGCGCTGTGGAACCGGGTCAGCGCGTACAGCCACGCCCGCAGCCGGGCCGGCTCCTTCAACCGGCCGGCGCAGCAGGACGCCGCCACGAGCGCGTCGTGCACCGCGCGCTCGGCCGTGTCGAGGTCGCGCACCAGCTCGTACGCGTAGTCGCTCAGCCGGTCGGCGTAGGCGTCGTACAGCGCGGCCGTGGCCTGGGCGTCCGCGCCGCCCCCGCGGCGCAGCGCCTCCAGCAGTCGGTGGTCGTCGGCTCGCCCGACGCCGGGCCATTCGGGCAACGAACATTCCTCCCCGTGTGACGGAACCTGGTCTCGCCGGTCCCCACACGAGTGGGACGCCGTCCCCTCTGGCGTCGTTTACGGGTCGCGGGGCCATGCCCAACGGGTATGACCTGCGAAAACAGCGACTGCTGTTACTGGAGTCTGCGGGCGATCCCCTTGAGGAAGATGTTCCGGATCTCCAGGATCGTCTGCGGGAAGTAGGCCGCGCCGCCGGTCGCCTTGGCGATGGAGGTCATCTGCGTGCGGTCCTCGTCCTTCTGGGTGTTGAACGAGATGATCAGGATGCTCACCGGCCGCTTGGGGTCGTAGGCGTCCTTCAGCTTGCGCAGGATCTCGGTGTTGGAGATGCCGCCGTTCGGGTCGTCGTTTCCGACGCCGTCGGTGAACAGCAGGATCGTGTTCACCTTGTCGGGCTCGTACTCCTTGGTCATCTTCTGGTACGCGGCCCACAGGGTGTCGTTCAGGCCGGTGTTGCCCGTGGGGATGGCCTTCGCCTGGCGCAGGGCCTTCATGATCACGTCGCGGCGGGTCACCCCGTTGATCTGCTGGGCCAGCGGCCCGATCTGCACGACGGGCTTCCAGTCGACGCCCGGGCCGCGGAGGTTGTCGGAGAAGGCCCAGATGCCGATCTCGGCCTTGTCGGGGAACAGCTTCAGGCCCTCGACGGTGAGGTCGGTGATCGCGCGCATCCGGCTGACGCCGCTCTTGTCGGCGGGCAGCGCCATGGTCCCGGAGATGTCGATGAGGGCGAGCAGCCGGGTGCCGAGCTTGATCTGCTGCCACGCCTGCGCGAGGCGGGTGACGGTCGCGGAGTCGGGCAGCGGGATCGCGGCCGGCTTCTTCGCGCTGACGCCGTTGTCGGGCTTCAGCAGGCTGCCGCCCTTGCCGTCCGGTGCACGGAAGCCGAAGTCCTGCACGGTCTTCCTGCCGCTGGGCGAGGTCACCTCGGTCGCGAGGGCCTGCGCGGCCTTGCGCGTCGCGGCGTCCTTCGTCGTGACGATGATCGGGTAGTCGAGGCTGATCGTGCCCTCGGCCGGATAGAGCGCGACCGCCGGGTTCGATGGGGTCGTCGTCGTGTTGTAGGACCACACGGCCTGCTCGGACGTCACGCCGACGGGGATGCGGGCCGCGGCCTTGGTCAGCGTGGCGAACATGCTGTCGGGGGTCGAGACGGTGGACTCCGACAACTGGCGCAGCACGCCGACGAGCGTCTCCTCGCTGCCGCCTCCCTGCTTGAGCACGGCGGCCCCGGCCAGCAGCGCGCCGAGACCGGCGGCGTTCTGCGTGGGGTCGAGCGCGAGCACGCGCACCTTCCGCGCCAGGCCGTCGGGGTTGGCGGCGTTGGCCGCGCTCATCAGGCCGGTCCAGCTCGGGCTGAAGGCCGACTGGAGCTTGTCCGCGCCGGTCTTGGACGCGGCCAGCACGACGGGGGTGCTCGCGGCGTACCCGGCGGGTTCGGGCGCGTTCTTGACGCCGCTCAGCCACAGGCTGGAGTCGGGGATCCACAGGTCGGGGTCGATCTTGCCGTTGGTGGGACCGGTGCCCGCCATCGCGTTGGCGACGTCGGACGAGTCGGCGGCCTTGACCGTGACGGCGACGCACCTGCCGTCGACGGTCCTGCCCGACTTGCCGAACTTCGTGGCGATCTTCTGGACGGCGGGCTCGATGTCGGGCGCGGCGACGACCGAGAGTTCGACCTTCTCTCCGGCGCAGCCCGGGCTCTTGTTCACCACCACGTAGGCGGCGACGCCGAGGAGGACGGCGAGGGCGACCGCTCCGGCCAGCGGGACGAACACCGTCCCCCGCCCGGCGCGCCGCCGTGGCGGCGGGGGCTCGTACCGGGGGTCGAAGCCGCCATCGAGTTCGTCTGTGCGGTGTCGTCCGCCCACGGTGCTCTCTCCGGATATCGACGGGCCGTAACAGGTTTACGGAACGATACTGGCAAAAGGCATATCTTGTGCCAGGGTGCACAGACTGGGTGTACGGAGCGGGTGTGCGGGAGCGTTCGGCCTGGCCGTACGCTGAGGGCCGTGGTCATCCCGGTGGAGGACGCGGCGGATCCGCGCCTGTCGGACTACGTCCGGCTGCGCGACGTCGATCTGCGCAAGAGCGTCGAGAGCGAGCGCGGGCTGTTCGTCGCCGAGGGCGAGAAGGTCATCAGGCGGGCGATCGGCGCGGGCCACCCGGTGCGTTCCGTGCTGACCACGGCCAAGTGGCTCGACGCGCTGGCCGACGTCGTCGGCGACGCCACCGTCTATGTGGTCTCCGACCGGGTGATGGAGGGCATCACCGGCTTCCAGGTGCATCGCGGCGCGCTCGCCGCGATGGAGCGCACCCCGCTTCCCTCGGTCGGCGAGCTCCTCGCGGACGCGGGGGCGAGGATCCTCGTGCTGGAGGACCTGGTCGACCACGGCAACGTGGGGGCGATCTTCCGCTGCGCGGCGGCGCTCGGCGTCGGCGGGATCGTGCTGTCGCCGCGCTGCGCCGACCCCCTCTATCGCCGCGCCGTCAAGGTGTCGATGGGGGCGGTGTTCGCCATCCCGTACGCCCGGATGACCGACTGGCACGGCGGCCTGGCGGAGCTCAGGGCGGCCGGTTTCCGCCTGCTCGCGCTCACGCCCGACCAGTCGGCCGTGCCGCTGGACAAGGCCCCGCTGTCCGGCCGGGTCGCGCTGATGCTCGGCTCGGAAGGCGACGGGCTGTCGTCCCACTGGCTGCACGAGGCCGACGAGCCCGTCTGCATCCCGATGAGCGCACGGGCGATGGACCTCGGCGTCGACTCCCTGAACGTGGTGGCCGCCGCGGCCATCGCCTGCCACGGCCTGCTCAGGAGAGAATGACCCCGGCCCCTTCCATGACCTCTCCGCCAGGCCCTCCCGCGGCCCCTCCGCCAGCCCCTTCAGCGACCCCTTCGGCAGCCCAGTCGAGCAGCCTGCGCGCCGTCGCGAACCTGGCCCTGTCGCTGCGCTCGCCCAGCACGACCCCGACGTACGTGCGCCCGTCGCGGACGGCGGCGAACGACAGGCAGTAGCCGGCCTGGTTGGTGAAGCCGGTCTTCAGCCCCACCGCGCCGTCGCGCAGCAGGTCGTTGGTGTTGCGCCACACGTGCGCCCGGTGGTGGGCCGACTTCCCGACCACCCGCTTGGGCGTCTTGGCGACGGTCGCGATCACGGGGTCGCGCAGCACCGCGGCGGCCAGCGTCGCCTGGTCGCGGGCGGTGGAGTACGCCTTCGAGGGCAGCCCGTCGGGGTTGGCGTAGCGGGTGTCGCGCAGCCCGAGACGCCGGGCCGCGGCGTTCATCTTGGCGACGAACTTCGCCGTCCCCGGGCCGTACTTCTCGGCCAGGGCGTGCGCGGCGTCGGCTCCCGAGGGGAGCATGAGCCCGTAGAGCAGGTCGCGCACGGTGAGCCGCTCGCCCGCCCGCAGGCCCGCCGTCGTGGCCCCGCCGGCCACCGCGTGCCGTACGTCGGCCTGCTTGATGGTCACCACATCGTCGAGGCGGGCCTGCCGCCGCACCACGTAGGCGGTCATGACCTTGGTCAGGCTCGCTATCGGCACCCGGCGCGTCTCGCGCTTGGCGAACTGGACCGTTCCGTGCGCTCCATGCGCTCCGTCCGTGATGTCCACCAGGTAGGCCTCCCTGGCGGTGACCGACGGCTTCTCCGCGGCCTGAGCGGGCCCTGCCTGAGCGGGCCCTGCCTGAGCGGGCCCTGCCTGAGCGGGCGCCGCCGTGAGCCCTGTCGCGGCCCCCGCCGTGACGAGGGCGGCGGCCAGCGCGATGAGTACCCCGTTACGCATCCCGACATGATCGCACGGCCTCGGGCGCGGCGGGCGCGTCCCCGCCGCGGCCCCTCCTCCTGCGGCGCCGTACGAGGAGGGCGACGGCCACGGCGATGACGGCGACGACGGCGGCGGCCAGCACGGGGGAGCGGGCCGCCAGCGACAGCCAGGCCCACAGGAGCGAATAGAGGCCGAAGGAGGTCACCGGCACCCAGGTCAGGCAGCCGAGCGCGCTGGCCGTCACATACCAGCGGTAGTCCACCCGAAGAGCCCCCGCGACCCACGGCAGCGTGTGCCGCAGGCCGGGCACCCAGAAGCAGCCGTAGACGGCGAGCGCGCCCCACCGGCGCACGACGTTCTCCACGCGTTCGATCCGCTCCCGGCCGATCCTGCGGCCCACCCGGGAGCGGTAGAGCGCCTCGCCGAGCCGGCGGCCGACCCAGTAGTACACCTGGAACGCGCCGAAAAGGGCGACCGCGCCGACCGCGACGACCAGCCACAGAGGAAGGCCGAACACGGAGGCGGCCGTGGGGTCAGGGATCCTCACGTGCTCTCACCGCCGGTCATGGGGGCAGTCATCAGGCCAGCCTCACCTTAGCGTCCCGGCTCGCGCCGATTGCAAGCGAATGTCAACCGGCGATCAATTCGTCCTATGTACACCTGAGGGCACGAGAGGCGACGGGTTCGTGATGCGACAGGGGCCTTTGCGAACTCCGCCCCTCTGCTCCCTGCCCGCCCGCTCGCCCGCCCGCTCACCTGTTCGCGAGCGCCCCGCGGGCCTCGGCGACCCAGCGGGGCACGCCCACCCGCTCGGCCACGGCCAGCGCCTTCTCGTAGTGGTCGCGGGCCGGCAGGCCGAGCCGTACGGCGAGGTCGCCGAGCGTCTTCGCCACCGGCCACAGGGCGACCACACCGGTGCCGGCCCCGGCGATGCGGTCGCGGAACGGCGCGAGCTTCTCGTACGCCTCCCGCATCCGGCCCTCGTCGTCCAGCAGCATCCCGGCGAGGGCCCGCCAGATGAGCGCGAGCTCGTAGAGGAAGTCGGTGCGGACCGGTTCCCGGCTCGCGGCCACCACCTGTGCGTCCCTGATGTGCCCGGCCGAGGCGAGCGCCACGGCGTAGGCGTCGAGCGTCCACTTCGCGCCGCGCTGGTGCGCCTCGCCCAGCGGCTCGGCCATCTCGGCGGCCCGCCCGTCCACCAGGTGGAGGCAGAACGTGGCGATCAGCGGCAGGTCCTGGCGGCCTTCGAGCATGCCGGCCCGCGCGGTCAGCCGCGCCGCGTTGCGGTAGGCCCGCTCGGCCCCGGCGTAGTCACCGGTGATCATCAGCCGCTGCCCGGCGTACCACGCGCCGACCGCCGCCGGGGCGGGCAGGGCGTACTGCCGCCCGAGGCGCTCGGCCTGCGCGAGGTGCTCGTCGGCCTCGGCGAAGTCGCCCCGGGCCGCCGCGCACTCCAGCAACACGAGGTGCGCCAGCGTCTGCACCGCGATCTGGCCCGACTCGGCCCCGACCCGCAGCAGCTCACGGCCGATGGTCTCGCGCTCGTCCACCTGCGTCAGCGTGTAGGACTGCCGCAGCCGCCCGCTCAGCGCCATCGCCAGCAGCGCGGGGTCGCCGCTCGACCTGGCCAGCTCCTCGGCCTCCAGCGACGCCTGGTAGCCGCGCTCGGTGGCCGATCCCTCCAGCTCCAGGGCCAGCGTCGCGAGCAGGCTGGCCCGCAGCGACTGCTCGCCCTCCGGCAGCTCGACGAGCGCCTTCTCGGTGACGTCGACGATCTCCCAGGCCGTACGGGTGAAGTCGCGGGCGATGCCCTTGTGCGGCACCGCGAGCGCCGCCGCGACCCGGGCGGTCAGCTCCAGATCGCCGAGGGGCAGCGCGACCGACATCGCCTCACCCCGATGCGCACGGGCGGCGGTCATGTCCCCGCACAGCGCCAGCGCCCTGATCAGCCGCAGCTGCAGCTCCAGCCGGTCACGCGCCGGTCCCCGGCCCGCGTGAGCACGGTCGAAGGCGGCGATGGCCTGCTGCCAGAGCGTCGCGGCCTCCCGGTGGGCGAACCTGCGCTCGGCCTGCTCGGCCGCCAGACCGGCATACCGTACGGCCTTCGCGGCCGTCTCCACCGTGCCCGCCGCGTCGTAGTGGTGGGCCAGCGCCGCCACGTCGTTCGGGCTGCGCTGCTCGATCACCGAGGCGACCGCGGCGTGCAGCCGCGAACGGCGCAGCCGGGAGGCGTCCGAATAGATCGTGTCCCTGACCAGGTCGTGGTCGAACCTGAGCAGGCCGGGGCCCGGCTCGGTCACCAGCCCGGCGAGCAGGGCCGCCTCGACCGCGTCCACCACGGCGTCCTCGTCGCCCGAGACGTCGACCAGGACGTCCACGTCCACGTCGCGGCCGATCACGGCGGCCTGCAGCAACACCTGCTGGGCCCGCTCGGGCAGCCGGGCGATCCGCCGCCGCAGCACGTCGCGCACGCCCGACGGCACCTCGGAGATGTCGGCCTCGGCCTCGAACAGCCGGGCCGTCTCCTTGACGAAGAACGGGTTGCCCCCGGCCCGCTCGACGATCGTGCTGACGACCTCGTCGTCCACCTCGTGCACGCAGGTCGCCCGCACGAGCTCCGCGACCGCGGCGTCGTCGAGGCCGCCGAGCCCGACGCGTACGGGATCGAGCCGGGCCAGCGCGGCCAGCACGTCCTGCTGCTGGTCGTTCAGCTCGCCGTCGCGGCAGGTCACCACGACGAGCACGCGGCTGGCCGCGAGCAGGCTGGGCAGCGCGCGCAGCAGCGCGAGCGTCTGGTCGTCGGCCCAGTGCAGGTCTTCCAGGAGGATCAGCAGCGGGGCCTCGCGCGCCACGGCCGACAGGTAGCCGCCGACGGCCCGGTGCAGCCGGAAACTGCCCGCCGCCTCGTCGTCGGCGATGTCGGGGGCGGTGTCGTCGAGCAGCGGCGCCAGCAGCGCGGCGTACTCGCCCGCGCCCCTGCGCGCGACCAGGCCGCGCAGCACCTCGACCCAGGCCCAGCCGGGCGGGGTCGCCGTGCTGTCAGGGCAGCCTCCGGTCGCCCCGATCCAGCCGTCGCCCTCCAGGCGTTCGAACAGCCGCCGCACCAGCGTCGTCTTTCCCGCACCGGGGTCGCCGCTGACCACCGCGACGGTGAACCGGCCAGCCTGGGCGCGGGGCGCGGCGGCGGTGAGCGCGGCCAGCTCGGCGTCACGGCCCACGAACGGCTCGGGCTCCAGCGGCGGGGCGTCGCCGGTGGCGACCGGCCGGGGCGGCCAGGTCGCGGAGATCTCCACGGGCCGCCGGGGCGCGGGAAGCACGAGGTCGAGCCCGGGGTCCTGCGACAGGATGTCCGACTCCAGCTTCCGCAGCGCCGGCCCGGGGTCGATGCCCAGCTCGTCGGACAGGATCGTGCGGGCCCGGCGCAGCGCGGCGAGCGCGTCGCCCTGCCGCCCGCACCGGTAGAGCCCGAGCGCGAGCAGCCGCCAGCCCTCCTCACGCAGGGGGTGCTGGGTGGTCAGCGCCTCGAGGTCGGGCACGGTCTCGGCGTGCAGGCCCATGCGCAGCCCGGCGTCGGCGTGCCGCTCCCTGGCCACCAGGCGCAGCTCGCTGAGCCGCGCCACCTCAGCCTCCGCCCAGGGCTGATCGGCGAAGTCCGAGTAAGGCGTGCCCTCCCACAGCGCGAGCGCGGTGTCGAGCCGTGCCCGGGCGGCCTGGGGGCTGTCGTCCATCCGCTCCCCGGCCGAGCGGACCATCGCCTCGAAGCGCAGCGCGTCCACCTGCTCCGGCGCGGCGCGCAGGGCGTATCCCGACGCGACGGTCACGAGCAGGCGGTTGGGCCCGCCGCGCGGCCGGTTGGGCTCCAGCACGCGGCGCAGCCGGGAGATGTAGACCTGTAACCCCGACTGGGCGCCCTTCGCGGCGTCGTCGTCCCACAGGTCGAACAGCAGGGTGTCGACGGGCACGACCTGGCCGCGCGCCACGAGCAGGCGGGCCAGCACCGCGCGCTGCCGCAGCCCGCCGAGATCGAGCTCGTGGGTGCCGTCGTGCGCCCCCACCGGTCCGAGGACCCGGAACGTCACCGGGCTCGTCGGGGGGCTCATCGGGCGTTCCTCCGCTCTCGCACGTCGTGCCTGCCGGCCGCCGCTCGTCGTCCTGTCTCAGGCGTCACCGTATGCGCGCCCGCGAAGGGGCACAAGGCATTCACCAACCCGGACACCCTCACCTTCTCGCCCCGCGAGTGTAGGAGATCGGCAGGGTGACCCGCAGTTGATCAGCGGACCCGGGTGGGGTCCGGGGAGACGGCCGGTTCCGCCTCGGCGGAGGCGGCGCGGGCCTCACGCCTGCGCAGCAGGGACCAGCCGCCGAGCGCCAGCCCGCCCCAGGGGATCTCGATGGTGTAGGTCCAGAATCCGAACAGCACGGCGGCCGCGGTGGCCCCGCCCGCGGGCTGGCCGAACGCCCCGATCAGCAGCGTCGCGACGCCCCCCTCCATGATCCCCGCTCCGCTCGGCGTGACGAGGGCGGTGGTGAGGACGCGGCTGAGCGCGAAGACGGCGACGGTCTCGGCCGGCCCCGGGTAGGAGCCCGTGGCGACCAGGCAGGCGGCCATGATCAGGCACTGCAACGCGAGGAAGGCGACCATCCCGAGCGACAGGCCCGCCCACCGGCTGTGGATGATCTCGGCCGTGTCCCTGCGCAGCCGTTCGATGGCCGCCGACGCCGCGTGCTCCGCCGGGCGGAACCGCCGGGGCGCGAGCCGTACGATCCCGTCGAGGACGCGGCCGAGGACGGCGGCGGCGCGGTCCCAGTAGAGCGCCGTGGCGACGACGGCGACGAGCACGAGGATCGAGACGGCCCCGACCCAGCCCGCCTTGGCGACCGTGGGATTGGTGGCCTTGCCCGCCATGAGCAGGCACACGATCCCCACGGCGGGCAGGATGAACCGGAACAGCGAGTTCCAGATGCCGGTGACCAGCGTGTAGACGACGATCGGCCGGTTGGCGAAGCCCCAGCCGCGGGTCATGCCGAACGTCAGGGCCACGCCCGCCGCGCCGCCGAACGGCAGCAGGTTGCTGACCGCGCTGCCCGCCGCATTGAGCGTGAGCGCCTGCATGTGCGTGAGCCCGGGCAGCGCGGAGGTCATCACGAACGTGTACGCGTACAGGCTCGCCAGCCACAGGATCGTCATCAGCGCGATCGTCTGCCAGCCGAGGCCGCCGAACTCGTGGCCGATCTCCGTCCAGCTCACGGTGGCGCCGGTCAGGGTGTGCACGATCTGCGGGAGATAGATCACCAGTGCTGTGGCCAGCCCGAGCGACACCACGGACAGCGCGATCTGCAGCCACTTCCTGTTCACCCGCGTACGCCCCCAAGTCCGGTTGCCGGTCCCCTCCAGTCTGCCGGTCCCCGGAGGTGCCGGGCTCCTCCTGGGGGAGGAGTAAGCCCTTAAGGGATGTGCGGGCCGCCGTCGAAGGGGTGCCGCAGGCGGGTGCCGCGGGGCAGGCCGCGGCGCACGTACCACTCGGTGCCGAAGACGAACCGGTAGGCGGGCCCGGGGATCTTCAGCATCGCGCCCAGCGTGCGGTCGCCGTCGCCGCCGGTGGCCTGGGTGGCGTGGGCCGCCATCGCCGCCCGCTTGGCCTTGGCGTACTTGCGCACGTTGACGCGGTGGGTGATCGCGTCGCGGGGCGAGTAGGCCCGTTCGAAGCTCCGCACGTCGATCGCCGGGTAGAACCGGGAGGCCAGCCGCACACCCTTGAGCAGGAGGTCGCGGTCGACCGTCGCCTCCAGCACGATGGGCGTCCCGGCGATCTCGGCGGCCCGGCTGCCGACCCGGTAGACCTGCACGTGGTCGGGGTGGCCGTAGCCGCCGGCCGGGTCGTAGATCGTGAGCAGGTCGGCCGTCTCCTCCTTGAGCACCGAGGCCAGCCGCTGCGCCGCCTCCTCGACGTCGGCGTCGATGAACGCGTTGTCCGGCCGGTCGTCGGCCACGCCGCCGTCGATCGCCAGGCCGGAGTCGCCGTAGCCGAGCAGCACGACCCGGGCGCAGCCCAGGGCCGCCGCCGAGCGGTGCAGCTCGTCCATGCGGGTCCTGCCGAGCTCCTCGCCGTGCGGGAGGTCGGCGAGGCCGCGCTCACCGGCCGTCGCGACGACGAGCACCACGCGGTGCCCCTCGTTGGCCAGCATTGCCATGGTCCCGGCGGTCAGCAGCGCCTCGTCGTCGGGATGGGCGTGGAAGAACACCGCCGTCCTCATCGCGCCCCACGGAACGTCGTCATCGCGTGCTCCACTCGTCTGCGCCGCCGGTTCCGCCCATGATCCCACGTGGCCCGGGTCGCGTGACGTCGCCCTCCCCCTGAGCAGTCCGAATAGGCACGCGGTTTGATGGGCGTGGCGGGCTCTGTCAGGCTGACCCGGTGAGGATTCTTCACGTCAGCGACTGCTATCTGCCGCGGCTCGGGGGGATCGAGGTGCAGGTCGCCGACCTCGTCAGGGCTCAGCGCGAGGCGGGCCACACGGTCGAGGTGGTGACGGCGACGCCGGGGGAGCGGCTGCCGGGGGTGCACCGGGTGGTCGCGAACCTCCCGTTCGACCTGCCGGTCCATCCGCGCGGCACGGCCCACCTTCTCCGGATCATGAGGAGCGGCCGGTTCGACGTGGTACACGTCCACACGGGGGCCGTCTCGCCGTTCGCGTGGATGGGCGTGCAGGCGGCGGTCCGGGCCGGGCTGCCGGTGGTCGCGACCGTCCACAGCATGTGGGATCCGGTCACCCGCGGCGTCTACCGGGCGCTCCAGGCGGCCTTCGGGTGGCGGCGCTGGGGCCTGGTCCTCACCGCCGTCAGCGAGGCCGCCGCGCGGCCGATCCGCGCCGTGGCCGGGCCCCGCGTGCCCGTGCAGGTGGTGTCGAACGGCCTGGACGTGACCTCATGGCGGCCCGAGCCCGGCCCGTCACAGCCCGGCCCGGCGCAGTCCGGCCCGTCACAGTCGGGCACGTCACAGTCGGGCACGGCACAGTCGGGCACGGCACAGTCCGGCTCGGCACAGTCCGGCTCGGCTCGGCTCGGTTCCGTACGGGACGGTGTGCAGGACGCCGGGGACGCGGCGGTGCACGTGGTGGCGGTCGGCAGGCTGGCGCCGCGCAAGCAGCCGTTGCGCCTGCTCAAGCTGCTGGAGACGGCCCGCGACAGGGTGCCGAGGGACATCGCGATGCGCGCGACGATCGTGGGCGACGGACCGGCCCGCGGGCGCATGGAGCGCTACCTGCGGGCGCGCCGGATGAGCTGGGTGTCGCTGCCGGGCAGGTACAGCCGGGAGCAGATCAAGGACCTGCTGGCCGTGGCCGACGTGTTCGTGGCCCCGGCGCCGCGCGAGTCGTTCGGCCTGGCCGCGCTGGAGGCCCGCGCGGCCGGCGTGCCGGTGGTCGCGCGGGCGCAGAGCGGCGTGGCCGACTTCGTCAGGCCGGGCAAGGAGGGCCTGCTGGGCCGCACGTTCGACGACCTCGTCGCCTCGGTCGTACGGCTGGCCCGCGACTCCGCCCTGCGCCGGTCGATCGCCGAGCACAACAGGGAGACGGAGCCGGTCCGGTGCTCCTGGCCCGCCGTGCTCGAGGGCTTCGCCCACTGCTACGAGCTGGCCGGACGCTGATCCGGAGCCATCGGGGTTAGTAGGGGAGGACCCTTCCCGAGGGGGTGCGCAGGTCGATCGGGGCGGGAACTCTCGGCGGCCGCGGTCGCGGCACGATCTGCACCTTCTTCATCGGGGCCCTCCTTTCGGCGGTGTCCGTCAGCTGGTGCCTTCATGATTCCCATGAATCGGCCGAGATTATCCTCCGGTCGCCAGTTCTTGTTCTTGTAACATTCGCCGCCCGGTCATCCGCGCGCCGCGGACGGCCCGGCGGCGGCCCGCGCGCCGGCCGGGTCCCGCGCCGGGTCCGCGTCACGTGTGCGCCGTGTGTGTACTGGGTCCGCGTCGCGTGTGCGTCGCGTGTGCGCCGCGTGTGTGCTTGGGCCCGCGCCGACGCCGCGTCGGCTGTGTGCCGGCTCTGTGCCGGCTCTGTGCCGGCTCTGGGCCGACGCCGCACCGACGCCGCGCCGTGCGATCAAGATCTATCTGATAAGCGCGGCGTGCTCGATTTGGTGGCGTTTAGCGAGCGCCCTCTCGATGTGCTGCTCCATGATCCGCGCACGTTCGTGATCTCCCTGCCGGGCGCTGGCGGCGGCGAGATTACGGACCACCCGGAGTACGGCCCCCGCCACTTCCTGCAGATGCGTTTCCCGATGCCAGGTATCGCTGAGCGGATCGAGGCCGAGCACATTCAGCATGGCCCGCACCGATCGGCATTTCCCGGCCGCCCGTTCGCGATCTCCGGACGCCAGCGCGGCGTTGCCTTCGGCCACCGCGCCGTGGACGGCCGCGAGGGCCTGCGGCACGTTCAGGTCGTTGTCCATGGCCTCGCTGAACTGCGGGGGAAGGGGCGCGGCGGCGTCGGAGGCCACCCGCAGCACGAACCTCTCGATCCGCCGGTAGGCCGCCGCCGCCTCGTCCAGGGCGTCGGGGCTGAATTCCACGGGCGACCGGTAATGGGCCGCCGCCAGGTAATAACGGAGTTCGGCCGGCCGCACCCGGTCGAGCAGGGCGGGGACGGCCAGCGGGTTGCGCTGGTGTTTACGTATCTTCTCGCCCCGGTGCGTCACCGGCCCGTTGTGCAGCCAGAATCGCGCGAACGAGTCCCCTGCGGCCCGTGACTGCGCCATTTCGTTTTCATGGTGCGGAAATATGAGATTTGCCCCGCCGCCGTGGATGTCGAATTCCGTGCCCAGATATCTGCGGGCCATCGCGGAACACTCCAGATGCCACCCCGGGCGCCCCTCGCCCCAGGGCGAGTTCCACACCGGCTCGCCGGGTTTGGCGCTCTTCCACAACGCGAAATCGCGTGGATCGCGTTTTCCGTGCTCGTTCTCCTCGGTCGCCCGCAGATGCCTCGCCTGCTGCCGGGAAAGGGATCCGTAATGCGGGTAGGTGCCGACCGAGAAATAGACGTTGCCGTCGGACTCGTACGCGTGCCCGGAGGCGACCAGCTGCTCGACCATCTCGATCATCTCCGGGATGTGCCCCGTCGCCCGCGGCTCCACGCTGGGCGGAAGGCAGCCCAGGGCGGTGTAGGTGCGGACGAAGGCGCGGTGGACGGGATCGGTGATCCGCCACCAGGGAACCCCCTCGGAAATGGCCCTGTGGATTATCTTGTCCTCGATGTCGGTGACGTTCCGGCAGAGCAGGACCTCATATCCGCTGTTTTTCAGCCAGCGGTGCAGGATGTCGAAATTCACCTGCGATCTGAGTTGCCCCACGTGCGGCGGAACGACGACGGTGGGACCGCAGAGATAAATCGACACAGTTCCGGGAATTCGGGGGACGAAATCGCGGACGGCGCGGCGATGCGTATCGTATAGGCGAAGACCCACCTAGCCGAGGGTAAGCGACTTATCCGCTCGCTGTCGATAGCGCGGAGCGACCCCGCACCGCACACCGAGAAATGGCGATTGTGAGGCCGGGGAATAAGGACGATCCGCCCGCTGGTTGGTGCGGGCATGGAGCCGACGAAACGGGGCCGTGTCCGGGTGGAGACGACGGCCAAGCGCGTGCGCGTCTACGTCGAGGGCAGGGCGGTGGCCGACACCACCAGGGCCCTGCTGGTCTGGGAGGTTCCCTACTACCCGACGTACTACTTCCCGGCGGACGACGTCCGCATGGAGGAGCTGAAGGCCACCGGGGAGACGCGGCACTCGCCGAGCAGGGGCGACGCGGTGGTCCACGACGTGGCCGGCCGGGCGGGCGCCGCCCTCGTGTACGGGGACGACGCGCCGCTCGATCAGATCCGGGGCCACGTCCGCTTCGACTGGGACGCGATGGACAACTGGTTCGAGGAGGACGAGGAGGTCTTCGTCCACCCCCGCGACCCGTACACGCGGGTGGACATCCTGCCCAGCTCGCGCCACGTCCGGGTGGAGGTGGGCGGCGTGACCGTGGCCGACTCGCACAACCCGCGCATCCTGTTCGAGACCGGTCTGCCCCCGCGTTACTACCTGCCGAAGACCGATGTGCGGCTGGACCTGCTGCGCCCGTCCGAGACCGTGACGCACTGCCCGTACAAGGGCCGCGCGGTGTACTGGTCGGTCGGCGAGGAGGAGTCCGGCAGGGACCTCGTCTGGTCGTATCCCACGCCGCTCCCGGAGTCGCAGAAGATCGCCGGGCTCGTCGCCTTCTACGACGAGAAGGTGGACGTGTACGTCGACGGCGTTCTCCAGGACCGCCCGAAGTCGAAGTTCGCCTGACCGCCTCGCCACCGGTCAGCCGAGGTCCACCTCTCGTGGGAGGTCCTTGTGCCGGGGGAACTCGACGTCGTCGTCCCAGTCGGGGTCCGCGAGGAGGAAGCGGACGAAGCCGGGGGCGTCTTCGTGCCACTCGGTCACAGCGGTGCGCCTGTCCAGCCTGTCCGGCCTGTCCTGACGGAACTGTAGGCGGCCGGCAGGCGGCGGTGCGGGCGATCCGGTGCTGTGGTCCGGATGGCCCAGCGGCGGATCAGTGGCGGATCAGCGGCGGATGACGTGGAGGACGCTGGCGATGCGCTCGGCGGCGGTGACCACGTCGGAGGCGTGCCCGATCCGGCCGGCCCACGACAGCCAGTACCACCACTCGCCGTCGCTGGCGTTGGACGCGAGCACGTCCTCGGCCATCGTGGGCTCCATGGGGTTGATGACGCGCAGACGTGGATAGAGACCGGCCGGCGCCGTCAGGCGCACCTGGAAGGAGTGGGCCTCGAGCTGCGCGGCGAGCCGCTCCAGGTGGTCCATCGCCTCGCTGCGGTCTACCGTCGTCATGGTCAGCCTCCGGGAACGTCAGGACCTATCACCGGAAAGGGTGAACCCGCAACGACCCACCGGCAATCGCGCCGATTCGCCGAAACCGTGCAACAACCAGGGAATTCGCCCGGTTTCCGTGGAACACCCGCGGGTTCGGGAACACGAAGGGATAACAGTCCCGGGGGGTTGGGTGCCTGCGTGTTTACCTTGGGGAAACAACCGTAAACGGGGACCGCTTCACCAGTGGAGGGCGTGCACATGGCCCGCGGAGAGCACTCACCCGCTTGCGCGCGTCGTTGGCGCGAACAGGCACAGGCACGGCAGTGGACGCTGTGGCAGACCGTCCAGGCGATCCACGGATGCTGCGGCGTCAGCCTGCTGAAGGCGCACCGGCTCGGCCGCGGATGGTCGGCCCGGCAGGCGATCGAGGAGCTGGAGCAGCTCTGCGAGCAGCAGAACCTCGGCCACCCGCGAGCGAGCATCGACCTGCTGAACGCCTGGGAGAACAACCGGGCCCGCCCGCGCCCCCAGACCATCGACCTGCTGGCCCGGCTCTACCGGGCCAACGCCGTACGGCTCGGCCTGGCCGCCGACTACTGCGAGGACACGGGCGGGCAGAAGATCGTCGTGGTGGGGCCGGGCCAGACCGGTGAGCAGACCCGCGCCGAGGACCCGGCCGCCGACGACGCGGAGCGCCGGGCGATGTTCCACCAGGCGATGCTCATGGGCACGCCGAGCGGCCGGTTCTTCGCGGAGATCGAGAGCCTGCGCCACGACCTCGACCGCACGCTGGCCGCGGGCACGGTGAGCGAGGACCAGCTCGACCGGCTCGACGAGCAGGTGCTGCGCTACCGCAGGGAGTACATGACGACCCCGCCGACGCCGATGCTCTGCCGGGTCATGCTGGAGATCTCCGACGTGCGCCGGCTGAGCGCGGTCCGCCAGCCGTCGTCGGTGCAGCGCCGCCTGCTCACCGCGACCACGATGCTCACCCTGCTCGCCGCCGACGCGCTGATGAAGCTGGGCGACACCCGCCAGGCCCACGCCTGGTACGGCACCGCCCGCGCCGCCTCCGACGACGTGGGCGACCTGCGGCTGCGGGCGCTCGTGCGGGCCCAGCAGACGATGCTCCTCTACTACTACGGCGACCTGAACGAGACCGTGCGGCTGGCCCGCGAGGCGCGGACGCTGGCCGGCTCGGCCCCCAGCTCGCCCGCGGCGCTGGCGGCGGCGGCCGAGGCCCGCGCGCTGGCCAGGATGGGCGACGGCAAGGCCGCCAGGACCGCGCTCGCCGAGGCGGAGCAGATCTTCGCCCGCATGCGCGGCATCAGCCAGGACGACCTGGCCTTCGTCTTCACGGAAAAGCGGATGAAGTTCTACCGCACCGGCACCCTGATCGAGCTGGGGGACGCCCAGCAGGTGCAGGGCATCGACGGGTTCCCCCCGGGCTTCCAGACCATCGACCCGGCGCTGATCCTGCTCGACCAGGCGAGCCACCTGGCCAGGAACGGCGATCACGAGGAGGCGTGCAGGATCGCCGCGGACGCGCTGCGCCAGGTGCCCGCCGAGCACCGCACCTCGATCGTCGTCACCCGGGCCAGGGCCCTGCTGGCGGACGCCGACCCCGCGCTGCCCGCCGTACGGCGCCTGCGACGGGTGCTGGCGGAGTCGACGCCCACACTCGCCATGAGCGGGCTGTACCCGGCGGCCGAGGGTGCCTGAAACCGCGATGAGGACGATGGAGCCGGCACCGCTGGCCGAGGAGGCGTTCGGGGTCCTGCGCGAGGTCTGCGCGAGCATCGGGGTGGACGCGCGCGGGGCGCGGCTCCTGCGGCTGCGCAGCAACGCGGTCTTCAAACTGCAGGGGGACGTGGCGGGCGGGGAGCTGGTGGTGCGGATCGCGACCGCGCCGGACGCGCTGACCCGGCTGCCGGTGGTCGTGGCGGTCGCCCGCTGGCTCGCCGACCGGGGCTTCCCGACGGTGCGGCCCGCCGACGAGATCGCCGACCAGCCGATCGTGCACGACGGCCGGGCGGTCACCTTCTGGCGTTACGTCCCCTCCCGCGGCCGCCCGACGACCCGGCAGCTCGGCCGGGTGCTGCGCAGCCTGCACCGCGAGCCGCTGCCGCCGGTGGGGCTGCGGACGCTCACCGACCCGCTCGCCGAGGTGCGGCACGCGGTGGAGCACCGGGCCGAGGTGCTCACCGCCACCCAGCGGTCGTGGCTGAGCGACCGCATCGAGGAGCTCACCGGGCGCTGGCACGACCTCGACACCGGCTCGCCGGTGCTGCTGCACGGCGACGCCTGGATCGACAACCTGCTGCGCTGCCAGGACGGGCACGTGGTGCTGTGCGACTGGGACGGCGTGGCAGTCGGCCCGCGCCAGTGGGACCTGGTGCACACCTATCACGGGCAGCGCCGCTTCGGCCTGTCGGCGGCCGACGTGGACGAGTTCGCCCGCGCGTACGGCTCGGACCTGCGGCTGTGGCCCGGTTACAGCACGCTGATGGAGGTGCGGGACATGTACGCCGTGGGCATCCATATCCGGAACGCCTCCGGCGACCCGTTCTCCCGGCAGGAGCTGCCCCGGCGGCTCGACTCGCTCACGCGCGGTGACGGGCACGCGCGCTGGTACATGGCGGCACCGGCATAGCCTCGGGTAATCGCGGGTACTCTCCGTACAGGCTGCGAGTGTCGCAGTAGACAATTCCTGAAAACATGGTTTGTAAAAAGCGCACCCGGGTTACATCCGGCGGCGGATATGCGCGCACTTCCAGCGTCCCACGCGGGTCGCGCGACGAATCCGCTGTGCAGCCTCGTGTTCCTGACCTGGGAACATGGTGTGGCTTCCAAGAAGGAGAAGCAGTTGTCTGAAGGCACTGTCAAGTGGTTCAACGCCGAAAAGGGCTTCGGGTTCATCGCTCCGGACGACGGCACCGCTGACGTGTTCGTTCATTATTCGGCGATCAATTCGAACGGTTATCGGACGCTGGACCAGAACCAGAGAGTCAGCTACGTGACCGTTCAGGGAAACAAGGGACCGCAGGCCGAACAGGTCACGCCGCTCTGAAGACGTGACTCACGGTGACATCGCGGTCGTGACCGGCCGCGCCCGCGGTACCACGTCGGCCCGCGCCGCTGCGGCGGCGCGGGCCCGATGTTTTGCCGTTCCTTTGCCGGGCAGCGGCAACGGTCATGAGACTGAGCATGACCTCCGATCTGTGGTGGAAGAACGCGGTCGTCTACTGCCTCGACATCGAGACCTTCGCCGACGGCGACGGCGACGGGATCGGTGACTTCAGGGGGGCGATCCAGCGCATCGACCATCTGGACCGGATGGGTGTGACGTGCATCTGGCTCATGCCGTTCTTCCCGACGCCCGACAGGGACGACGGCTACGACATCACCGACTTCTACCGCGTCGATCCCCGCCTCGGCACGCTCGGCGACTTCGTCGAGTTCATGCGGGTGGCCAGGGATCGCGGCATGCGGGTCATCGCCGATCTCGTGGTCAACCACACCTCCGACCAGCATCCCTGGTTCAAGGACGCCCGCTCCGGCCGCGACTCCCGCTATCGGGACTGGTACATCTGGTCGGACAAGCCGGAGCCCGACGATCCCAAGGGCATCGTGTTCCCCGATCAGGAGGACAGCCTCTGGGAGTACGACGAGAAGACCGAGCAGTATTACTTCCACCGCTTCTACCGGTTCCAGCCCGACCTGAACACCACCAACCCCGAGGTGCGGGACGAGATCGCCCGGATCCTCGGCTTCTGGATGGAGCTGGGCCTGTCGGGCTTCCGGGTGGACGCCGTGCCGTTCCTCGTCGAGCAGGTCACCGACAGCGACGAGCTGCCCGACCCGCACGAGTTCTTCTCCTGCCTGCGGGCCTTCCTCAGCCGCCGCGACGGCAGCGCCATCCTCCTCGGCGAGGTCAACCTGCCGTACGACGACCTGGTGCGGTATTTCGGCAACGATCTCGGCGACGAGATCACCATGTGCTTCGACTTCATCACCATGCAGCGGAGCTACCTGTCGCTGGCCCGCCAGGACGCCGGTCCGCTGGCCGCGGCCCTGCGGGAGCGCCCCAAGGCGCCCAAGGACTCCCAGTGGGCGACGTTCGTCCGCAACCACGACGAGCTCACGCTCGACAAGCTGAGCGAGGCCGAGCGTGAGGAGGTCTTCGCGGCCTTCGGCCCGGACAAGGACATGCAGTTGTTCGGCCGGGGCCTGCGCCGGCGCGTGCCGACGATGCTGGGCGGCGACCTCGACCGGATCAAAATGGTCTACAGCCTGCTGTTCTCGCTGCCGGGCACCCCGGTGCTCTTCTACGGTGAGGAGATCGGCATGGGGGAGAACCTGGAGCTGGAGGGCCGCCAGGCCGTCCGCACGCCCATGCAGTGGACCCCGCACCGCAACGGCGGCTTCAGCGACGCCGATCCCTCGAAAGTGCGCATCCCCATGCCCGCCGGGGACTACGGCCCCGAGAAGGTCAACGTCAGCGCGCAGGAGCGCGACCCCGGCTCGCTGCTGTCGTGGATCACCCGGTTGATCCGGCACTACCGCGACTGCCCCGAGCTGGCCTGGGGCGAGTACGCGGTGCTGGACACCGGTGTTGACGCCGTGTTCGCCCACCGGGCCGATCGCGACGGCGAGACGGTCGTGGCCGTGCACAACCTCGGTGAGACCGAGGTCGAGGTGGAGATCACCCTGGACGGGCTCGGCTCGTCCACGGTGCTGACCGACCTGCTGGTGGACGGCACGGTGGAGATCTCCGGCGACGGCCGGGCCCGCTTCCCCATGGGCAGGTACGGCTGCCGCTGGTTCCGCGCCTCCACCCCCGAGACTGCCCCGGCCGATTCCGCCGACGTCTCCTAGGGGATCCCTCAGGGACGGCTCGGGTGGATCTCCGATGGGCCGGTGCCCTTCCCGCGGCCAGAGTGAAGAGCCATGGGAATGGTCTTGGGATACGCGCTGGTCGCGGCCGGCGCCACCGCGATGTTCGCGCTGCACCTGGTGGGAGGGCTCGACCCGCTCACGGCGACGATCAGCCAGTATTTCTACGCGCCGGACGGCTGGCTGTTACCCCTCTCGCTGACGTCGATCGCCGTGGGCTCGGCCGTGCTCGCCGTACGGCTCGACCGGCTGGGGCGGCTCGACCGGCGCGCAGCGCTGCTGGTGGGCCTGTGGAGCGCCTGCCTGCTGCTGGTGGCCGGGTTCCCGACCGATCCGCTGGGCGCGCCGCTGTCGCTCTCCGGCAACATCCACCGCTATGCGGCCTTCGTCGCCTTCGCCAGCCTGCCGGTGGCCGGGCTGCGCGTCGCCCGGGCCACCCGTTCGCGTCTGGTGCGTGTGCTGTGCGCCGTCGCGCTCGGCTCGCTGGTCCTCGTGGTCGTGCCGTACGTGTTCCGGATGCTGGGCCTCGACCCCGGGACGGTGCCGGCCGGGCTCACCCAGCGCCTCACCGTCGTGACCGAGATGGCGGCGCTGGTGGCCATGTCGATATCCGCGTCCCTGGCGGCGCCGAGGTCAGCCGCCGCAGCTCTGGTAGGTGTAGACGCCGGGCCGGACCTTGTATCGGTCGCGGACCCGGGTCGTGCCCGTCCGGGTGTCGATCGTGAGGACGGTCACCACGTCGCGGGCGCGCTCGTAATCGGAGACGTGGACGGTCACCTCGTGCTCGCCGGTCCAGTCGACGGTGTCGGGCGAAACGTCCTTCGGCAGCGCGATGGGCACGGAGCCTCCCGTCTGGTCGGTCCTGACGTCGTAGAAGCGCAGCGCGGCCTTCTTGCCGCTGCCGGTGACGAAGGCGACCGTGCGGCCGTCGGCGGCCAGCGCCCACGGGCCGTTGTTGGCCACGATCTGGGGTGGGACCGCGCCGGTCAGCTCGGCGCCCGTGAGGTCGTGGACGGACAGCCCGGTGGTGTTGGCGCCGGCGTCCCGCGGCAGGAGGACGGCCGAGCCGTCCGCGCTGAAGCCGGAGAACCCGTCCGACTTCGGGATCGTGCCGGTCGCGGCCGCCCGCGCGACGTCGAACAGGCGGCCGTGCGTCGCGCCGTGCTCGTCGGTGTAGAGGAGGGCCAGGCGGCCGCCGTCCTGGGACATGTCCAGCCAGACCGAGTCCATGCCGACGCCGCGCGGTAGCGGCGTCTTCGGCATCACGCGGACCCCCTTGAGGACCCCGCCGTGGAACTCGCGCACCACCAGGCGGTGATCGGACTTGCGGAAGTAGGCCACCGACTCGCCGTCGCCACTGACGGTGAGGGGCGCGCTGGTGCTCTTGTCGACCTTTCCCTTGGCGTCGATCGGCCACAGCATGGCGTCCTTGAGCGCGACCCGCCTGCCGTCGAGCAGGTCCAGCCGCCAGGTGTGACACGGCACCTCGGTGCCGTCCTTGATCCGGCAGGCGTCCACCGAGGCGTAGCGGATCGAGTGGTGCGTGGTCTGGGCCGTGGCGGGCGCGGCCGTCGTGAAGATCGTGAGCGTGGACAGGGCGAGGCCGGCCAGACCCGAGACGACCGGCAGGGCGGGGTGGCGCATGACTTCTCCTTTCTGGGAGGCCATGCAATTGGACCAGCCCCGGGCGTCGCCGGTTCGTCACATCTCTGTTGCGTACGCCTCGCCGTACCGGGTGACGGACCCCGGACGGCACGAAGGGGCGGGCCCGCGGCGGGCCCGCCCCTTCGTGCGCGGTCGTCAGACGAGGCGGTCGTCAGATGAGACCGAGAGCCCGTACGGCGTCGCGCTCCTCGACCAGCTCGTTCACCGAGGCGTCGATCCGCTCACGGGAGAACGGGTCGATGTCCAGGCCCTGGACGATCTCCCAGCGGCCGTTCCTGGACACCACGGGGAAGGACGAGATGAGGCCCTCGGGCACGCCGTAGGAGCCGTCGGACGGGATGGCCGCCGAGGTCCAGTCGCCCTCGGGCGTGCCGTTCACCCAGTCGTACACGTGGTCGATCGCCGCGTTCGCCGCGGACGCCGCCGAGGACGCGCCGCGCGCCTCGATGATGGCGGCGCCGCGCTTGGCGACGGTCGGGATGAAGGTGTCGCGCAGCCACTCCTGCTCGACCAGCTCGGCCGCGATCTTGCCGCCGACCTCGGCGTGGAAGAGGTCGGGGTACTGCGTCGCGGAGTGGTTGCCCCAGATCGTCATCTTCTTGATCTCGGTCACCGGCACGTTCAGCTTGGCCGCGAGCTGCGAGAGCGCGCGGTTGTGGTCGAGGCGGGTCATGGCGGTGAACCGCTCGGCCGGAACGTCCGGAGCCGCGGACTGCGCGATGAGCGCGTTGGTGTTGGCGGGGTTGCCCACCACGAGCACGCGGATGTCGTCGGCCGCGTGGTCGTTGATGGCCCTGCCCTGCGGGCCGAAGATGCCGCCGTTGGCCTCAAGGAGGTCGCCGCGCTCCATGCCCTTCGTACGCGGGCGGGCGCCGACGAGCAGCGCGATGTTGGCGCCGTCGAAGGCCTTGGCCGGGTCGTCGGAGATCTCGATGCCCCGCAGCAGCGGGAACGCGCAGTCTTCGAGCTCCATCGCGGTGCCCTCGGCCGCCTTGACGGCCTGCGGGATCTCCAGAAGGCTCAGCTTCACCGGAGTGTCCGCCCCGAGGAGCTGACCCGAGGCGACGCGGAAGAGCAGCGCGTAACCGATCTGGCCGGCCGCGCCGGTGACGGTCACTTTGACGGTCATGACGATCCCCATTCGCGATATGTGTGACTCACGGATGCTACCCGCCGGGCGGGTTCCTCCCGTGACCAGGTGGCGCCGTGTTCCCGCGTCGCGCGGGTTCCCCGCTTCCGCGCGTCGGGGGCCGGAGGAGACATCCGGCCCCCTGGCCACGCGTTTCGCCTGCGGAAGGGTGAAACTTTCACGAAACACGTAGGTGACTTCAGACGTAACAGCGTGACGGAATCCCTGCTCGGACGCGAAGTGAACGCCGCGCCGCGACTTCGCCGTTCATCCGCCCTTGACGGGTCCCTGTACGGCGCCGGAGGCGGTGCCTATGGTTCGTGGGAGCGCTCCCAAGCGCAGAATTCATCGCCAGGAGGACCTTCCCAATGAGATCCACCCCCCGACCGGGAGCCGTGAGCTCCACGGTGCGCCGCGGCCTGGTCGCGGCGGCCGTGCTCGCGCTCGGTTCCACGGCGGCCGTCGCCACCGCCACCTCGGCGAGTGCCGCGGTCTCCTGCAAAGTCACCTACTCCGCCAGTGAGTGGCAGGGCGGCATGTCCGTCAACCTGACCATTCAGAACCTGGGCGACGCCATCAACGGCTGGACCCTCGCGTTCACGTTCCCGAACAGCAGCCAGAAGGTCACCCAGGGCTGGTCGGGCAACTGGAGCCAGTCGGGCAGCAACGTGACCGTGACCGCCATGGACTGGAACAAGTCCATGCCCACCGGCTCCTCGACGAACATCGGCTTCAACGGCACCTGGTCCGGGAGCAACCCGACGCCGACCGACTTCAAGATCAACGGCGTCTCCTGCAACGGCACCCCGCAGTCGCCGTCGCCCTCGCCGTCGCCGTCCGTCTCGCCCTCGGCCTCTCCCTCGGCCTCTCCCTCGGCTTCTCCCTCGGCCTCCCCGAGCGTGTCCCCGTCGGCCTCGCCCTCCCCGCGGGTCTCGCCGTCGATCTCCCCCTCGCCGTCGCCCTCCCCGTCGACCTCGCCGCCGCCGCCCGGGACCCACGTGGACAACCCGTACTCCGGCGCGACGGGCTACGTGAACCCGGACTGGTCGGCGAGCGCCGCCTCCGAGCCGGGCGGCTCGCGCGTGGCCAACATGTCCACGGCGGTCTGGCTGGACCGCATCGCGGCGATCAGCTCCGGCTCGGCCGGCAACAACAGCATGGGCCTGCGCGACCACCTCGACGAGGCGGTCAGGCAGGACGCGGCCAACGGCAGCACGCCTCTCACGATCCAGGTCGTCATCTACGACCTGCCGAACCGCGACTGCTCGGCGCTCGCCTCCAACGGTGAGCTGAAGATCGCGCAGAACGGCCTCGCACGGTACAAGAGCGAGTACATCGACGTGATCGCCGACATCATGTCGGACTCGAAGTACTCGAACCTCCGCATCGTGACGATCATCGAGCCCGACTCGCTGCCGAACCTGATCACCAACGTGAGCTCGTTCCAGGCGTGTCAGGAGGCCCAGTCCTCGGGCGCCTACGTCCAGGGTGTGCAGTACGCGCTGAACAAGCTGCACGCGATCAAGAACGTCTACACCTACGTGGACGCGGCGCACCACGCCTGGCTCGGCTGGGACAACAACTTCCAGCCGATGGTGAACCTCTTCTACCAGGTCGCCAGCGGCACCACCGCCGGCGTGAACAGCATCGACGGGTTCATCGTCAACACCGCCAACTTCGGCGCGACGGTCGAGCCGTACTTCACCATCAACACCTCGGTGAACGGCCAGTCGGTGCGTCAGTCCCACTGGGTGGACTGGAACTGGTACGTGGACGAGCAGTCCTTCGCGATCGCTCTCCGCAACGCTCTGGTGGCGAAGGGCTTCCCGAACACGCTGGGCATGCTGATCGACACCTCCCGCAACGGCTGGGGCGGTTCGGCCCGGCCGACCGGTCCGAGCACGTCCACCAACGTGGACACGTTCGTCAACGAGTCCCGCGTCGACCGCCGCATCCACGCCGGCAACTGGTGCAACCAGTCCGGTGCCGGTCTCGGTGAGCGTCCGAGGGCGAACCCCGCCACCGGTCTCGACGCCTACGTCTGGATCAAGCCCCCGGGTGAGTCGGACGGCTCCAGCTCCGCCATCGACAACGACGAGGGCAAGGGCTTCGACCGCATGTGCGACCCGACCTACGGCGGTAACAGCCTGAACGGCAACAACCCGAGCGGCGCTCTCGCGAACGCCCCGGTTTCCGGCCACTGGTTCTCCGCTCAGTTCCAGCAGCTCATGCAGAACGCCTACCCGCCCCTCTCGTAACACGAGGCGCGAGTGACAGCGGGCCCCGCCGCATCCGCGGCGGGGCCCGCCCCTTTGTGCGCCCGGTCTTTGTGCGCCCGGTCTTTGTGCGCCCGGTCTTTGCGCGCCCGGTCTTTGTGCGCCCGGTCTTTGCGCGCCCGGTCTTTGCGCGCCCGGTCTTTGCGCGCCCGGTCTTTGCGCGCCCGGTCATGTCGCCGGGTCAGGAGTAGTGGCTCGACCTGCTGCTCCGGGTGAGCTTGAGCACGACCGACACGATCAGCGCGATCGCGCCGATGATGAGAACCCACTTCAGCGCGCCGAAGATGAGCCCGATGACGGAGCCGAGAAGGAAGAAGCCGACGACCACGGCTGCGGCGATGAGGAGAATGCGTCCCATGCCTTCACGGTACGGGCCGCCCTCCCGCCGGTCACAGGGCCGAAGGCCAAGTTCAGGGCAGACTCAGGGTCATCTCAGGGTGGGGGGAGGGGGCCCGCTCCGGCGTCAGTCGTTGGCGTGCAGCGCCGCGTTGAGCTCGATGCCCCTGCTGTCGCGGGACACCGCCTCGACCGCCCCGGTCGTCGAGTTGCGGCGCAGCAGCAGGCCCGACTTGCCCGACAGCTCCCGCGCCTTCACGACCGCCCCGTCCGGCAGCGTGACCTTGGTGCCCGCCGTGACGTACAGCCCGGCCTCCACGACGCAGTCGTCGCCGAGCGAGATGCCGATGCCGGAGTTGGCCCCGAGCAGGCAGCGCTCGCCGATCGAGATGACCTCCTTGCCGCCGCCGGACAGCGTCCCCATGATCGAGGCGCCGCCGCCCACGTCGGACCCGTCGCCCACGATCACCCCGGCCGAGATGCGGCCCTCGACCATGGACGCGCCGAGCGTGCCGGCGTTGTAGTTGACGAAGCCCTCGTGCATGACGGTGGTGCCGCTCGCCAGGTGGGCGCCGAGCCGTACGCGGTCGGCGTCGGCGATCCGCACCCCGGAGGGCAGCACGTAGTCGACCATGCGGGGGAACTTGTCCAGGCCGTACACGGTCACCGGGCCCCGGGCCCGCAGGCGCAGCCGTACCTCCTCGAACCCCTCCACCTTGCACGGGCCGTGGTTGGTCCACACGACGTTGGACAGCAGCCCGAAGATCCCGTCGAGGTTGAGCGCGCGCGGCCGGACCAGGCGGTGGGACAGCAGGTGCAGACGCAGGTACACGTCATGCGTGTCGGCCGGCGGGGCAGACAGGTCGGCGATGCCGGTGCGCACGGCCACGACCTCGACGCCCCGGGCGGCGTCGGGGCCGACGAGGGCCGCCATGGCCGGGTCGAGCTTGTCGCCCGCGATCCGCTCGGTGCCCACGGCCGGGGGCTCGCCCAGCGCCGGGGAGGGGAACCAGGTGTCCAGCACGGTGCCGTCCGCGGCGATCGTGGCAAGGCCGATGCCGTACGCACCCGAGGTGGTGGAGTCGATAGCTGTCATGTGCACCAACGCTACCGGCTCACGGCGAAAGATCCCCAGGACGGACGACGCGGGCGGCGCTGCGGATCGCCGCGAACAGGTGCTCGGGCCACTCGGTCAGGGATCGACGCCCGTCACGTGACAGAAGGGGCACGCCGCACCTGGTCGGTCGCCGGGTGATCAGCTGCCGAACTCGCCCTTCTTGACACCCGCGATGAAGGCGCTCCACTCGCTCGGGGTGAAGGCCAGGACCGGGCCCGTGCGGTCCTTGCTGTCCCGTACGGCCACCACCCCCGGCAGGTTCGTCGCCACCTCGACACAGTTGTTCCCGCCACCGCTGTAGCTGGATTTACGGAACTCGGCACCGGACAGATCAGGGGAGATCATGTTCACTCCTCGCCGCAGTTATGAGCTCTGCTGACTTCTCGGGGGACAGGCATATGTTGAGGATGCGTTCGAATGTCAGCATAAGCCGCCGTACTTGATCGGTCGCCTCTACGTACACGTCGCCGGCTGGCCCTTCGACGTATCCGACGTCAGGATCCTCGTCGTCGAAACTCAGCACGGAGAAGCCTCCCTCCATGCCGCCGTGGGCGCCGGCCGCCAGCGGAAGGACCTGGATAGTGACGTTCGGCCAAGCCGCGACTTGGAGGATGTGATCAAGCTGGCGTGCCGTGAGGCCCGGTGATCCGACGGGCTTGTGCAGGATGCCCTCGTCGAGCAGAGCGTGCACAGTAGGGGCGTGAGAGCCGAGAAGGTTGATCTTGCGTGCCATGCGGGCGTCCACGCGCCGGTCGATGTCCGGCGAAGCAAGTTCGGGTCTTGTAGCGCAGATGATCTCGCGGGCGTAATCCTCGCTTTGGAGCAGGCCGGGAACCAGCGTAGGTTCCCACATTCGGATGGCCGTCGCCTCGCTTTCCAGCGCGATGTAGGAGCCGGTGAAGACGTCGCTGTAGGCGGTCCACCAGCCTCGTTTGCCGGCGTCCTTGCCGAGCTGGATCAGGCCAGCCTTCCCGCTGCTGTCCACGCCGTACAGATCGCAGGCGTTGCCGATGTCCTCCGCGCTCGGCAGCAGCCGCGCGTTCTCGACGCGATTGAGCTTCGAACGGCTCCACCCAAGCTGGTGGGCTGCCACCTCGGGTGAGAGACCCGTCTGCTCACGGAGTCGCCGCAGTTCGCGACCCAATCGGCGGTGTCTCACAGTGGGACTTCTCATCACCAAGCCCTTGGATAGTCATGATCGCGTGAAGATTGCCCGCACAGTTCCTTGCCATCTCGCACTGTGCGAGCCATGATGTCGCAGAGCGGACACGAACAGTAAAAGAATGATGACAGAGGGGAGCGGCTAAGCAAAGTCATCGCCATCAGAGGCGATACAAGGACGGACCCGCCCGTCGCGGGCACGATCGGACGGGTCCTTGATCAGGAAGCGAGGTTCCTGACCCATGACCCAAGATAGGGCCGCTGCGCCCGGCACGGAGTTCGCCGGGTGGCGGATCATGAGGAGCGACGCCGGCCGCTTCTGGGCGAGCCGTGAACGGCCGTTCCCATCGGAGGCCGAGCAGGCGGGTGCTTGCCGTACCGTCGACGCCGACAACCTGCGCGAACTGTGTCAGGCCATCGCGGAACAGGAGAGCCTGGCCGAGATGGCGGTGCTCCGATGATCGGAAACCGCATCACGACGTCCGCCGGAGTCGGCCTCCGCAATCGGAAGGGACCAGCTACGTGGGGCATGCCTTTCCGGCCGGGCCGTACGGCTGAGCGTTCGCGCCGGTCGTGCCCGCCCTGGTGCGTGGAGCCCCACATCGATGAGCCTCCTGGTGAGCGCATTCACAACGCCTGGCTGCGGTCCATCGAGCTGAACGCGATCCCCCTGGCCGGGCAGCCGCAGTGGATGTGGATCGATCTCAGCCTCGGGCCGGGTGACGCCGAGCCCCGCGTCCACCTGAGCATCGAGGATCGCTCCTTTGTAGAGCTGACGATAGGCGAGGCGCGGAGCGTCGGAACGCATCTGATCGGCCTGGCCGCTATCGGTGTGATGGAGATCCCGCCGACGTCGCCCGTCTGATCCTCGTACGCAACGTACATCCCCTCTCAAGCCTGCCGGTCGTTGCCGCCCGCGACCGGCAGGCTCGGGCGGTCTACGCGCACAATCCGGGCGCCGTGGGCGTCGGCGCGACGCTCCTCCGCTACGCCGGGGGTTCTGTGGGTCCCCGGCGTGATCGGCCTCGCCCGCCTCGTACGGCGGAAGGGCGTGGTGCTCGCCAAGGTGGCGGGCGTGGGTGCGGCCCTCGGTGATCCGGATGCGTGACGAGGGCTGATCGGCGGGGTGTGACGCCCGATAGCTACCTGTTTGGATGGGTTTCAGGTTGAATGGGGCAATTACGGGGAAAGCTGACTCGGCGCGACATAGTCGGCAGACCTCGGCCCGATGGGGGGCGAATGACCGACGTGCAGAGGTACGCCAGGGACTGCTTCCGCGGGGTCACCTCCGACCGGTTGGGCGTCGAGCTGGAGTTCCTGGTCTTCGACGCGGACAACCCCATGCTTCCCGTCCCCATCGCCCGGATCGCGGGGGCGCTTCCCACGCTCACGGGCGGCAGCCGGGTGACGTTCGAGCCGGGCGGGCAGCTCGAACTGTCCGCCCCGCCCGACGTCCTGCCCGTCGCCGTCGCCAGGCTCACCGCCGACGTCGACGCCGTACGGCTCGCGCTCGCCCGGGCCGGGCTGCGGCTGGGCGGCCGGGGCCTGGACACCCTGCGCCCGGCCGTGCGGCAGTTACGAGAGCCCAGGTATGAGGCGATGGCCGCGTTCCTGGAACGGCCGCACGGCCTGACGATGATGTGCTCGACGGCGTCGATCCAGGTCAACCTGGACTTCGGCGCCGACCCCCGGGCCCGCTGGGAACGCGCCCACGCGCTCGGCCCGGTGCTGGTGGCGGCCTTCGCCAACTCGCCCTTCGACGGGTGGGCCTCCGGCCGCCAGGCCGTGTGGGGCAGGCTCGACCCGAGCAGGACCGCGCCGGTCGCCCGGGACTTCGACGGGCGCGGCGACCCGGTGGGCGACTGGGCGCGCTACCTCCTCGACGCCCGGCTGATGCTGGTCCGGGGGTCCGGCGGGCTCCGGCCGGTGCTCGACGGCTCGGCGTTCCGCGACTTCGCGCGCGTGGCCGGGCGGCCTCCCGGCGAGGCCGACCTCGCCTACCACGCCACCACGCTCTTCCCGCCCGTACGGCCCCGGGGCTGGCTGGAGGTGCGCTACCTCGACGCGCAGGGGGCCGCCGAGTGGCCCGTGTGCGTGGCCGTCGTCCACGCGCTCGTCACCGACGACAGGGCCGCCGCGATCGCCATGGAGGCGGCCCGGCCGGTCGCCCACCGATGGGCGGACGCCGCCCGTCTCGGTCTCGCCGACCCCGGCCTGCGCCGGTCGGCCTCGGCCTGCTTCCGCGCCGCCGCCGAGGCCCTGCCCCGCCTCGGGGCCGAGCCCGCGCTGGTCGCCCGGGTCCGCGCGTTCGCCTCTCGGCACATCGAGTCCGGCCGATCGCCGGCCGCCGATCAGATGGAGGAGATACTCGCGTGACCGATCTCGACGCCGTTCTCGGCAACGCCGGCCCGACCGGCCTGAAGGAGCGGATCGCGGCCGAGCTCGCCGCCGTACGCGAGCGGTCGCTGGCCTACACCGACGCCGACGACGACCTGCTCGTGCGCCAGCACTCGCCGCTGATGTCGCCGCTGGTCTGGGACCTCGCCCACGTCGGCAACTACGAGGAGCTGTGGGTGCTGCGCGAGGTGGGCGGCATCGAGCCGCTGCGCCCGGAGATCGACCAGCTCTACGACGCGTTCAGACACCCGCGCAAGGACCGGCCGTCCCTCCCGCTGCTCGGCCCGGCCGAGGCCAGGAAGTACGTCTCCGGCGTACGCGGCCGGGTGCTCGACGTCCTCGACCAGGTGGACCTGACCGACCCCGATCCGCTGCGGTCCGGCGGCTACGTCTTCGGGCTGGTGCTGCAGCACGAGCACCAGCACGACGAGACCATGCTCGCCACGATCCAGCTGTCCCGGCGGCCCGGCCTGGTCCGCGACGGGGAGCTGCCGCCGGGCAGGCCCGCCGCCGACCCCGAGGTCCACATCCCCGGCGGCGTCTTCAGGATGGGCACCGACACCATCGGCTGGGCGTACGACAACGAGCGGCCGGCCCACCGGCTCTACCTGCCGGGCTACCTGATCGACCGCCACCCCGTCACCAACGGGGCCTACATGGAGTTCATCGAGGACGGCGGCTACCGCGACCCGCGCTGGTGGCTGCCCCAGGGGTGGGAGTGGGCCGAGCGCAACGGCGTGGAGGCCCCGCTATTCTGGACGCGCGACGGCGGCACCTGGTGGCGGGTCCGGTTCGGCCGGGAGGAGCCGGTGCCGCCGGACGAGCCGGTGCAGCACGTCTCCTGGTACGAGGCCGACGCGTACGCCCGGTGGGCGGGCAAGCGCCTGCCGACCGAGGCCGAGTGGGAGAAGGCGTGCGGCGGCCGCAGGTATCCCTGGGGCGAGGCCGACCCCGGCCATCTCGGGCGCTGGGCCAACCTCGGCCACCGCGCCGCCCGGCCCGCGCCCGCCGGGGCGTTCCCGGACGGCGCGAGCCCGTACGGCGTGGAGCAGCTCATCGGGGACGTGTGGGAGTGGACCGACTCGTGGTTCCAGCCCTATCCCGGCTATCGGTGCTTCCCCTACGAGGAGTACAGCAAGGTCTTCTTCGGGGAGACCTACCGGGTGCTGCGCGGCGGGTCGTGGGCCACCCATCCGTCCGCCGTCCGCACGACCTTCCGCAACTGGGACTACCCGATCCGGCGGCAGATCTTCGCCGGCTTCCGCTGCGCCCGCTCCGAGGAGTGAGGGATGTGCCGCCACGCGGCGTGGCTGGGCCCGGTGCGGTCCCTGACCACGCTCATCAACGACCCCGCGCACGGCCTACTGCACCAGTCGTACGCGCCGCGCCTGCAGAAGTACGGCACGGTGAACGCCGACGGGTTCGGCTTCGGCTGGTATGACGGGTCCCGGCCCGTGCGCTACCGCCGTACGGTGCCGATCTGGGCGGACGCCAACGTGCCCGGCCTGGCCGGGGCGGCCCGCTCGCACTGCATGATCGCGGCGGTGCGGTCGGCCACGGCCGGGATGCCGATCGAGGAGACGGCCACCGCGCCGTTCGCCGACGGGCCCTGGCTGCTCAGCCACAACGGCAGGGTCGGGCGCGAGGCCGTGCGGCCACTCGCGCCCGACGCGGAGAGCGTGTGCGACTCGGCATGGCTCGCCGCGGCCGTGTTCGCCCGGTTGCGTGACGGCCTGCCGCTCGCCGGCGTCCTGCCCGCCGTGGTCCGGGCGGCGTCCGAGGAGGACCCGGAGGCCCGGCTCAACCTGCTCGTCACGGGAGGTTCCCACCTGGCCGCCGTCGCGTGGGGCGACACGTTGTTCACGCACCTGGAGGAGGGGGTGCTGGTCGCGAGCGAGCCCCTGGACGACCGGCCGGGCTGGCGGGCGGTGCCCGACCGGAGCCTGCTGCTCGCGTCCCCCGACGGCGTTTCGGTGACACCGATCGATTGAGAGGCGACCATGGTTACCGATCATCTCGGCGGCGACTATCTGCGCCAGGCTCTGGAGAACGACGTGCGCGCCGGGCTCACCTCGTCGCCCAAGTGGCTGCCCCCCAAGTGGTTCTACGACGCCGCGGGCAGCGAGCTGTTCTCCCGCATCACCCGGCTGGCGGAGTATTACCCCACCCGGTGCGAGCTGGAGATCCTGCGCCGCCGCGCCGTCGACGTCGCCGGCCTCAGCCGGGCCGACACGCTCGTCGAGCTGGGCTCGGGCACGAGCGAGAAGACCGTGCTGCTGCTCGACGCGCTGGCCAACGCGGGCACGCTGCGGGCCTACACGCCGGTCGACGTGGACGCCGTCACGCTGGAGGCGGCGGCCGGGCGGCTCGCCGTACGCTATCCCGGCCTGGACGTGCGGCCGGTGCGTGCCGACTTCGAACAGCACCTGGCGCTGCTGCCGAGGACCGGCAGGCGGCTGGTGGCGTTCCTCGGCGGCACGATCGGCAACCTCCCGCCCGCCGCGCGGGAGGTGTTCCTCAAGGAGCTGCGGGCCACGCTGCGGCCGGGCGACACCCTGCTGCTCGGCGCCGACCTGGTGAAGGATCCCGCCCGCCTGGTCAGGGCGTACGACGACCCGCAGGGGGTGACGGCCGCCTTCAACCGCAACGTGCTGCGCGTGCTCAACCGGGAGCTGGACGCCGGGTTCGAGCCGGAGGCGTTCGAGCACGTCGCGCTGTGGGACGACGACAACGAGTGGATCGAGATGCGGCTGCGGGCCACTCGGCCCATGGAGGTGCCGATCAGGGCGCTCGGCCTCACGATCCCGTTCGCCGAGGGCGAGGAGACGCGTACGGAGATCAGCGCCAAGTTCCGCAGGGAGGGCATGCTCGACGAGCTGTCCCGGGCCGGGTTCGCGGTCTGCCGCTGGTACACCGACAGTTCCGGCGACTTCGCGTTGACCCTGGCCGCGGCCGGTGACGCCCAAAGCATCACCGGATAAGCGTCACCTGAGCGTCACCGGGTGAGCTGCGCCCTGGCGCTCGCGAGCAGCGGCAGGCGCAGGACGAAGCGGGCCCCGCGCGGGGAGTCCTCGATCCGCAGCGTCCCATGGTGCGCGTCCGCCGTGAGGCGGCACAGGGCGAGGCCGAGCCCGGTGCCCTTGGGGTCGCGGCGGCGGCCGTCCTTCAGGCGGACGAACGGCTCGAAGACCCGCTCGCGGTCCTCCGGCGCGATGCCGTCGCCGTCGTCGAGCACGGTGACGACCGCGTCGTCCCCGGCCCGCCCGACGATGACGTCGACCTTGCTGCAGGCGTGGCGCTGCGCGTTGACCAGCAGGTTGGTCAGCACGCCGCACAGCTGGACCCGGTTGCCGAGGACGGTCACCTCGTCTTCGGCCTCGACGTGCACGTGCACGGGCACGCCGTTCGTGCGGGCGGCGGCCTCCTCGCGTGCGATCGCCGCGAGGTCCACCGGCTCGTGTTCCGCCGCCGCGGACGTGCGGACCCGGGCGACCGTGAGCATCTCGTCGATGATCGCCTGGCACCGCTCGGTGGTCCGCACCGCCGTACGGATCGTCTCGTAGGGGTCGGTGTCCTCACGGTAGAGCAGAGCCTCCTCAAGTTGCGTGCGCAGCCCGGCGAGCGGGGTCCGCAGCTCGTGGGAGACCATCGAGGCGAAGTGCCGCTGCTGACGCACCGAGACGTCGAGGCGGTCGAGGAAGCTGTTGGAGGCCCGCGCGAGCTCGGCGATCTCGTCGCGCCCGGGCGGCTGGGGAACGCGCAGGCTGAGGTCGCGCACGCTGATCTCGGTCACCTTCTCGCGGATCTCTCTGACCGGACGCAGCGTGCGGCCTGTGGCACGCCAGCTCGCCCAGGTCCATCCGGCGGTCATCATCAAAACTCCGATCGCGATGAACAGTTCCAGCCGATGCGTGGCCAGGAGGCCGGGCTCGGCCCTCCCCGCGTACACGGCGTGGGGCTCGCCGCCCCAGAACAGCCGGGACTGCACCGGCAGGACCCGTACGGCGGTGAGCACGATGCACCGGTCGCCGTCGGGGCACTCGATGCGGTACTGCAGCCGGTCCTCGCCCCCGGGGAAGGGGGACGTCAGCGGGGCCTGGCCGCTCGCCGCCCGGCTCGCGGTGATCACCCGGTTGCGGGAGTCGACGAGCTGCACCAGGTCCGCGTGGCCGGCCGGCGGCTCGGGGACGCCGTTGGGGCCCATCCCGGCGATCCAGTCGGTCGCGACCCGCTGGGTCTCGATGAAGAGATGGCTGTGGATCCGGCTGCGGATGGCGAGGTCGAGGCCGAACCCGATCACCGTGAGGACGATGAGGGACAGGACCGCGCTCATCAGGGCGGTCTGCGCCTGGATCGAGCGCGGGCGTAGAGGCAAAGGCATGTGCCGGCCCGCCATGACCCCTCCATCCGTGTACGCAATGCAATGGCTAGGAAAAAATCTTAATAAGGGATATCCGGGAACGACGACTCCTGAACGTGTCAAATGGAAACCCTTGCGAGAACAAGGCGAAGGATCGACGTCGTCTTTGCCTGATCAACCATTTGCGCTGGTAGACGGCTTGGCAGATGCTTTTCCAAATGTGACGGATGGTTTTCGTGCGAAAATCGTGCTCGCTCCGGCGGCGAGGACGAGACAGGCGGCGACCACGGCCGCGATCGCCGGCCAGGGGACGACGACCAGGGGAACTGCCGCGCCCGCCTTCTGCGCCAGCCCGGCGCGCATTCCGAGCAGCGCGGGAACGGCCACGACGAGACCGAGCACGGCGCCGATCCCGGTGACGAGCGCCGCCTCGGCCGCCGCCGCCTCGGCCGCCGCCGCCTCGGCCGCCGCCGCCATGGCCAGGCCGCCCGCGACCGACACGGCGCCCGTGATCCACCACGCCGACGACCACCGCCGGGTGCTCGCCGTGCTCGCCTACCTGCGCGCCGCCGTCTGAGCGGGTTCCGGGGACGGCGCGGGCAGACGCCGGGCGGCGCGCCGCTTCCTGAGCCATCTCACCAGCTCGGCGACCGCGGTGATCGACAGCACGATGCCGAGGCCGAGGAGCAGGCCCTTGATCGGGTCGTTCTCGAACGCCATCCCGCCGAAGAAGCCGATCAGCCCGGAGTACACCGCCCACGAGCCCGCCGCGATCGCGTCGAAGAACGTGAACGAGCGCAGCGGATGCCGTACGGCGCCCATGGTGAGCGTGGTCGCGGTGCGCCCGCCGGGGATGTACCTGGCCACGACCAGGACGAGACCGCCCCGCTCGGCCAGCGTGTCGCGCGCCCAGACGAACGGCTTCGTGTTCCGCAGCCTGCCCGCCGACCTGCTGCCGATCAGATAGGAGACGTGGTCACCCGCGCACGCACCGAGAGCCGCGACAACGATGACCAGGGCCAGGTTGGTCTCGCCCGACGCGGCGAACACCGCGGCGGTGATCACCGAGGTCTCGGCCGGAACGACCGGGAAGAACCCGTCGAGCAGCGCCAGGGCGAACAGCGCCACGTACAGCCAGGGCGATGACATCACCTGGTGGACCAGGTCGAGGATGGCGTGCGTCATGGGCGTGACTCCGATCGTTGGACACCCGTAAACCGTGTCGGCCTGGGGGCATCGGAGACATCCGGGAGATCCCGGATCGGACGCGGGCCCATCCCTCAACCGGGATCAGGGCCGGCACCCCGTGAAGCTGGGAACGCCGCAGGTCACGGCACATCGGACTGCACGTCACCGCCTGCATCCACCTGAAGGGCGGGCGGCGGCCCTGCCGGACGGGCCGTCGGCGAGGTATCCCGAAGTCGGCTTCTGGTAACCGGACGAGCGGCCGGGATCAGCGTGCGGCGGCCGGCTCGGGGGTGGGCATGACGCGCCGGACCTGCTCGCGCATGCCGGGCGCGAGCTCGGCCGCCATCTGCCCCTTGTCGGTGCGCAGCCGGTTGAGCGCGAAGGCGAGCGCGGTGCCCCACAGCAGGTGTCCCGCCAGCAGCGCGGCCTGGCGGCCGGGGCGGTCCTTCGGGACCGGCGGGTACGCGCCGATGCTCGGCGCCATGCCCTGATAGCCGAAATACCACACCAGCAACCCGTACGCCGTGCCGATCGGGACGGGCACCCGCTGCCCGGCCGACAGCAGGCCGAGCACAGAACCACAGGAGGAGCCGAACGCGAAGTGCGCGATCGTGCCCAGCACGTTCTCGCCCCTCCTGGGCTTGTCCCGCCCGGAAAGGGACAGCCGTGCGAACCGCCGCGGCGGCGGCTCCTCCAGCAGGCCGGCCCTGTCCGCCGCCATCAGCATCGCGCTGTACACCGCCGTCGCAAGCGCGCCGCCGACGGCGCCGTTCACCAGGTTGCGCATCATGAGGAGGCTTTTCCCACCCGGGCCGGATCACCTGCCCTCGCGGTGCCCCGTTCTCGGTAAACAATCAAGGCCCAGCGGCGCGGTCACGATTTCGCGGACGTCGCGTAGAGCGCGCGGGCGACCCCGACACGATTGGACACGCCGAGCTTGGCGAAGATCCGCGACAGGTGCATCTCCACGGTCTTCTGGGTGACGTAGAGCCGATCGGCGATCTCCCGGTTCTTCAGCCCTTCGCTGACCAGCCGGGCGATCTGCCGTTCGCGTTCGGTGAGGAGGGCGGCGCCGGGCAGGCCGCCGGGCGGGCCGGAGGGCATCAGCGACTCCGTGACGACGTGCTCGGTCACCGCTGCGGTCATGTCTGTGGCGCTCGTCGGTCGTGCGGCCGGACCGGTGAGCACAGGCTGTTCCCGGCCGCACCTGTTCGCCGCCTCCGCAACGCCTCTGGCCCGCGCCGCGTCCCACGCCAGCCCGGCGGCGTCCAGCGTCGCGGCGGCTTCGAACGCGGCCTTCGCCCCGGCCACCGCCTCGGCCGCCGCATCGGTGGCGGCGAGGACCTGTGCCCGGGCGAGCAGCGCGACGGCCGCGGGCACGGGGGAGTCGAACCGCGCGGCGAGAGCCTCGGCCGCGGTGGCCCATCGGGAGGCCACGTCGGGCCGCCCGGCGTCGAGCGCCGCGCGGGCGAGCAGTTCGTATCGCCGCACCGTCGGACCCGCCGCGCGGTCGTCGCCGGCGATATCGAGCAGACTCCGGCAGCCGTCGGGATCGCCCGCGGCCAGCCTCGCCTCCGCGACCATCTCGGTGGCCAGTGCCCCGGGCCACCCTCGCACGACCGGCGGGCCGGACGCCGCCAGGCGGCGTCGCAGGGTGTCGAGGTCGCCCACGCGGGCCGCGACCAGGCAGCGCGCCGCCTGCGCGTAGGAGCGGAGGGCGGTGCTCCCCGACAGCCAGGCCGCCTGCGCGGCCTCGTCGGCGCTCTCCTGGGCCGCCGCGAGCCGGTCGCCGGCGCACAGCGCCATGACACGCGCCACCAGCGCCTGGCATTCGACGGCCCACCGGCCCGTCGACCGGCTGACGGCCACGGCACGATCGAGATGCCGAATCGCGTCGTGGGGGCGTTCGAGGAGAAGCGCGGCCCAGCCGATCCAGAGCGGCGCGTCGGGCCGCGCGGCGAGCTCGTCGTCGGTGAGGGCGCCGAAGACCGCGGCGGCCCGGGGGAGTTCGCCGAGTCCTCCCGCCGACGGCGTCGCCGAGAGCACGGCCGCGACGGCGAGCGTCCCCCGGGCCGCGCAGCCCAGCAGGCGAAGGCCGAGCCGATCGGCCATGCGGCAGGCGCGTGCGGCGTCGTCGCACGCCACGGCGGGGTCTCCGCTCGCCGTTTCGAGCCACGCCTGCTCGTACGACAGGATCGCGCGATCGGCCTCGTGCCGGGTGTGCGCGAGCTCGGCGCGTACGAGGACGCGCGCTTCGCCGGATCGGCCCACAGCGTGCAGAAGATGGGCACGCTCCGCGACCACCGTGGTGCGCAGGCCGGAGACGCCGGGCGGGAGCGACCGCAGGGCCTCGCCCAAGGCGTCGGACGCCGGTTCCGGCTGCCCCGCCGACACGCAGGCTCTGCCGAGCGCGAGCAGCAGGCCGACGCGGCCGTCGGGATGATCGTCGTCATCGCCGGGAAGCAGGTCGAGGGCCGCCCGCCGCCATTGGGCCGCCCGCCGGGGACATGTCGCCTCGATCTCGTCGGCGGCCACGGCGAGCAGCGCGACCGCCGTGCGGTCGCGCGAGGTGGCGATTCGCGTGACGTGCGGCGCCCTCTCGACCGCCCTCTCGACCGCCCTCTCGACCGCCCTCTCGACGGGCATCCCGGCGGGCATCTCGGCGGGCATCCCGGTGGCGACGGCGGGCGTCCGGCCGCCGGTCAGCAGGCGGGCCACCCGTGCGTGCGCGGCGAGCCGCCAGCCGGGGCTCACGCCGTGGTAGACGGCGCGGCGCACCAGTGGGTGCCGGAACCCGAAACGTCCGGTGCCCGCCACGAGACGGATGAGGTCGTGGGAGGCGATCTCGTCGATGGCAGGATAGGCGTCGTCCTCGTCGAGCTCGGCGACCGCGGCCACCAACGGCACGGTGAGAGGATCGCCGAGCACCGAACACGCGGCGACGACCAGCCTGCTCGTGTCCGACAGGCGGGCGACCTCGGCGGTCACGCCCGAGGCGAACCACGGCGGCACCGGGGCGATGTCGGCCTCGTCGATGCCGGGCGGGCCGCCGTCCAGCAGATCGGTCAGGGCCGCGAGATAACCCGGATTGCCCTCGCTCGCGCGGTACAGATCCCTGCGCCATCGCACGGGCAGGTCCTCGTCGATCAGCGCGAGGGCGTCGCTCTCCGCCAGCGGTTCCAGGTGCAGACGGGTGAGCTCCCGCGCCGTGTCCGCGGCGGCGCGCAGCCGCGGGGACGCCTGCCGGGGCCGGTGCGCGAAGGCCAGGAGCACAGGGGCGCGCGGCGGCGTGGACAGCAGCCGCGACACCACGTCGATGGTGCCCGCGTCGGCGTGATGCAGATCGTCGAGGACGAGGGCGATCGGCCGCGACGCGGCGAGAGTCTCCAGGAGCATGCGTACGGCGTGGCCGGCGCGGCGGGGCGCGGCGGCCTCCGGCGGCGCGCAGCCGCCCGCGGCAAGGGAGGGAAAGACAGCCGCCAGCACGTCCCCGTGGACCGTCGTCAGCCCCTCTGGCCGTACGCTCCGCATGGTGGCGGAGAGCGGACCGTCCAGAGCGTCGACGATCGCTCCGAACGCCAGATCGCCGTCGGCCGGGTGCGGCCGTCCGGTGAACACGGCGGCTCCCGCCGCCTGTGCGATGCGGGTCACCTCGGCGAGCACCGCGGTCTTGCCGATTCCGGGATCTCCGCTGATTTCGACGAGAGCGGAGCGGCCCTCCGACAAGCGGGAAACGGCCGCTTCGATCTCCCGGTGTTGTGCCTCCCGTCCGATGAGCGGACCCGCCGACCGACATCGATTCGGCGCCGCAGCGGTCGTGTTTTCGGGTGCCGGATACCACCCTGACAGCGCACTCATTTCTGTCACTCAATGGCCTCGCACTCTTGTCGCGGTGCTTGCTAACCGGATTTCGGGCACGGTTGTGAAACGATCGGAGGGGTTGTGGGAGCGCTCCCACAATGTTTACAGAATTGTCCGCGGAATGTCAGTGGCCGCTGAGTGGCAAGAAATGTCCTGGCAGGTTGTTGTCAGCCGCCTGCTTTGGCCTGCGTCGTGAAAGTGGCGCCGCCGCCCGCGCGTCCACGCTCCGTAAGGGTGCGGCGACGTGGTGTGGGACCGGTCCACAAGTCCGCCGACATGCTCCGGTTGCCAAAGCAGATGGCAACCGGAGCCGCGGAGACGGGTCGGCGGGCCAGCCTTAATATGACGGGTGTCCGGCAGGCTGCCGCGGCCTTCTGTGCCGGATAACTGCCATGTGACGCGGTACAGCGATCTGCCGGCGGTGTACGAGGGAAATGGCATGTGGATTCGCAGGCATTGCCGTAATAGCGTGTTGCAGGGTTTCGGTTTGGACGCGACCAGCGAATCGGTTTACCTCACCATCCTGGCCGAGCCCGACAGCACGGTCGCCGACCTGGCGCTGCGGCTGGACCTGGACGAGGATGACGTCCGGGCCGCGCTGGACTGTCTGCGACGGCTCTCGCTGTTGCGGCCGTCGCGGGATAGCCCGGGGGCGTTGTGCCCGGTGAGCCCGGAAATCGCCTTGGAAGCCCTCGTCAAACACCAAGAGGCCGAGCTGGTCCGGCAGCAGAACCAGATCGCGGAGAGCCGGGCGGCGATCGCCGTGCTGGCGGCCGAGTATGCGATCACGCGGCACGCGTCCGGCGACGTCCTCGAACGCCTCGCGGACATCGACGCGGTCCGTGAGCGGTCGGTGCAACTGGCGCGTGACGCGCGCCACGAGTTCCTGTCCCTGATGCCGATCGGCGCGCAGTCCGCCGAGGGCATGACGGCGAGCCGGTCGGCGGACACGCAGATGCTGGAACGCGGAGTGGACGTGCGCACCCTCTGCCTCGACACGATCGATCGGGATCCGGCCACGTCGGGGTACGCTCACCGGCTCATCCGGCTCGGCGCCCGGGTGCGCACCGTTCCGGTGCTGCCCATCCGGATGATCATCGTGGACCGGGAGGTGGCGATGGTCCCGGTCGACTCGGAGCGCACCGCGCTGGGCGCGGTCCTGGTCCGCGGCGCGGGCATCGTCGTGGCGATGCGCACGCTGTTCGACCTGCTGTGGGAACGCGGCCGGGACTTCGGCGCGCCCCGGGCGCGCGACCGCCACGGCCT